>NZ_JPOI01000001.1:0-336250 GCF_000733845.1 Geobacillus vulcani PSS1
GTATGAACGCCGCCGCCAAATGGCGAACGAATCGTAATCGGCACATGATAGCGGCCGCCAGTGCGGTAGCGGATGCGGGCCATTTGTCCACAAATCGCATCCATCGCCTCATAGACGAACCCGAAAAACTGAATTTCCGGCACCGGGCGGAACCCTTGCAAAGCCAAGCCGATCGCCAAACCGCCGATCCCTGATTCAGCAAGCGGCGTATCAAACACGCGCTCTTCGCCAAACTCAGCTTGCAGCCCTTCGGTCACCCGGAATACGCCGCCGTTGACCCCAACGTCTTCGCCAAACACCAGCACGTTCGGATCGTTTTTCATCTCGATGCGCAGCGCATCGGTGATCGCTTGAACCATTGTCATTTGCGCCATGGCTTACTTCGACTCCTTCTCTTTATAAATTTCATACTGCTCTTTTAAGTTCGCCGGCAGCTCTTCGAACATAATGCTGATTAAGTCGGTCACTTTTTGTTTCGGCGTTTCGTCCGCTTTTTTGATTGCTTCCTTGATGTCCTCTTTCGCCTGCTCGATGACGCGGTTTTCTTCCTCTTCGGCTCCATAGGCCTTTCGCTTCTAAAAACTTCCGGAAACGGACAAGCGGTCTTTTTCGCCCATTCGTTTTCGAGTTCCTTCGAACGATAGCGCGTCGGATCGTCGCCGGACATCGTGTGCGGACCGTAGCGGAAGCAAAGAGTTTCAATGAGCGTCGGCCCTTCGCCGTTAATCGCGCGTTCGCGGGCTGCTTTCACCGCGGCGTAGACCGCAAGCGGATCCATGCCGTCGACTTGAATGCCCGGAATGCCGGCAGCGACCGCTTTTTGCGCCAATGTTTTGGCGACCGTCTGCTTTTCAACCGGCGTCGAAATGCCAAAGCGGTTGTTTTGCACGACAAAGATGGCCGGCGCTTTAAACGCCCCGCGAAGTTGATGCCCTCGTAAAAGTCGCCTTGCGATGTCCCGCCGTCGCCCGTGTATGTAATGGCTACCGCTTTTTTGCCCCGCATTTTCAAGCCGAGCGCCACGCCGGCTGCTTGAATGTATTGAGCCCCGATAATAATTTGCGGCGGCAAGACGTTGACGCCTTCAGAATTTGGTTGCCATGAAAGTGCCGCGCGAGAACAAAAACGCTTGATAAGCGGAAGCCCGTGCCAAATGATTTGTGGCACATCGCGATATCCCGGCAAAATGAAGTCTTCTTTCTCAAGCGCAAACTGCTGGCGATTTGGCTCGCTTCCTGCCCAGCGGTCGCGCGTAAAACCCGAGTCGGCCCTGGCGGTTCAACGAAATGGAACGTTGGTCGAGGACGCGCGTATACACCATGCGGCGCATCAGCTCTTTCAGCTGCTCATCGCTTAACTCCGGCATCGCCGCTTTGTTGACGATTTCGCCTTCTTCATTCAAAATTTGAAACGTCGGGAACTGCTCGGCTACTTTCTCGAGCTGCTCCGCAAATCGAAACTGGGAGTTTTCACACCCATGTTATTCACCTCTGCCTTCATTGAAAATTTTAGAAATCAGGATACATTCGCCCATATACTATTAATGTACCCAAAGTGAAAGAGAAATAAAAAACGGCCGCCATTCGGCGCCAACGCAAGCAACAAAGGCGCCAACATCTGTTTCACTATTTTTCAAAACCAAATTAGTACAATACGCATTTGCAAATTTAGTTTACACGTTCTTGGGTCAACCGTCAACGACTTTGATTTCTCATGTTTTCGCCTTATCTTTGTACAAAATTGGAATTCATAATATTCGTCGGCAAACTGTTATATTACATCCCTCACCATCTGTATGAATCCTGTATTATATTTTCACAAAATATAAAACAAACAGTGACTTGACAAGAAAGTGGAAGCGTTTTCTTTCGTTGATCTGAGTTACTTTCCTTATACCCGAATAATATATTTGTGCAGCTGCGTTTTATTTACGATCGATGCTCATTTTGTTAGACTAAACGATAGACAGCGATGCCAAACGTAGGGAGTGAGCGAAGCGAATGATCACGATGAAAGACATCATCAAAGAGGGGCATCCGACATTGCGGAAATCGCCGAACCCGTTCCCCTTCCCCCTTCGGAAGAGGATAAACGCATTTTGCAAAGCCTTCTTGACTACGTCAAGATGAGCCAAGATCCAGAGCTGGCCGCCAAATACGGCCTTCGGCCCGGCATCGGTCTTGCCGCCCGCAAATCAACGTCTCGAAGCGGATGATCGCCGTCCATGTCACCGATGAAAATGGAACGCTGTACAGCTACGCCTTGTTCAACCCAAAAATCGTCAGCCATTCGGTGCAACATGTTACTTGACGACCGGGGAAGGATGTCTGTCAGTCGACGCGACGTGCCGGGTATGTGCCGCGCTATGCCCGCATCACTGTCACCGGGACGACGATCGACGCGAAGAAGTCACACTGCGCTTGAAAGGGTTGCCGGCCATCGTCTTCCAACATGAAATCGATCACTTAAACGGCATTATGTTCTATGACCGCATCAACCCCGATGACCCGTTTCAAGTGCCGGACGGGGCGATTCCGATCGGGCGCTAAAAGCCCCTGTAAATGGGCGAGCGGCCCAGCCGAAAAGGCCAAGGCCGCTTTTCATCGGATGAGCTGCAGCTGTTTCAATCCGTACCAAATGCCTTCCTTATCGACCGGCTTCGTAACGAAGTCGGCGACCCTTTTCACTTCCTCATGGGCGTTGCCCATCGCCACCCCGGTTCCGACGAACGAGAGCATTTCAATGTCATTCAATCCGTCGCCGAACGCGTACACATCCTTCGCATCGATCCCGAGCTTTTCGATCATTATGCGGATGCCTTCCGCCTTCGAGCCCCCTGCCGGCAACACATCGGTCCGAGACGTCGTGCCAACGGACGAAGCGAAATTCGGGATAGTTGCGCACATACCGTTCTTCTTCCTCAGCGCGGCAAAACAGAAGCGCTTGGTAAATGTCCTTGTTCTCATAATAAAGAGGGTCGATAGGCGGGTGGGCGAATTTTAGGCTCGCCATGCTGACGTGGATGTGCGGATGGTCATCGACGCTGGCCCGCATTTCATCGGCGTTCATAAATACGAGAGGATGTCCGTGGCGATGGGCATCCTCGGTCAGCGCTCTCACTTTCTCACGCGAAAGCGGCTGTTTGTATAGCACATTCCCTTCAAAAACGACGTACTGACCGTTGAAGCTGACGAACGAATCAATGCCAAGCTGTTTGCGCACGTGCTCAAACATAAACGGAGCGCGTCCGGTGGCGATGGCGACATAAACGCCCGACTGCTTCAGGCGGCGAACCGCTTCGATCGTTGACAGCGGCAGTTGCTTTTGCTCATCAAGCAGCGTGCCGTCGATGTCGAAAAAGACGATTTTTCTGCCCACGTTCACTTTCCCCTTGTTGAAAAGTTGTTCATTGTTTACCGTACTGAAAAACGCCCGGAATGTCAACCAAGAGGCACGATCTGTTCCATTTTTACCCATGAAAAACAAGCCTCGGCCTACATATCATATATAATAGAACATTTACTTTCGCCGCAAAATGAGTACAATAAAAGGTAAGGAGTGATGAAACATGTTGAAAAAGCTGAAAAAAAAGCTGCTTCAACAGTGGAAAGACCTGCTCCGGAAAAAATTGATCGCCTGACCGTTACAACAACAGCCCTTCCATTCGAAGGGCTTCTTTCCCACTTTAGCGAATAAAGCGGGCCACATTCGTCAAAGATGATGCATATCGTCGGCACATCTTACGCCTGTTTTTGCTTTTGGCAACAAAACACATGAAAAGAAAGTTACATTCTTATATAATAGATAGAGCAACTATTGTACGATAAGGAGAGATTTCACGATGATTTTCAAAGTGTTTTACCAAGAAAACGCAGACGAGGTGCCTGTGAGAGAAAAAACGAAAACACTCTACATCGAAGCAGAATCAGAGCGGGATGTACGCCGAAAACTCGAAGATCGTCCGATCAATATTGAGTATATTCAGCCGTTAGAGGGAGCGCATCTAGAATACGAAAAGAAAAGCCGAACTTTCAAGTATTGGAGATTTCATCATGAAGCTGTTAGCTGACCAGCAAGTTGGCATTTTTGCCCTCGGCGGACTGGGTGAAATCGGAAAAAATACATACGGCGTACAATTCCAAGACGAAATCATTGTCATTGACGCAGGCATTAAGTTTCCGGAAGATGAGTTGCTCGGGATCGACTATGTCATTCCAGACTACTCCTATTTAGTGAAGCACGCGGACAAAGTGAAAGGACTGTTCATCACCCACGGGCACGAAGACCATATCGGTGGCATTCCGTATTTGCTCCGGCAGCTGAACATCCCGATTTACGGCGGCAAATTGGCGCTTGGACTGATTCGCAACAAACTTGAGGAACATGGCTTGTTGCGCCAAGCAAAGCTCATTGAAATTCGCGAAGACGATGTCATTCGCTTCCAAAAAACGGCCGTTACCTTTTTCCGGACGACACACAGCATTCCGGACAGCTACGGCATTGTCGTCAAAACGCCGGTTGGTCAAATCGTCCATACCGGGGATTTTAAATTCGACTTTTACGCCGGTCGGCGAGCCGGCCAATTTGACAAAAATGGCCGAAATTGGGAAAGAAGGCGTTCTTTGCCTCATGTCGGACAGCACGAACAGCGAGATTCCACATTTTACGATGTCGGAGCGGCGCGTCGGCGAAAGTATTCACGACATTTTCCGCAAGGTGGAAGGGCGCATCATTTTCGCCACATTTGCATCAAACATCCACCGTCTTCAACAGGTGACAGAAGCAGCCGTCGCCAACAACCGAAAAATCGCTGTCTTCGGCCGCAGCATGGAAGCGGCGATTGAAATCGGACAAGACCTCGGCTATATCAAATGCCCGAAAGGCACGTTCGTCGACGCGAACGAAATCAACCGCCTGCCGGCCAACCGGGTGACGATTTTATGCACCGGCAGCCAAGGGGAGCCGATGGCCGCCTTGTCGCGCATTGCCAACGGCACGCACCGGCAAATTCAAATCATCCCGGGCGACACGGTCGTCTTTTCCTCATCGCCGATCCCGGGCAACACGGTGAGCGTCAACCGGACGATCAACATGCTGTACCGAGCCGGCGCAGAGGTGATTCATGGCCCGCTCAACGACATCCATACGTCCGGCCACGGCGGGCAGGAAGAACAAAAATTGATGATCCGGCTGATGAAGCCGAAATATTTCATGCCGATCCACGGCGAATACCGGATGCAAAAAATGCATGCCAAGCTCGCCATTGACTGCGGCGTGCCGGAGGAAAACTGCTTTATCATGGACAACGGCGAAGTGCTTGGCATCAGCGACAAAGAAGCGCGCATCGTCGGCAAGATCCCGTCCGGCTCCGTCTACATCGACGGCAGCGGCGTCGGCGACATCGGCAACATCGTCCTGCGCGACCGCCGCATTTTATCCGAAGAAGGGCTCGTGATTGTCGTCGTCAGCATCAACATGAAAGAGTTCAAAATCGCCGCCGGCCCGGATATCATCTCTCGCGGCTTCGTCTATATGCGCGAGTCAGGTGATTTGATCAGCGAAGCGCAGGTGTTGATCACGAAACATCTCGAAAAAGTGCTGGAACGAAAAACGAACCAATGGGCGGAAATCAAAAACGAAATTACGGAAACGCTCGCTCCGTTCTTGTACGAGCGGACAAAACGGCGGCCAATGATTTTGCCGATCATCATGGAAATCTAAAGAAAAAGGGCGTCCTTGCAAAAGGATGCCCTTTTTCCGTCATCATCATGCACAAGCCTCCTGCCAACTGTCAACCAACGACTTCTTCCTCGAATCGGTCAATGTCGCTGTCAGCGCCGATGACGACCAACACGTCGCCTTTGCGGATGATTTCCGAGGCGAGCGGCGAAACGATGACGCTTGCCCCGCGCTTAATGGCGACGATGTTGATGCCGTAGCGGGCGCGGATGTCAAGCTCCAAAAGCGAATGGCCGTCCAACCGCTCGCTTGCCACGATTTCGACAATGCTGTATTTGTCCGACAGCTCCAGATAATCTAAGACGTTATTGGAAATCAAATTGTGGGCGATCCGCTCGCCCATGTCCCGCTCTGGATGCACGATTTGATCAGCACCGATTTTTTTCAGCACTTTCTCATGGTAATCGTTCGTCGCCTTGACCGTAATATGGTGGACGCCGAGCTCTTTTAAAATCAGCGTCGTCAAAATGCTCGCCTGGATGTTGTCGCCGATCGCGACAATGACATGATCGAAGTTGCGGATGCCTAAGCTTTTCAACACGTTTTCATCGGTCGTGTCGCCGACGACGGCGTGCGAAGCGATCGAGGCAAATTCGTTTACCCGGTCTTCATCAATATCGATAGCCAATACTTCCATCCCTTGTTCGCTCAGCGTCCGGCAGATGCTGCCGCCAAAACGCCCGAGGCCGATGACAGCAAACTGTTTCTTTTTCATTGCCACTCCTCCATCGTTGATCAAGCATGGTCCTTCCCCTTATTTTAGCAAAAAAGAAAAAGGAACGAAAACAGTCTTCGTTCCCTTTCCGCCATTCCTTTACGCTATGCGATTTCACCATTTCGCCAAAAACGGGCTGCCAGCGCACAGCCCGAACGTTCGATCATTAGCGAAGTTTTTCTTCGACTTTTTGGCAAATCTCGTCCGCGGTGAGCCCACTCGCTTCAATGACCGGACCGGACGTTACGATGTTGTGAATGCCGGCGATATTGGCGTCCAGGCCGGTAATGACGCAGCAGTCGCAACCTCTTGCGTCTTGCTCCCCACGGAGCGGTACAACGTCATGCCCTCTTTCTCTCAACGCCTCTTGCACATCAGTCAGCGATGGCTCAACACCAATTTTCGCCATCCCACTCCACCTCCTCACACATATAATGTGCCTTGTCAGAGGTGGAACTATACTTCCGAATTCCCCTTCCAGGAAAAATAGTCGATCAAAAAAGCAATGGCGCGGTCGATCGCTTCCTCGTTCGGAGCCAGTTTTGCATGGTGCAGCCCGTATGGCGAATCAACGCCAAGCCAAAACATAAAACCCGGAATGTCCGCCAACATGTAGCCGAAATCTTCACCGGTCATCGCCTCTTTGCAACCGATGACATTCACGCCGCCGTGCGCCTCAGCAAACTTCATAAATTCCGCTGTCAGCTCCGGATCGTTGTACACTTGATGGTACATAGCCCCGTAATCAATGGTGGCTTCACATTCGTACGCGACTTCAATGCCATGCACCATCGCTTCAATCCGCCGCTTCACCTTCTGCATCACCGCAGCCGACAGCGTCCGAATCGTCCCCTCGAGCCGAGCGCGCTCGGCGATGACGTTTTGCACCGTCCCGCCGATAATTTTTCCGATCGTAATGACCGCGCTGTCAAGCGGGTCGACGTTGCGGGCGACAATCGACTGCAGCTGCGTCACCAATGCACAAGCGGCGACGACCATGTCATTCGCCAAATGCGGAAACGCCGCGTGGCCGCCTTTTCCCTCCAAGTCGATAAACAGCTCCGACGTATTGGCAAACAGCAGCCCTTCTTTCGTTGCGATCGTGCCGACCGGATATTCCGGGGCAATATGCAGGGCGACGATCATATCCGGCTTCCATTCCTGCATGATGTCGCTTTCGACCATCGGCTTTGCCCCGCCCGGCCCTTCCTCAGCCGGCTGGAAAATAAACAGCAAGTCATCTTGCAGCGGATGATGAGCAAAATGGGTGAGCACGCCAAGGGCGATGCTCATATGGACATCGTGGCCGCACGCATGCATGCAGCCTTCATGCTTCGACCGATACGGCAAGCCCGTCTCCTCGCGAATCGGCAGCCCATCCATATCGGCGCGGTAGCCGATCGTTTTGCGCGGTGATGTTCCGTTGACTTTGACAAAAATCCCGGTTTTCCACGTCCGGACTTGAAGCCGCTCTTGCGGCAACGATTGGATATAGCGAAGCAAATAGTGCTGCGTCTTAAACTCTTGAAACCCAAGCTCCGGGATTTGATGCAAGTCGCGGCGAATGGCGACAAATGGGCTGATCGCTTCCATCTTCTCTCCTCCATGGGCAAAAAAGCTGTCCTCGTAAAGGGACAGCCTTTCGTGTGATTATAATTGGCGAAGCTCCTGTTTGATCTCCGTTTTCGCCCGCGTTTGCTCGTCGATTTGCTTAATGACGCGCGCCGGCACGCCGGCGACCACCGTATACGGCGGCACGTCTTCGACGACGACCGCGCCCGCAGCGACGACCGCCCCTTTGCCGACGGTGACGCCTTCTAAAATGACGGCGTTCGCCCCGACAAGCACATCATCTTCAATGACAACCGGCTTGGCCGATGGCGGCTCGATCACGCCGGCCAGCACGGCACCGGCGCCGATATGGCAGTTTTTCCCGACCGTCGCCCGGCCGCCGAGCACGGCGTTCATGTCGATCATCGTTCCTTCGCCGACGACGGCGCCGATGTTGATCACCGCTCCCATCATAATGACGGCGTTGTCGCCGATTTCGACATGATCACGGATGATCGCGCCCGGCTCGATGCGCGCCTTGATGCCTTTCAAATCCAAGAGCGGAATGGCCGAGTTGCGGCGGTCGTTCTCGACAACATAGTCCTCGATTTTGTCTTGATTCGCCTCGATGGCGGCTTGAATGTCTTGCCACTCGCCAAACACGATGCCGACGTTGCCGGTCATAAACGTTTTCGCGCTTGGGCCGAAATCGATGCCATCAAGATCCCCTTTTATGTATACTTTCACAGGCGTTGATTTTTTGCTGTTTTGAATAAACGAAATGATTTCATTGGCGTCCATCATCTTCATGGGCGACATCCTCCTTTGCATCTGTATTCTTTTTTACTTTAGCAAAACAGAGATCATCGTGACAAGCATAAATTCATGGGACAAAATGTTGCAGCACCTTCTCGAAGGCTTGTACTTGCGGAAGCTGCCATGCCGCTTCCGAGCTGATCAGCCATGTATCTCTCGTCATTGGCTCACCATGCTTATTTTTTAACGGTATCATATGAACAAGATGTTGTTCCCGGTCATCTAAAGCGATTTCCGGTAAAATCGCATAACCAACGCCATGATAAGCAAGCTGTTTGCATGTTTCAATTTGGTCGACCATCACCGTGCGCGCGGGCAAGGCTTGAAATTGCTCATGCCACCATTGTTGAATATGCAGCGAATAGGTGGAATCGCTTTTAAATTGAATAAACGGGCGTTCGGTATGGCGCAACTGCTCCAAAGAGTGAATTTCCTGGTCTACTAAATAGAGCTGATCGGTAAATAGCCGCGTCGCGATCCCGCTCCAGTTGGGCTCTCCGCGAACAATCCCAAGCTGAAACCGATTTTCATACATGTGGCTTAGGACTTCACTTGTCCATCCTGTCGTCAACGAAACGTTGACATCCGGATATAACTTGATGAATGTTTTTAAAACGGGGGGCAGCCAATGCTGGGCAACAATGGAAGTGACCGCTATCGTTAACGTCCCGCTGATTTGTCCGACCCGTTGTTTGATCTCTTCTTTTACTCGATTCGTTTTCTGCACGATCTCTTTCGCCAGTTGGACAATTTTTTCCCCCTCTGGCGTTAACAGCAACCCTCGCGGAGACCGGATAAATATTTTCGCATTCCAGCTCGCTTCGATCGCCTGCAGCCGTTGAGACAACGCCGACTGCGTCACATACAGCCGAGCTGCCGCTTTTCTCATATTTAATTCTTCCGCCAAAACGGCGAGGACTTCATACTCTGAAGTATTCAAAACGACCATCCTTTTGATAAGCTTTTCTTATCATTTTCGTCCATTTTTTTAATATTTCCTTATTATTATAACATAAATAAAATAGTTGTAGAACGCTTGTCGAAAGGAGATCTCTACATGGACTGGATGCTGTTTGTCCTCGTTGGGTTTGCTGCCTCATTCGTTGGTACATTAGCTGGCGGCGGCGGTTTCATTGGCATGCCCGTTCTGCTTATGCTCGGTGTTCCCATCCATCAAGCCATTTCCTCCGCCAAGTTTTCCAATACCATCAGCTCGTTTTCCAGCTTCTTCGTCTTGTTTCGCCGGCAAACCATTCACGGGAAACAACTGCTTCCGATCATCCCGATCAGCCTCGGCGGGGGAGCCGCAGGTGGGGCCATCGCCTCGCTGTTGTCTGAACGAACGATGACCATTATCGCGATCATGTTGCTGTTGTTTGCCCTAGGCTTGCAATTTTTCAAAAAAAAGCCCAAATCATCGGCAACGGCCCCTGCTCTCCCAAAAACCTTCTATCCGGTTTTGTATGGCATTAGCGTCTATGATGGCATGTTTGGCCCCGGCCAAGCCACCATGCTCATGTATGCCTACTTGCGCGCCGGCATGGATTATTTATCGGCCATGGCGCTGACAAGATTCCAAACATTCATTAGCTGTTTTGGCGCACTGGCGTCTTATCTATACAGCGGCCATGTGAACTGGCACATCGCTCCGTTCTTGGCGATGGGATCATTGATCGGCGCCCAAGCATCGGTCCGGGTCGCACAAAAACTGAAACAACATCAGCTGCGCTTGATATTGCACACGATTACTTTTCTGCTCATTGTTCAGCTTCTTTTCGGCCTGGCTTCCGGCCGCCATTAGACCTCTGCAGCCGTTTATTCAGTTGTTTCAGTATTTCCCGGCGAGTGAAAATGCCTGCAAAATAACCATCGTCATTTTCCACACAGACAAACGGATGGTTGACAATCAGCCCGATGGCCTTCGTCAGGCTGTCGTTAAGCCGCAGGCGCGGAATGTTTCGGTTCATCACTTCTTCCACCTTCATCGTCTCGAGCCGTTCAAATTCGATGCGCTCCAATCCTAAAATCGCATCCATCATCATCGTCATGCTGATCAGCCCGTGAAGCTTATAAGATGTGTCCAATACCGGAATCGCCGAATAGCCGGTTTTCGTCAAGACGAGCAGCGCATGGTCCAAATAATTTCCCGGCTGCACATGCGCCACTTTATCCGCCGGAATCAGAAAGGACTTCACAGTCATTTGCATGAAATCATTGTGTTCCCATGTCATGCCGATGTCCCGCCTTTCTTCTGCATCTTCTCCTCTCCACACTGTTATCATACCATAAAAAAGACTATCGCTTCCTGCGATAGCGATAGCGCACAATGACTTTTATCCTTCCTCTGTCAACAGGCGGTCGTATAAACGCAACAGCTGCCGGTGCCGGTGTTCATCGACCGCCTTGTCTCCGTTTTCGATATCCGCCAGCTCGGAGCGGATGAGTTCAAGTGCATATTGCTGGCTGAACAAAACGTCAAGCAATAACGCCGCCTCCTCGTCTGACAGCCTCGGCAGCAACCGCTTGGCCATCCTCATTCCCCCTTTGCCTCTTCCGCTTCCATATATATTCGCTGGCAAAGGAAAAAAGTCGTGGAAAAAACCGTCATTTCGAGACGATCAAAAAACGGTTTTCTTTCCTTAAAGCAGACAGATGCGTAATATTTTGTGCATGGCAGCCATCAAAAAAGGTGCCCCCTCTGTTGGGACACCTTCTGCTCAATAATATCGAAGCGCCAAATAACCGATGGCAAACACAGCGAGCAAGACGGCGAGCACATACGCAAGCAATATTGGGTTGCGCAAATAGGCATGCTCCTCAACCGCTTTCGGGATCGGTCCGTCAAGCTCTCCTTGCCATCGCTGCTGGCGGCCGAGGCGGACCGTATAAACGAATCCGATGACCGCAATCAATACAGAGAGGATCGATAATACGAAAATCAGCTGTGCCATATGTTTCACCTCATGCTTACTTTTCCGCAATGAGGCGATTTTATGCAGTCAATAATGGGCGTCATGCTCGAACAAGTAGCTGTACGACAAGTCGATAAACAAATAATGGCGCTCATCGATCGGATACGAATACGTCCGGATCGTTTCCCCTGTTTCAATATCCGTGTATAAATCGGACAAAATCCCTCTTCGACGCGAGCGCATCCGAATAATGTTTTCCAAAAAATACGGGCGCCAGCTCCAGTTTTTCATATAATATTGCGGCTGAAGCTCCCATCGGGCGCCGCGCTTGAACATATTGCCCGATTGCTGGAAGCCGTCCTCATCACAAACATAAATGCGGAAGCAAACATCGTCGAGCTCGCCGGCCAACAGGGAAATGAGCTCGTTAAAATCGGCGGCTTTTTTGTATTTGCCAAGCAACGCGCTGATCCGCTGCTGAAACTGCTCAGCAATTTGATACAGCGTTTCAAGCTTTTTCTTCTCCTGCTGGATGAAGCGATGGCACTCTTGGCGGAGCAAGTCTTTCAGCAAATCGCGCGGCACGACCTCAGGAGCCGGCTTGGCCAAATAATACCCTTGATAATAGCGGCCGCCATGCCGCCAAGCATACTGAAGTTGAAACGACGTTTCGATGTCCTCATACAACAACGTCGCGCCAATTTTACGCGCCAACAACGAAATCGAGTGAACGATTTCTTGGTATGCTTGGTGGACAGATGTTTTCCGCAATTCGCGCAAATCGATTTTTAAAATGTCAGGCGACAAGACGCCAATCCGCTCAAGATGAATGCTATGTTCAGCGATGTTGTCGACCGCCACCTTAACGCCGTATGTACGAAGATACGTCAATAAATGGCTGAGCTGATCGACGTCTCCTTTGAAATGCTGCTCATTGATTTCCAAAATAATGCGGCTAAGCGCCAACCCTTTCGCTTCATAGGTGAGAAGCAGCTGCAAAAACGATTCGCCGCGGTCAAGCATCAGCAAGTTGGCGTCGCGGTTTAAAAAAATGAGCAGCGTTTGATCATCAAGCGACAGAAAATAGTCGAGCGCCTTTTTTGTGATCACATCATCCACTTCGATGCGAAATTCTTCTGGAATGGTTTCATCGTGAAAAAACGGCCCAAGACTGACCGGCCCTGTTTCCGTTTGAAACCGACCGAGTACTTCATAGCCAATAACTCCATGCTCGTCAGCGCTGAAGATCGGCTGATAGTGGGGGATCACCTGCGGCAAGTTGGCCATAACGTCTAATGCATCCATCGCGCTCACCTCATTTTGTCAACCCTCTCTGCCTCTATTATAGCATAACTGTCCCAATCCCCCGCGCAAAAAAGCGGATTCCTTGCCATACAAGGAATCCGCTCGCACCCAAGGACCGTTTGCAACCAAACAAGAGCGATTTTTCCTAAACGCCTCCTTTTCACCGCAGAGGCGCAGGTCTTGCCGCAAGGTTCTTCGCAGCAAATGTTGCTAAAACGGACGCCGATTCAGCCATTGACCGCCGTCGACGGTGATGCAGGCACCGTTGATGTAAGCGGCTTCATCCGAAAGCAAAAACGAAGCGACCGCCGCGATCTCTTCCGGCGTTCCGAGCCGCCCAAGCGGCACGCTTTCCAACGTCATCCGCTCCGCTTCTTCCGACTCCCAAAGGCGTTCCGCCCCTCCTGTGCGCTCGATCGGCCCCGGAGCGATGGCATTGACGCGGAATCCGTATTTCTTCCCCCACTCGACCGCGAGCGTGCGCGTCATCGCCAACACTCCGGCTTTGGCGCAGGCGGAATGAATGACCCCGGCGCCGGCATGCCAAGCGTACGTCGCGATAATGTTGATGATGTTGCCTTTCAAACCGCGTTGAATCCAGTAGTTGCCAACTTCCCGACTGCAGTAAAACGTGCCGTTCAACACAATATTGATGACGCTGTTCCAACCGTTGATGGACAACTTTTCCGCCGGGCAGATAAAATTGCCGGCCGCATTGTTGATAAGGGCATCGATGCGGCCGAATTCCGCATCAGTTCGCTCCACCATGTGCGCCACTTGTTCCGGGTTGCGCACATCCATCGGGATCGTAAGCACTTTCCCTCCATCCGGCGCGGCGATTTCCCGCTTGGCCTCTTCAAGCGCCTCGGCCCGCCTTCCCGTAATGACGACGTTTGCCCCCTCAGAAACAAACCGCTTCGCCATATATTTCCCCATTCCGCTCGACCCGCCGGTTACAATAATGACTTTTCCATTCATCTTTTTCTCCCCCTATGAGTGATGATTCATTCATATTTTTATCATACTACATGATTATGGAATATTCGATATTTTTTATAAGTAAAATGTTTGTGGGAGAAAAAAACAGGTTCCTGATTGGGCATAATAAAGAACCTGGCGGATATGTAAGCAAAATCGATGAAACGATGTCCTCCAACAGGGCAGACATCAGGTCAGCGAAAATGTTCTGTAAGGCACGGAATCACTCCATCTCCATCTCTTTCAATGTCAAGGATTTGGTGATACAATGTTGTTGAAATTCCATGGGCTCTCTCCCTCCTAATTCTTGGTTGTTTTTCGCCAATCACCATCATAGCAGAGAGAGTCCTTTTTGCATATGTTTTGCTTTTCACCCTGCCACGCTTCGCCTGATAGCCCCAACGAGCGTTGTGAACAAACGTCTGCAACTCTCATCGGAGATCATTCTGGAATTTCACCCACAACTATTTTCCCCACACAGAAGTGGGTTTTCTCGCTCGCATTTCTTAGTAAATGGAATATTCGAACATCTTAGTCCTCCTATTGTCCTTCTCCCTCTTTTTTCGTTATAATAGAGCTGCTTGTGAAAGGACGGCGAAACGATGCACCATATTGAAACAACCAAACTAAGCCGGCGCGCTTTTTTGAAAAAGCTGACGCGCACAAGTTTCAGTGCAGCGCTGATGATGGCGGCCACCTATGGCTACGCGCGTTGGATTGAACCGGCTGAGCTGACCGTGACGCACCATGCGCTGTCGCATCCGCTCATCCCAAAGTCGTTTGCCGGCGTCAAGTTGTTGCAGTTTAGCGATCTTCATCTCGGCCATTATTATGGTTTGGAACGCTTTTACCGCATTATCGGCCGCATCAACGAACTCAGGCCCGATCTTGTCGTCTTCACGGGCGACTTGCTTCATGAAGCAAATCGGTATCCGCACGCTGACGCGGTCGCTGAGGCGTTGGCCGGCATCCGCGCCCCGCTCGGGAAATTCAGCATATACGGAAACCATGACCACGGCGGCTACGGAACAGATATTTACCGCCGACTGATGGAACGGGCGGGCTTCCGGCTTTTGGTCAACGAGCACGTCCTTGTGCGCCGCGGGCAGGACGCCATCGCCATCGCCGGCAGTGATGATCTAATGCTCGGCCGGCCGAATTGGGCCAAAATGATCGCCGGCGTCCCCCGAGCTACGTACACGATCGCTCTCGTTCATGAACCGGACAGCGCTCTTGAGACGAGCCGCTATCCGATTCACGTCCAACTGTCCGGCCATAGCCACGGCGGGCAAATTCAGTTGCCGTTGATCGGACCACTCATCACGCCACCGCTGTCCGAGCGGTATTATGAAGGGTTTTATCACATCGGCGGGCTCTTGTTGTACGTCAACCGCGGTCTGGGTACGACACGGGTGCCGCTCCGCTTCTTCGCCCCGCCGGAGTTGACCGTTTTTTCGCTTGCTCCCGGCTAGAAGTAGGACAAACCGCCAACAACGCGCTTCCTATGTTATAATAGAAAGAAAAAAGGAGACATGCCGATGAAACCGTTGCAATTGACGGTCGACAATATTGCCAAAGCGATTTTTACCGTCAACCGCCATGCCAAAACCGCTTTGAATCCTTCATTTCTTTATCTTCTAAAGAAAAAGGCGATTGAAAAGCTGCTTGAGGAGGGCAAGGCGAAAAAAGTCGGCCTCCATTTTTCCCGCAATCCGAAATACAGCCAACAGCAATCCGACGTGCTCGTTGCCGTCGGCGACTACTACTTCCACATCCCACCGACAAAACAAGATTTCGCCGTCCTTCCGCACCTTGGCGCTCTCAACGATTCGTACCGCAACCCTCCGACTCGGATGCCGCTGTCAGAGGCCAAAGCCATTCTCATCGCCTACACCGGACTAAAAGAAAAGCCAGAACAAAAGCCGAAACGGCTGACAAGACCCGTATTTAAACGGCTCGGCGACCGCTATTAAGCGGACCGCCGAGCCGTGGCCTGGCTTTTCGCTTTGAATTCATCATGTTTTCGTAAATATTCCTCTTTTTGTTCGATCACGACCGCTTGGGAAGACATGCACTGGTTCGTCAAGCCGAGGCGCAGCCTTTTCCGCTCTATTCTCTACCTATTGTTTACGCCGATACTCCTTTTCGTTTGATACTCCCCCATTGCTTTTTCCGGCGAACAGCGTCGATCACCCCTTCACACCGCCACCAGGCTGTAAGCGGTCGGTACCAAAGCGTCTCCGTCAATGAGAAGAAGAAAAGCCACACTAAATCAGAGACGTTCGGGAACTTCCGCTCAGTCCATTCTTCAAGCAAGACGGCAGCCGCTGACAACAGCGAACCGTACAAAACCGAAACCGTCAGCAAAAGAAGCGCGAATTCGACGTACAAGTTTCCGAGAAACAAGGAGCAAACAACGACCATATAGCCGATCAACTCCATGACCGGGCCGAGAAGTTCAATGAACCAAAAATACGGCAGCGAAAGAAGGCCGATGGAGCCGTACTTCGGATTGAACAGCAACGACCGATGGCGCCATAAACTCTCAAGCAGCCCGCGATGCCAGCGCCGCCGCTGCCGACGCAAATCCCCATACGTTTCCGGCGCTTCCGTCCAGCAAACTGGGTCGGGGATGTAGATGATTTTTTTCGTCTCGTTTTTTTCCCGCGCCAGTCGATGCAGACGCACAACGAGTTCCATATCCTCGCCAGCGGTATCGGCATATCCCCCCGCTTCCATCACCCACGGTTTGGAAAAGACGCCGAATGCCCCGGAGACAATCAGCAACAAGTTGTGTCGGCTTAAGCCGAGACGGCCGAGCAAAAACGCGCGCAAATATTCAATCGTTTGCATAATGACGAGCGGACGCCGCGACAAACCGACCTTGACGATTTCACCGCGTTCAATCCGACAGCCGTTGGCGACCCGGACCGTCCCTCCAGAAGCAATGACCTCTCCGTCGGATTCAAGCATCGGTTTCATCACCTTCAAAAACGCGCGCCGCTCAAGGACAGAATCACCGTCGATGGAGCAAATGTATGGGTAGCGGGCAGCGTTGATTCCGGCGTTCAACGCATCGGCTTTCCCGCCGTTTTCTTTATCCAACACAAACAAATGCGGGTAATCGGGTGACTGGTAAACCGCCTTGATTTCCTTTGCCGCCAGCTGGCGGCGAATGACGCGATAGATTGGCTGCAGGTGGAAGTGCTCGATCAACCGCTCAAGCGTTCTGTCGGTTGAGCCGTCGTTAATGACGATCACTTCATACTCCGGGTATTCAATGGCGAGCAGTGACCGCACCGAGCCGACGATGCCCGCTTCCTCATTATAAGCGGGGACGAGGATGGACACCGGTTTTGCATAGCTCGCATCGAGCAATTCTTCATACGGCTCCCAATCGTCGAGGCGATGGACGCGGCGCAAGTGAATGAAGGCGGCAACAAGCAAAAACGTATAAAAAAGGAGAACGATGGTCATATAAACGAGCACAACATGCCCGACCGTCAAGAGGAACCCCCGCCATGCTTCCACCATCATCCCTCCCCTTGAAGCCATTGCTTCGCCATGTCGCGGGCGTAACGATCGGCCGCTGTGCGCGCCGCTGTACGCAACACGGCCCGACCGCCTGGCAGACGGGCGATGGCCGCCGCTGCTTCGGAACGAACGACAAATGAGCGATCACCTAGCCGCTCATAAAGCAAGGGGAGAAGCCGCTCTTCACGGCATTTTCCCGCAAGACGAGCGGCCATCAGCCGCTCTTGCCAATGGGGCGAGCACAAGTGACGCTCGAGCCTCGCCGCTTCAAGCGGCATGCCGATTTCCGCCATCGCCTTAAGCGCGCGAACACGAAGCTCCAACTCATCTGATGTCAACAGCTCCAGCAAAAACGATCGCTCCCCTCGTCGGCGGATGCCAATCATGTCGATGAACGCGCATTTCCCTGCCCGCGGCAGCTCATCAAATCGTTGTTCCACCTGTCGAAGCAGCCGCTCGCTCATATGGCCAAAAATGACTCGGTACGTAAATTCCGTCAATTCGTATTTTGGCTCGAGCACGTAAGCCACAACCGGGCTATAGTCAAATTGGGCGAAAATAGCCAACAGCTTTGCTTCTTCTCCTCTCGTCACCCGGTCGGAGCGGTACAGCCGCTCCATCTCCGGCAGCATCGCCTTCACCTGCAAATCCTCGATCAAAAACAGCGCGTTCATCCGCTCGCTCCAATGGCGGCTTGACAGCCTTCGGCGCAGCCATCCTTGAAAATGCATCTCCGCCAAAGTTCGAATTCGCTCCTGCACTTGCTCTCCTTTCAAGAGTGAAGCAAAATGGTCAAGGAGCTCCATCATCGCTTCACGCTCAAGCGGTGAAGACGGCAAAGGCAGCTGCTCCTCTTCACCGAGCAAATAACGAAGCAGCGGAAGGTGGTATCGTTCCTTCAGAGCGCACAGCTGAGCCTGGCGGCGGTTTTCCCGCCACTTTTGCACAACCAAATAGAGAAACAAGCTTACCAACAGCGCAAGGAAAACGGCCGTTGCGGCCAAGGCGGCCAACAGCGCCATCATGCATCCAGCTCCTTTAACAGCCGACATAGCCTCGCTTCAAGTTCAAGCCATTTAAACGGCTTCGTCACATATTCATCCGCTCCTTGTTCAAGCGCATGCGCGATATCTCGCTCATCTTGGCGCGATGTCAACATCATCACCTTGCAAGGCTTTCGCTCTCGACGGAGGCGGTGAAGAACCTCCAGTCCATCCATTCTCGGCATCACCCGGTCCAAAATGACAACAGAGCGCCGCCCGCTTTCATAAAGCGGCGATTCCAAAAAGGAAAGTCCGTCGTCGAACTCGTAAATCTCTGCTTCCCTCTCCTGCTCAGCAGCAAGCTTGCGGACAAGATCGGCGATCATCACCCGCACGAGTTCATCATCATCCACGATGGCCACTGACCATCGCTGTTGATCCGTTTGCGTCGGACGGACGTCCTCATCCAAACATTCCCCCTCCTCGCATGCCGCCTCTTCGATTCGATTGCCGCCGCCTCGTTTCGCCGCATACAGCGCCCTGTCGGCCACACGCAGCCAATAATCAAGCGGCTGATCCGGATCACGAAATTCAACCAAGCCGGCAGAAAACGTACAAGATAGGCGCTCGCCGTCGGCATCGATCGTTTCGGCGGCGAACTGGCGCCGCAGCCGCTCCAGCACCGCACGCGCCTCGCTTCTTGACGTTCTGGCCAGCCAAACAATAAACTCTTCGCCTCCAAAGCGAATGACCGTATCCCCTCCACGCGTATGTTGGCGCAAAAAAGCAGCCAGCTTCCGCAACACGGCATCGCCTGCCAAGTGGCCGAAGCGGTCGTTGATTTGCTTGAAATGATCCAAATCGAGCAGCGCCAAACAGCTGGGGGTGCCAGAGCGTTCAAGTTCGCTGCGCAGGCGCACGTATACTTGCGGCAAATACTTCCGATTGTATACGCCCGTCAATTCATCAATGAGCACCAGGTCATCGATTTTTCGTTTTTTTTCCACGAGTCGGCGAACGCGAACGAACAGTTCATCTGCCGCTGGGCAGGCGATGACATCATCTGCGCCAAGCTCATACCCTTTCAATCGCCCCTCTTTTCTCTCGTCTTTGCTCACAATGACAACCGGAAGATAGGGGCGCTGTCCGGCGCGCTCAAGCAAAACCATCAAGTCCGGATTCTCCCACTCTTCCTCCTTCACACTGACGATCATGCAATCCGGGCTGATGCGAAACATTGACGACGCCGCCTGCTCGAAGGAGGGAATCGTCATGAAACGCCATGGCAAGGGTTGCAGCGCGCCGCAGACGTAAGCAAAAAACAGGGGGTCATTTCCACAGAGGAGAATCGTCGCTCTCGGCCCTTGACGGTGCGAAAAGGGAATGGTGGAAGAAGCCGCTTTCCCGGCTTCATAGAAGCAGCGAAGGAGAGGAACCATTTCCATCAGCACTTCCTCCGCTGTCCATTGCCGTTCCGTTTGGCCGTTCAACCGATGAATAAGCCGCTCCACTTCAGCAGTGATATCGCTGCGGCCAATCACCGCTGCCGTCCGGCCAACCGCATTGAAAAATTGGGCCAACTCCGCACCGGCAAGCGGCGGCCCCGCTCTCCATCGTTCGTATTGTTCATAGATGCGATCCAACAGCGAGGCGACAGATCGATCCATATTCCCTCTCCTTTCGATTATCGTTTCGTTTTTCCCAACCCACTCACATCCTCCTTTTTTCCTATTACTAATATAATCGATCCAAGCAAAAAACATTAAAAGAAAAAACTCGCAACACCCCACAATTTCCTAGCCGCATAAAAAAAGCCGTTGCTTTTTGCAACGGCGTTGTTCAATACAAAAAATCAAGCAAGCGGCGATCAGCCAAATTCGTGTCAACCGGGCAGACTTCTGCGTCACGCCCGTACTGCCACACCCAGACGTTCGCGTTGCAAGGCGGGGCGGCAGGCTGGTAGCGCGGCGCTTTCTGCTCCTTCGTCGTTCCCGGCCTTGGGGCCGCGCTCCAAATCACGGCCTGCACCGCCACTTGGTTGTTTCGGCTGACCGCCTCACAATAGGCGGCAGCGAACCCCCCTTTCGTTGGGTCCGCATACAGCCCCGGCCGGTACCCGGTCGGATAGAGCGTCTCCACCCAAGCAGCGATCCAAGCGGCATCCACGGCGAAAAAGTCTTCAATGTTGGCAAACAGCAGCTTATTTTTCGGAATGCCGAGCCGCCGCGCATGAAACACCGCATTGCGTGCCGCCACCTGTCCGTTCGCATAACCGACCGCTTCACGGAAGGCGTTATAAATCGGCAACACTTTCACCCCATAGTTGCGGATGCGGGCGATCTCATCGCGCGTCAATCCTTCGGACACGTTCGGCACTTCCGACAAATAGCGGCCCCAAAATTTTGGATAGCCAAGCTCCGTCCGCACGCATTGAAACAGCTGATCCGTTACGACTTGCGCCGAATCGACGCCCCAAATGCCTCTTGCCATCGTTTCCCCTCCTTCGCGTTCACGCTGCCGTTATGCTGTAATTATGTATATGAGGGGAACAGCCTGTTTTATACGGCTACTGGCGGCGCTCCCGCTCCTCCTTCGCCCAGTCGCCTTTCAACAACTGAAACCAGCCATTGCGCTTAAACCAAACGAACATCGTCATGCCGATCACCGCCATGGCCGCCAATACGACAAAGTAGCCATATTTCCAATGCAGTTCAGGCATATAATCAAAGTTCATCCCATAAATGCCGGCAATAAAGGAGAGCGGCATGAAAATCGTCGTAATGGCGGTAAACGTCATCATAATGTTGTTCATTCGATTCGAGTTGAGCGATAAATAGCTGTCACGGATATCCGCGGTAATTTCCCGATTCGTCTCAATCATTTCCGACAGCTTCAACAAATGATCGTAAATATCATGGAAATACAACTGCCGCTCTTTCATGCGCTGCAGCCGGTCGGAGTGGATAATGCGGTACAATAAGTCGCGCATCGGCACAATCGTCCGGCGCAATTTCGATAAATCGCCGCGAATGTCAAACACTTTTTCAATGATGTCATGAATCGGTTCGTTGTTCGTATTCTCCTCTAAATCGTTCAGCACGTCTTCAATATGGTAAAGCGGTGGGAAATAATCATCCACAAGCTTGTCGATCAACCGGTACATGACGTGAAACGGCCCCTGCTGAACATCTTCCTCATGTTTGAGCCGCTCCCACACCTCATCGACCGCGTGAATGGCCGACTTATGAAACGAAACGATGAAGTTTTGCCCGACAAACAAATCGACTTCCTCAGCCTCCAGCGTCATCCCGGCAATCGCATGAAGAACGACAAACAAGTAGCGGTCGTAAAAATCAAGCTTCGGCCGTTGTACATATTCAAGACAGTCTTCAATCGCCAGTGGGTGAAAACGGAAAAAGGAGGCGAGCAACGCCGATTCCTCATCCGTCGGCTCATGAAAGTCAACCCAATACCATGAGATGTCCGGGCTGTTGACCATCGTTAAGTCAACATCATACAAAATCTCAAATTCTTTTGTCACAACACATGTGCGAATCATCGCCATCACCCTGCCATTTTTTCTCCTCTTATCATAACCGAAAACCTGTTAATTCCCAACAAAAAACGGGTATAAAAATCATGTAGAGAAAAAATTGACAAAAAATATTTATCTAAATTTTCTTTACATTGGCATCAAAAACGACGATAATATAAGAAAGGGAACTGTTTCGTTCCCATATGGGAGGGACTGAATCATGTACGAAAAACAATACCCGAATGAAGGCGCCGTTTTGTTCAACCAGCCGGAAGAAAAAAGCAGCTACGGACCGATGGCCGAACAAGTGCTGAAAGAAGCGATCTTCCAGTTTCAAAGAAAAAAACTGATGGAACAGATCGATGAAGCGCTCGCCTCGGGCAACAAGCCGTTGTTTTTCACGCTTTCCGCCCAATATAACGACCTGTTGAAAAAATACGGCGCGTAAAAGGAGCGAACGAAGTTGGAAAGTGAATCGTCAATGACCAAGTGAGCCCCATTTCCGTTTGAGGGAATCATGTAGACGGAAAGGGGCTTATTTTTGTTTTTTCGTTTTCCCCGCCAATGGTACAATAGAAACAAAAAAAAGAAAGGTGGACCACTGGTGAAACACCTCATTCAACCACGTGTTCAATCCATTCAGCTATCAGGCATCCGCCAATTTTTCAATCTTGTCGCCGACCGGCCGGGACTTGTTTCCTTGACGATCGGCCAGCCTGACTTCCCAACGCCCGATCATGTCAAAGCAGCCGCTCAGGAAGCGATTGCCGCCGATTTCACGACGTATACAGCGAACGCCGGGCTGCTTGAACTGCGCCAAGCAGCTTGCCAATTCGTCGCTGACAAGTACGGCCTCCGCTACACGCCGGACGAAGTCATCGCCACCGTCGGCGCCAGCCAGGCGCTTGATATCGTGTTTCGCACGATTTTAGAGGAAGGAACGGAAGTGCTCCTTCCCGCGCCCGTCTATCCCGGCTATGAACCGCTCATCCGCTTGTGCGGGGCAAAACCGGTGTACATCGACACAAGGCCAAACGGTTTCCGTCTGTCGGCTGAGCTCATTGCGCCTTATTTGACGGAAAAGACGCGCTGCGTGATTCTTCCTTATCCATCCAACCCAACTGGGACGGCGCTGTCGTCTGAAGAGCTGGCCCGTATCGCTTCGCTCTTGAAAGGGCGGCCGATTTGGATCGTTTCCGATGAAATTTATAGCGAACTCGTTTATCGCGGACGTCATCGCTCGATCGCCGAATGGCTGCCGGAGCAGACGATCGTCATCAACGGCTTAAGCAAGTCGCACTCCATGACCGGTTGGCGCATCGGGTTTGTCTTCGCTCCGGCGTTCGCCATTGAACAAATGGTAAAAGTGCACCAGTACAGCGTCTCGTGCACATCATCGATCAGCCAAAAAGCAGCGGTCGAGGCGTTGACCGCCGGCAAAAACGATGCCGAGGTAATGCGCGCCGCCTATGCTGAGCGGCTTGAGTATGCCTACGGTCGTCTCACCGCCATGGGGCTGCCGGTTGAGAAGCCGGATGGGGCGTTTTATTTGTTTCCGTCGATTGCCGCCTTTGGCATGTCTTCGTTCGATTTTGCCCTCGATGTCGTCGAAAACGCCGGCGTCGCCCTCGTTCCCGGCAGCGCCTTTTCCGAATACGGTGAAGGCCACGTCCGACTGTCATACGCTTATTCGCTCGATGTGCTCAAAGAAGGGCTCGACCGGCTCGAGCGATATATCCAAGTGAAGCGCCGCAAATCGTAACGGTTTTCAAAAATGTACCAGTGTAGGCCGCCATGCCCCATGAGAAAAAGCTGCTTTTCTTTCGACTTTTGTTCACTATTGGCTTTAGGAGAATAGACAAAAAAAGGGCTGACCCAAAAGGTCGTCTTCCTTTCAGACATACACAACATATAGTATGAAACAAGAAGTTGATGCGTATATATAGTAATGAAAGAGGGTGTCCCGATCCTTTTGGGACACCCTCTTCGTTCCTTATGGCACAAGCAGCAGCTTGCCGTGCGTTTTCCGCCCTTGCAACAGCCGATGCACTTCAGAAGCCTGCTCAAGCGGGTAGATGCCTCCGATCGTCAGCTTCAAGCTTCCGTCCTGCACCCAGGCAAGCAGATCGCGCAAACTTTGGGTATACAACTCCCACTTCCGCATGATTTGCGGCAAGAAAAAGCCGATCACCGACCAGTTTTTCGCCATCAACCGGACCGGATTGAGACGCGTCATCTCTCCGCTCGCCGCCCCGTATACGACGAGGCGGCCGAACGGAGCGAGGCAATCGAGCGTCTGATGAAAGACATCGCCGCCCGCCATTTCCAAAGCGACATCGACGCCGCGTCCACCGGTCGCCTCCATCACGTCCGCAGCCCAGCTGTTTTTTGTATAATCAATGGTGACATCAGCGCCAAGCTGTTGGGCGAGCGCCCGTTTTTCCTCCGTACTTGCCGTGGCGATGACCGTTTTGGCGCCGAACCGTTTCGCCAGTTGGACGGCAATCGTCCCAACGCCGCCGGCGGCGGCGTGAACGAGTACGGTTTCTCCTTCCTCTAAGCGGCCCATCGTTTTGAGAATATGGTAGGCGCTCAGTCCTTGCACCGGCAAAGCCGCCGCCTGCCGAGCATCCATGCCATCCGGAAGCAGCACGACCGCCCGCTCGTCGACAGCGACAAACTCGGCGTAGCCCCCAGACTCAATCAAGGCGACGACGCGCTGCCCTGGACGGACCGTTTGCACCTCCGGACCAACTTCACGGACAACGCCGGCCACCTCCGTCCCAGGTATGAATGGAAGCGGCGTCGGCACCACGTAGCGCCCTTCCCTCCGGGCTGTATCCGCATAGTTGACACCGATCGCTTCGGCTTCGATCAATACTTGCCGCCCCGTGGGCTTCGGACGTTCTCCTTCGCAAACACGCAAGACATCCGGTCCTCCGTATTCAACGAATTGGACATATTTCATGGCGATATCCCCTCCTTCGTTACTTCCGTTGACGCTATATCGCGCAGTTCCAGGCCGAACAGCCCCCGTTCAAGTTTTGGAACGGAAGAAAGCGCTCCGTGCCGGTTAATGTAATCCATTTCTGACTCCAAACCGTACGCCGCCATCCAACGGCCGACGCGCGAGGCGAACAATACTTCTTTCGCCTTTTTTTCCCCCGAATATTGCCGGTAAAAGAGCCATGCGGCCATCGCGCTGTCGGACAGCTTGGCCGCATCGACCCCTTGCTCGACGAGGCAATGCACGAAATAGCCGGCGCCATAAAAATCTTCGAGGCAAAAACGACCCGACGAGCCGGAGCAGATGGCAATAATCGTTTTGTCGCGATGCCATCGGCAAATATGCTCGCTGACCGCCGGGCTGTTCAGCAAGCTCGCCGTGTATACCGCGCTCGCCGACTGGGCTTTGCGAACCGCCACCGTGCCATTGGTCGTCGACAACACGACCGTTTTCCCCGGGCAGACGGTTTGCAAAAACAGCGGCGCCGGGGGATGGAAGCCATCGATCGTCCGTCCCTCCCGTTCACCGACGAGCTCATAACTTTTCTCGGGCAAGTGAATCGCGACCGCCTTCGCCTCCTCGGCGTCGCGCACCGGGATCACCGAACGAGCGCCGGCCGAAAGCGCTGCTGCAATCGATGAGGTGGCAAGCAAAATGTCGAACACAACGGCAACCTTCCCATCAGCGAGCGCCGTCTCATCAATGTCTTCTTTGCGCAGCACGACATGCACGTTTGTCATCACGCTGCCTCACCGTCCTGTCGCCAGCTGCCATGCATGCTCAATGAGCGCTTCAACAAACTGGCCAAAATGGCGAAACCGATCATCGTTCGTCTGTCCGCGGCGGTAGCGGTAATAAATTTGCTGGCAAATGACCGCTAATTTAAAGTAGGCAAACGTTAAATACACGTGCATATCGGATACATCACGGCCGCTTTTTTTGGCATATGCCTCAATAAACTGCTCGCGCGTATAAAAACCGGGACGGACGGTGACCGGCGCGCGGCCAAATCCATTTTTCACAAGCGGCGGATCATCTTCTTCAATCCAATAACTCATCGCCACCGCCAAATCGGCCAGCGGATCGCCGACGGTCGACATTTCCCAGTCAAACAAACCGACCATTTTCGTTACGTCATCTTTGGCAAACAAAGCGTTGTTCAGCTTAAAGTCATAATGAATCACCGTTGCTTCGCGCTGCGGGGGGATGTGGGAAGCGAGCCACTTCATCAGCGCCTCCGCTTCCGGGATGTCATCCGTCTTCGCCCGCTCATAGCGCTGGATCCATCCATGCACTTGCCGTTCCATAAACCCATCCGGCTTCACCATCTGCACAAGGCGCGTTTGGGTATAGTCGATTTGGTGGATGTGGACAAGCGTCTCGACCATCGTCTCGGAAATGCCGCGGCAAACTTCCTCCGTCGGAGTGATGCCGTCGGGAAAATCGCTGTCAATGACGACGCCATGCCGCCGCTCCATCACGAAAAACGGGCTGCCGATCACCGATTCGTCCTCGCAAAAATACAACGGTTTCGGGGCGAGTGGAAACAGCGGATAGATCTCCGAAAGCCACGTGCTCTCCCGCTTCATATCATGCGCTTTCGGCGGCACCGGGCCAAACGGCGGCCGGCGCAGCACCGCTTCCCACTCCCCGCAGCGCAACAAATACGTCAAATTCGACCGCCCAGCAGAAAATTGCTGAATCTCCAACTCCCCATCCGGCATGTCCGGGAGCACTGAGCGCAAAAACGCGGCCAATTTTCCAGCCGGCAGTTCTTCCCCTTTGCGCACCGGAATAATCGCTGTCATCTCTCCCTTTCCCCCTTCGTCAACCAATCTCATCGCCCTATGCTGTCTTGCCATAGCATCCATCGGCTAGGATGGATGGGCTCTTGTTCACTCGACCGGCGAGACTGAAGACGCGCTCATGCCATCCAGCAAAATCACGACCATCTGTTTTGCTACCTCGGCATCGGTCAGCTCGCCATCCGGACGAAACCACTGGTAGCTCCAATTGGCCGCGCCAAGCACCGTCAGCGTCGCGATCGATGGCGACAAATCGCAGCGCAGTTCGCCGTTTTTCATCCCTTCCTCAATCAACGACTGCAGCCGATAGCGGAACAGGTCGCGCTTTTCTTTTACTTTTTGTAAATGCTCTTCATTCAAATGCTTCATTTCACGAAAAAAAATGCGCGCTTCCCGCCCCTGCCGTTCGACATTATGGATGAGCATGAAGACAATGTCATACAGTCTTTCCCGCACCGAGCGCCCCTTATCATTGATAATGCGCTCCTCTTCATCAAGCAGCCCTTCAATGTAGCGAAGGTGAATATCCATCAACAGTTCCTCTTTGCTTGTAAAGTAGTAATAAAACGTTCCTTTCGTCACTCCAAGGGCATCGACAATGTCTTGGATCGATGTTTCGCTGAAGCCGTTTTGTTCAAACAGCTCAATGCTGGCAGCCATAATTTTCTCCTTCACGTTTTCACACCTCTTGCCCAAAATATAGTCGCTGCCAGCTATTGTACCATAAAACGGCCAAGCCCGCTTTGGGACTTGGCCGAAAGCCCTCTGTTATTGCGGGCGGGACGCCTCTTCGCGCAAGGCGCGGCGCAAAATTTTCCCAACGTTCGTTTTCGGCAGCTCCGCGCGAAACTCGACGATGCGCGGCACTTTGTACGCTGCTAAGTTTTTCCGGCAATGGGCGATGATCTCTTCCTCGCTTGCCTGCATCCCCTCTTTTACGACGATGATCGCCTTCACCGTTTCGCCGCGGTACGGATCAGGCACCCCAACCGCCGCCGCCTCTTTCACCGCTGGGTGTTCATACAGCACTTCCTCGATTTCGCGCGGATAAATGTTGTACCCTCCCGCGATGATCAAATCTTTTTTCCGGTCAACGATCGTCACATACCCTTCCTCATCGATCGAAGCCAAATCCCCGGTGTACAGCCAACCGTCACGCAGCGTCACCGCGGTTTCCTCCGGCATGTTCCAATAGCCTTTCATCACTTGCGGCCCGCGGATAATGAGCTCGCCGACTTCGCCCGGCGGCAGTTCGCGCGTGCCGGTCGCCACATCGACGACTTTGTACTCAGTGAGCGGCATGCCGATGCCGACCGTCCCCGGCTTGCGCGCCGCAAACGGCGGGTTGCAGTGCGTCACCGGCGAGGCTTCAGACAACCCGTATCCCTCAAGCACAACCGCGCCCGTTTTTGCCTCAAAATCGCGCATGAGCTCCAGCGGCATCGGCGCGCTGCCGCTGTTGCACGTCTTGATGCTGCTGATGCCGTACTGCTCAACCCCGGGGGTGTTCGTGATGGCGACGTACATCGTCGGCACGCCGGGAAACACGGTCGGCTGCTTGTCGCGGATCGTCTCGAGCACTTCTTTCAGCTCGAAGCGCGGCAGCAAAATGTTTTCCGCCCCTTGGTAAATCGCCAAGTTCATGCCGGACGTCATCGCGAATACGTGGAACAACGGAATGACGGTTAAATACCGCTCTTTTCCAAACTCAAACGTCCCTTTGAAAAATTCGGCGCACTGCAAGACGTTGGCAAAAATGTTGCGGTGGGTGAGCATCACCCCTTTCGAGCGCCCTGTCGTTCCGCCTGTGTATTGCAGCACAGCGACGTCATGCGCCGGCTCGATCGGCACCGGGCGCACTTGTCCATCCCCTTGGGCCAAAAACTGTTCAAACGTCACATCGCCTTCAGCGAGCGGGACAGAAGCCGGCGCCCCGAACTGGACAGTGACCGCCCGCTTGACCGCCGTCGCTTCTCTCACGGCAGCCAGACGCGGATAAAGCGGCTCGTAAATGACGATCATCTCCGCCCCCGAATCATTCAGCAAGTAGGAAAGCTCGCGCTCAACGAGCATCGGGTTGACTTGGGTGACGATGGCGCCCGCCTGCAAAATGCCGTAGTAGGCGATGACGTATTGCGGGCAGTTTGGCAGCATGATCGCGACCCGATCCCCTTTTTGCACCCCGAGCGCTTGCAGGCTGGAAGCGAAGCGGTTGACCGCCGCGGCGAGCTCAGCGTAAGTGATCGTTTGGCTGTAAAACGTCAGCGCCGGCTGAGCGCCAAATTCCGCCGCCCGTTCATGGAGCACCTCGCACACCGTTTTGTTCGGAATATCAATATGAAACGACACATGTTCCGGGTAAAGAGACAACGCCCGTTTTTCGCTCATTTTTTTCCCCCTTCCATTTTGATTACATTCCAGCGGCATGGCTGCCGCCATCAACGACAAGAAGCGCGCCGGTGACAAACGCGGAGGCCGGAGAGGCCAAGAACAGGACCGCGCCTTTTAAGTCATCGTCGCCGCCGAAACGGCCGAGCGGCGTATGCTCGAGCACTTTTTGTCCAACATGCTGAAGGACGACTTGTGACATTTTCGTTGGAAAAAAGCCTGGCGCTACCGCGTTGACGCGAATGCCGTGTTTTCCCCATTTGGCGGCCAAGTCTTTCGTGAACGTAATGACCGCCCCTTTGCTCGTGTTGTAGCCGATCGTATTCAAAATGTCCGGATGCGTGCCGCCAAGGCCGGCGACCGACGCGATATTGACAATGGCGCCGCCTATTTGTTTGGCGATCATCACCTTGCCGACCGCCTGACTCATCAAAAACGTGCCGGTGACGTTGACGTTGAGCACCTTTTGCCATGCCTCAAGCGGCATTTCCTCGACCGGCGCCCCCCACGTCGCCCCGCTGTTGTTGACTAAAATGTCGATGCCGCCGAACTCGTTGACGGTCGTTTCGACGACCTGTTTGACGTCCTCCGGATTCGTCACATCGCACCGCAATGCGAGCGAACGGACGCCGAGCTGTTCCAGCTTTTCTTTTACTTGCTCGCACGCCTCAACCTTGCGCGAGCAGACGACGACGTT
Source organism: Geobacillus vulcani PSS1 (assembly GCF_000733845.1). Classification (GTDB taxonomy): domain Bacteria; phylum Bacillota; class Bacilli; order Bacillales; family Anoxybacillaceae; genus Geobacillus; species Geobacillus vulcani. Next base: position 29,966 of record NZ_JPOI01000001.1, read on the forward strand.
CGCTCCTGCTTCAGCGAGGCCGATGGCGATTTGCTCACCGAGCCCGCGCCCGCCGCCCGTCACGATGGCGGTTTTTCCTTCGATTTTGAATAAATCCAGCACATGCATAAGCTCCTCTTCCTCTCCCTTATGGTTGGTATTGCCGCAATTCAAGCTTCGCCACTTGCTCTTTATGCACTTCGTCCGGCCCGTCAGCCAAACGAAGCGTGCGCGAGTTCGCCCACATGGCGGCAAGCGGAAAATCGTTGCTCACCCCGGCGGCGCCAAACGCCTGAATGGCGCGGTCGATGACGTTGAGGGCAACGTTGGGCGCGACCACTTTGATCATCGCAATTTCTTTGCGCGCCGCTTTGTTGCCGACCGTATCCATCATGTACGCCGCCTTGAGCGTCAGCAAGCGCGCCTGCTCGATCTCGATGCGCGACTGGGCGATCCACTCGCGGATGACGCCGTGTTCAGCGAGCGGTTTGCCGAACGCTACCCGCGACTGCACGCGGCGGCACATGAGTTCAAGCGCCCGCTCCGCCGCCCCAATCAAGCGCATGCAATGGTGGATCCGCCCCGGGCCAAGCCGGCCTTGGGCGATGGCGAACCCTTTTCCTTCTCCCCAAATGATGTTTTCCTTCGGCACGCGCACATGGTCATACGTAATCTCCGCATGTCCGTGCGGCGCATGGTCAAAGCCGAACACCGGCAGCATCCGCTCGATTTTCACGCCCGGCGTATCAAGCGGAACGATGATCATCGACTGCTGTTCATGTTTTGGCGCATCGGGGTTCGTCTTTCCCATGACGATGGCGACTTTGCAGCGCGGGTCGCCGGCCCCGGATGACCACCATTTCCGTCCGGTGATGACATACTCATCGCCGTCGCGAACGATCGAAGCGCGAATGTTCGTCGCATCGCTCGACGCCACATCCGGTTCCGTCATCGAAAAGCACGAGCGGATTTCTCCGTTCAAGAGCGGGATGAGCCACTTTTTCTTTTGCTCCTCTGTGCCGTAGCGGACGAGCACTTCCATGTTGCCGGTATCGGGCGCATTGCAGTTGAACACTTCCGGGGCGATGAGCGAACGGCCCATTATTTCGCAAAGCGGCGCGTACTCGACATTCGTTAATCCCGCGCCGTATTCGCTGTCTGGCAAAAACAAATTCCAAAGCCCTTCTTTTTTCGCCTTTTCCTTCAATTCTTCGATGATCGGCGGCACGCCGGCCCATCTCGACTCTTGGGCGTTCAGCTGCTCCTCATACACCTTCTCGTTCGGATAAATGTACTCTTCCATGAAAGCGCTTAATTTTTTGATCAACTCTTTCACTTTTGGCGAATAGGAAAAGTCCATCTGCTCCCCTCCCTTTTATACTAACCGGTTGGTATGTCTTTCTACTTTTACTATACCTCTAAGAGAAGAAATATTCAATATTTTTAGAAATAGAAAACAGGGCGAACAACCGCCCCGCTTATGCCTGAACATACCGCTTGTATAACGCTTGCGTGCCGCTGTTTTCCTCACCGGCTTGCGCCAACTCTTCGTACAGTTGTTTCGCCAGCGAAAGCCCCGGCAGCGGCAAATTCATCCGCTCCGCTTCGTCGAGCGCAATGTTCATATCTTTGAGGAAATGCTTAATATAAAATCCGGGCGCAAAATCGCCGGCAAGCATGCGCGGCGCCAAGTTGCTCAGCGACCAGCTGCCGGCCGCCCCTTTGGCGATGCTTTCAAGCACTTTGAATGGATCAAGACCAGCCCGCTTCGCATACGCCATCGCCTCGCACACCCCGATCATATTCGTCGCGATGGCAATTTGGTTGCACATTTTCGTATGCTGGCCGGCTCCAGCTCCTCCTTGCCGCACGATGTTCGTGCCAAGCCGTTCGAGAATCGGCTTGCACGCCAAAAAGACGTCCTCATCACCGCCGACCATAATCGTCAACGTTCCTTCGCGCGCGCCGATGTCGCCGCCGGACACCGGGGCGTCCAACGCATAAATGCCTTTTTGCTTGGCCGCCTCGTAAATCGATTGCGCGAGCGTTGGCGTTGACGTCGTCATATCGATGACGTATGTTCCCGGCCGTGCGTTTTCCAAAATGCCGCCCTCGCCAAAATACACTTGCTCGACATCGTGCGGATAGCCGACCATCGTCATGACGACATCCGCCTCCCGCGCCAAATCAGCAACCGTTTCCTTCCAAACTGCTCCCTCTTGAAGCAAGTCTTCCGCCTTTTCTTTCGTGCGCGTGTAAGCCAGAAGTGGATAGCCTGCCTTCAGCAAGTGGCGCGCCATGCTTTTCCCCATGACGCCAAGGCCGATGAATCCGATCGTTTTCACCCGGTCTCCCCTCCTGTCGGTTGGCCTTAAATCGCCTTCACCATGCCGCCATCGACAATGAGCGCTTGACCAGTAACGTACGAATTCGCTTCGGACAACAAGAAGACGACGACATTGGCAAACTCTTCCGGGGTTCCGTAGCGGCCGAGCGGAATGGCGCTTTTCATGCGCGCTTCCATTTCTTCTTTCGTAATGCCTAGTTTCTCGGCATTCACTTTGTCCAAAAAGGCGACGCGCTCCGTCGCGATCCGACCAGGAGCCACCGTATTGATTAAAATGCCATCCGGAGCGAGCTCCACAGCAAGCGTTTTGGTCAGTCCAACGATGCCAGTGCGGAACGTGTTGGATAAAATCAGTCCCGGAATCGGCTCTTTAATCGATGATGAGGCGATGTTGACAATTTTTCCTCCCTTTTTCTTTAAGTAAGGGAGCGCTTCGCGAATGAGGCGAATATAGCTCAATAAATTGAGCTCGAACGCATGTTGCCAGTCTTCGTCGCTCACTGTTTCAAACGTTCCCGCCGGAGGGCCGCCAGCGTTGTTGACGAGCAAATCGATCGTTCCAAACGTCTCCACTGTTTTGGCGACCAGCTGGCGAATGTCGTCGGCGTTGGTGACATCTGTGCGCGTATAAGCGACGCGCCCCTTATGTAAACCGTTCAGCTCCTCAGCAACCTGCTGCAGTTTTTCTTCGCTTCGGCTCGTGATCATCACGTTCGCCCCTTCGAGCACAAGCGCCCGGGCGATCGCCTTGCCGAGCCCTTGGCTTGAGGCGGCGACCAACGCCGTTTTTCCCGCCAATCCAAGTTCCATACGAATCCCTCCAACAAAAGAAATCATGTTAAATACTTTTATTCGCCTTCATTCGCCATTTTCCTTCTTTCGGCGAGCGAAAAAAAGTGATCCGCCTGGCGAATCACTTCTGTTCAAAAAACGACTGAAATCGTTTCATCTCATCCTCAATGTTCAGACAGTCGACGTGGAACGGATTCGGATTGGCTGCCTGCATCGGGTCAGCGTCCGTCCGCACCCCAATCGCCTCGGCGCCGTCAGCGGTCGCATCGTTGATGGCGCTTTCGCGGGCGCCGTCACGGTAAAACATGTGCGGGTGATCGTTTCGTCCACGCTCTGGCATCGAATCTCCTCCTTTTTTCCAGTAGTTTTCCGTAAGACAAGGAAAATCATTCACCAGCTTGCCATGGCCGGCGAAAAAGAAGGAGCCCGCACATCGCAGGCTCCTCTTTTCCTTCCTAATCAGCTTTCCAGCAGCAAGTCTTCCGGATTTTCGATCAAATCTTTCACCGTTTTTAAGAACCCTACGGCCTCTTTGCCGTCGATGATGCGGTGATCGTACGACAAAGCAACGTACATCATCGGCCGGTTTTCAATCCGCTCTTCATCGATGGCGACCGGGCGCAACTTGATGGCGTGCATGCCTAAAATGCCGACTTGCGGCCCGTTGAGAAGAGGGGTCGACAGAAGCGAGCCGAACACACCGCCGTTCGTGATCGTAAACGTGCCGCCTTGCAAATCGGCGAGCGACAGTTTGTTGCTCCGCGCTTTTGCGGCCAATTCGGCAATGTCGCGCTCAATTTCGGCGAAGCTTTTCCGGTCGCAGTCGCGCACAACCGGAACGACAAGCCCTTCGTCCGTCGACACGGCAACGCCGATATCATAATACTTTTTCAACAAAATTTCATCGCCTTGAATTTCCGCGTTGACGTACGGATATTTTTTCAGCGCGGCGACAGCCGCTTTGACGAAAAACGACATAAAGCCAAGGCGAACGTCATGCTCTTCGAAAAATTTATCTTTTTTCCGCTTGCGCAAATCGATGACCGCGGACATATCAATTTCGTTGAACGTCGTCAACATCGCGGTCGTTTGCGTCACTTCCAGCAACCGTTTAGCAATCGTTTGCCGGCGGCGCGACATTTTTTCGCGAATGACCGGCTTGCCGGCCTCAGCGGCTGGAACGGCGGCCGGCGTCGACGCCGGGGCGGCCTGCGAAGCCGGCTGGGGTGCGGCGGCCGTTTGGGCGGCAAATGAAGCGACATCTTGTTTGCGCACGCGCCCGAGCGGATCGGCGGTCGGCACTTGGGTCAAATCAATGCCTTTTTCGCGCGCCATTTTTCGAGCGGCCGGCGAAGCAATCGGGCGTTGCCCGGAAACTTGGACCGCGGCAACTGGCTGCGGCGCCGTCTCTTCACCTTGGTTGACCGGCGCAGCCGGTTTTGGTTCATCGGCCGGCTGCGGAGCAACCGAAGGAGCGGCCGCCGCTCCTTCGCCGATGATGGCGATCGCTTGGCCAACCGCGACCGTATCGCCCTCATTGGCCAGCAGCTGTTGCAAAACGCCCGACTCTTCCGCCATAATTTCCACGTTCACTTTATCCGTTTCAAGCTCGCAAATCGATTCTCCTTTTTCCACATAGTCGCCCGGTTTTTTCAGCCATTGGGCGATCGTTCCCTCCGTGATGGATTCTGCTAATTCTGGGACTTTGATCTCAGCCACGTTGATGCCCTCCTCAAATGTTCCGTAGTCGTCACTCATGCTTCGTCAATGCGCAACGAATGATGCGTTCCTGCTCTTTCCGGTGAACGACCGGATCGCCTTCCGCCGGGCTCGCCCGCCGGCGCCGCCCGATATAGCTGACATCGACGCCGTCGGGGGCCAAGGCCCGCAGGCGCGGTTCCATGTACGTCCAAGCGCCCATATTTTTCGGTTCTTCTTGCACCCAGACGATCTCTTTGACGTTCGGATAGCGGGCGATGATGTCTCTCACCGCTTCCTCTGGGAACGGGTACAGCTCTTCGATGCGCACGAGATGCAGCCAGTCGAGCCCTTCCATTTTGCCGATTTGTTCCGCCAAATCGATCATCAATTTGCCGGTGCCAAACACGATGCGTTCTACTTTGCCGGCGTCAGCGCCCAATCCCGGCTGTTCGAGCACCGGCGAGAACGCGCCGTCAACGAGCGCCTCCGCATCCGATGCGGCAAGTGGATGACGGAGCAGGCTTTTTGGCGTCATGATGATGAGCGGGCGCACCTCTTCTCGTTTCAGTAAAGCCGCTTGCCGCCGCAAAATGTGGAAATATTGCGCCGCTGTCGATAAGTTCGCGACTGTCCAGTTGTTTTCCGCCGCCAGTTGCAAAAACCGCTCGACGCGGCCGCTTGAATGTTCAGGCCCTTGCCCTTCGTAGCCGTGCGGCAAGAGCATGACAAGCCCGGATTTTTGCCCCCATTTCGCTCGGCCAGATGAAATGAATTGATCAAACATCACTTGCGCCATGTTGGCGAAGTCGCCAAATTGCGCTTCCCAAAGCACGAGCGTCTCCGGCGCGTAAACGTTGTAGCCGTATTCATAGCCAAGCACGGCGGCTTCCGTCAGCGGGCTGTTGTACACAACAAACGACGCTTTGGCCCCACTGATGTGGTGAAGCGGCACATACTCTTCTCCGGTTTTCACGTCATGGAGCACCAAATGGCGTTGCGCAAACGTGCCGCGCTGCGAATCTTGTCCGGTCAAGCGGATCGGCACGCCGTCTTGCAAAATCGTGGCGAACGCTAAAATTTCCGCATGCGCCCAATCGACTTTGCCGTTTTGCGCAAACACGCCGCTTCGCCGTTTTAAAATGCGCTCAAGCTTGGTAAAGACATTGAATCCGTCCGGAAACTGCAGCAATTCTTCGTTCACACGATGGAGCACATCTTTTGCCACGCCCGTTTTCACTTCCGGCAGCCGATCGACGACCGGTTTGGGCGGATCCATGATGAAATCAAGCTCGTCTTCGTTTTTCGGCACCCTCTCGTAAGCGATTTTCAGCCGTTCAGCCACCTCCTGCTCCATTTCCTCGACGTCCCGCTCGGTGATGATCCCTTTTTCCATCAATTTTTGCGCATACAGCTGGCGCACGGTCGGATGTTGGTTGATGATCGCGTACATCGTCGGGTTCGTCGCCATCGGTTCATCCATTTCATTATGGCCGAAACGGCGGTAGCCGATTAGATCAATGACAAAGTCTTTTTTAAACCGCTGGCGGTAGGCAAAGGCCAAACACGCCGCCGCCAGACAAGCTTCCGGATCATCGGCGTTGACATGCACGATCGGCACCTCAAACCCTTTCGCCATATCGGAAGCGTACGTCGTCGAGCGCGAATCGTAGCTTTCCGTCGTAAAGCCGATCATGTTGTTGGCGATGATATGGATCGTGCCACCGGTCGTATAGCCGCGCAGCTGGCTTAAGTTGAGCGTTTCCGCGACGATCCCTTGTCCCGGGAACGCTGCGTCGCCGTGAATCAAGATGGCAAACGACGCATCGGTATTTTGCGCCGGCATACCCGGTTTCGTCCGATCTTCTTGCGCGGCGCGCGTGTAGCCAAGCACAACCGGGTTGACCACTTCGAGATGGCTTGGGTTGTTCGCGAGTGTAATCCGCATCGTATGCGCGCTCTTATTGCGCAAGCGGCGCGCCGCCCCCAAGTGATATTTCACGTCCCCTGTCCACCCATACGTGATCGCCACTGACCCTTCGGACGGAATAAAGTTTTTGCTTTCCGCGTGCTGAAACTCGGCGAAAATCATTTCGTACGGCTTGCCGAGCACGTGAGCCAGCACGTTCAACCGGCCGCGGTGCGCCATGCCGATGTTGACGGCGTCGATTTCATGTTCGATCGCCTGGCGGACGAGTTCATCCAAAAGCGGCACCATGGCATCAAGCCCTTCGATCGAAAACCGCTTTTGCCCGACGTACGTCCGGTGGATGAATTTTTCAAACCCTTCCACTTCCGTCAGGCGACGCAGCAATGCAACCCGCTCTTTGTTCGCCAAGCTCGGGTAATACGCTCCAGACTCGATTTGCTGAATGAGCCAGTTCCTCTCTTCGAGATTATGTACTTGCGAGAATTCGAACGCGATTTTGTCCGTGTAAATTTTGCGCAAATGCAGGATGGCATCCCAGCCGTTTTTGACATGAGCCGGAGCGTGGGGACAAAGAAACGCGACCGGAATACGCTTTAAATCCTCTTCCGTTAAATCGTATTCGTCAAGCTCCAAGCGGCGCAGCTTTTCCTTCGTTTTGACAAGCGGGTTTGTATCGGCAGCGAGATGACCGTAATGGCGAATGCTGTCCGCCAGCTTGACGGCAGCGACAAGTTTGCTGAAAATCGTCGGCGTCTCCGGCAACCGGAACGTTTGATGCGTTTTGGCTGCCTCGTCATCCGCAGGAGAAACCGGTTCTTCCAAGACCGGCGCCCCCCACTGTTCAAACAGTTGCTTCAGTTCCGGGTCGATGCTGTTAGGGTCATCGAGGTATTGTTCATACATTTCGATGACATAACCGAGGTTCGGCCCGTAAAACTGGCTCCACGGTTGAGCGTAGTTCGTCTGTTTTGCCATCGTGAAAAAACCTCCACCTCGTTTTCGCAACGCTCGGGATCGGCAACAGCTATGCGTGAAACTCCTCATGTAGCTGCCACTATTCCCGAACGCGCAGCAAAATAACGGTATAAACGTTTTCACTGTTTATTTTAGCACTATCGCCCACTAAAATCGATGAAGAAGCTGAAAAAATTTCACTCATTCTCATTGTATGAATAGAAAAAAAAGATCGTGACCTTTCTGCGATGGAACATCCATGATTTTCAGCAAACGCTGACCGGCCTTCATCCCCCCCACTTACGCGCCAATCGCGTGGAAGTGGGAGGCTTCTCGGCGGGAGATGATAAAAAAGACGTCCTGCGCTGCCGCCAGGACGCCTTCTGTTTTTTACGAAATCTTGAACTTCTCCACCAATTGTTTCAGCTGCCGGCTCATTTCGCTCAACGTCTCCGCCGACTCCGTCACCGTCGAAAGCGCCTGCAGTTGATCATCGGCCGAAGCGGCCACTTCCTCCGCCGCTGCCGCTGCTTGTTGGGCGATGGCAGCGATGTTTTGCATCGCTCCGACGACATCGTCTTTGCTCGCGTTCATCCGCTTTGCTTCCTCCATAATCTCAGCAAGCGCAGCGGCCACTTGCTCCATCATGCCAGTGATTTTGACAAATGAATCGCCGGTTGTGTGCACTGCTTCCCGTTGTTCGTCGTACGCCTGCTTGGAGCGGCCGACCGCCTCCATCACCAACCCGGCTTGCTGCTGGATGGCAGCGATCGTCGCCCGGATCATCTCCGTTGCTTTCGCGGATTGTTCGGCCAGCTTGCGCACCTCATCGGCGACAACGGCAAACCCTTTGCCGTGCTCGCCAGCCCGAGCCGCCTCGATGCTGGCATTTAACGCCAGCAAATTCGTCTGTCCGGAAATAGCCGTGATCGTTTGAATGACGCCGTCAATTTCATCCATCTTTTTCACAAGGTCGTTAATGACATTTTCTACAGACTCGAGTTCATTTTTCGCTTCCTCTGATTTTTTCTGCAAGATGTTTAAATGCTCTAAGCCGTCATAGCTGGCGCTTTTCGTCTCATTGGAAAGCGACTCCATGCCAGCCGTCGCATTCGTGACCGCTTCGATTTGCTGCGACAGCGCCGTCGTCCGCTCATTGATCGTATCGAGGCTTCCCGCTTGATCGGTCGTTCCTTTGGCGATTTCGCCGATCGCTTTCGCCACTTGTTCGCTTGTGGCCATCGTTTCTTCCGAGACAGCACTCAAATGGTCAGCGGAAGCGGCCAATTCATTGACCGAGCGGTTCACTTCGCTGATCAGCATTCGCATATGGTCGATCATGTCATTGAAGTGGCGGGCGAGGCGGCCGATCTCATCTTTGGCAGTGACACGCGCTTGCACCGTCAAGTCGCCGCCCGCCGCCTTTTCGACTTGCTCTTGCAGCGCGGCAATCGGCCTTGTGATCGAACGCGCCAAGAAATAGACGGCAACAAGCGCTACAACGAGCGCAATGACGGTAATGACAAGCATGTTCTTCCCAATGGAACGGCTCATGGCGGCTAAGTCTGCTTCTTTATAGACGGCGCCGACCTTCCAGCCGAGCTCTGGAATGGTAGTGAAATACATGACCCGTTGTTCCCCGTCTAGTTCATATTCCCGCATCCCTTTTTTATGCTCGAGCATATAGCGGACCGTCGCATTTTTCGCCATATTTTTTCCTTTGTATTGCGGATGGACGACCGCCGTCCCTTTCGCATCAAACAGCACGGGGTATCCGTGATAGCCGACGTCGCTCGCATTGACAATTCTCGTCACGGTATCGAGCGTCATGTCGATGCCAATGACCGCAACAATGCGGCCGTTTTCACTCACCGCCTTGGCCAACGTTACAACGTTCTTGCCGGTAATGGCATCGACGTACGGTTCGGTCCACACGACTTCATCCGGGCGTTTCATTGCTTCTTTATACCACGGTCGGCTCGTCGGATCGTATCCGTCTGGGAGCTCTGTCATCGGCGTGATGTACATTTTCTTCTGCTCGGTGCCAATATAGATAAATTGCACATTCTCATGCAGGCGCAAAAACGTACGAAACTGCTTTTCCATCTGCGGCCACGCTTTTTCATCGCTCACCATCTGCAAGGCGGACGGCGATTCACTAAACTGCACTAAGCTGTTTTCCTCGCTCTGAAAGCTGTCGCGAATATCGCCAAGCAATCCGTCAAGCGCCGTCTGCGCTCGATGTTTCACATCAGCGTCAACAAGCCGTTGCGTTTGCCAAACAACGATGAGCTGCGTCGCCGCCAACGAGATGATCAATAATAAGGCCATCAAGACGATCAATTTGCTGCGCAACGTTCGAAACACTCGCTATTTCTCCCCTCTGTTTCCTCTTTTTTGTCGAACTATGTTTCATTATAAAAGGACAATCGTCCTCCGTCTATAGGATTAGCTTCTTAATTCATACATAGAGGGCCACCGTGTGCGGGACAATAAACTAGAGGCAGGTGAAAGGATGATGGGGGCCATCGAACACGAAGGATATCGCTTTGAGATCGAATACAGCGTTCTGTTGCAAAAAGGGGCGCTGCACGTCTACCGTGACGGTGAATGGATCGAGGAAATCGTCTTTCCGTTTCACGGCCAAAAGCCAGACGAACAGCAGATCGAAGCATTGATCAGCGAATACGTTAAACAACACGGCCACAGCCGCTAACAGCGGCTGTTTTCTTTTCTGCAAACCCCCGTCGGCAAGCGGTGATTTTCATCCCTGAGTGAAGGTCAGATCGCGCTGCCCATGGAACTTTTCTGCAAAAATCCCGCTGGCAAGCGGTCATGTTCATCCCGTGGTGGAGAGCAGTTCGTGCTAACTTTTCCGCACCCCATCGGCAAACGGTCGGTTTCCTCTTGGATGGACCTTTTCTTGGCGTTTTTTCTAGGTTTCGGTTATGATGAAGGTAAAACGAACGAAAGGGGGATCGGCGTGTACAAGAAACGGCTATACGTCTTTGACGGCGACACGCCGCGGCAAGCCGTCATCCGCAACTATATGAAAAGCGATTTTTCCGCCCTCATCCGCGTGCAGCAAGAAAGCTTTCCGCCTCCGTTTCCGTCCGAACTATGGTGGAACGAGGCGCAGCTTGAAAACCATGTCACCTTGTTTCCCGAAGGAGCGCTATGCGTCGAAGTCGATGGGCGCATCGTCGGATCCATGACCGGGCTCATCGTCGACTTTGACCCGAACCATGCCGACCATACATGGAAAGAAATAACCGACGGCGGTTATATTCGCAACCATCGCCCGGACGGCAACACGCTGTATGTCGTTGACATTTGCGTCTCGCCGCCGTACCGGAAACTCGGCCTCGGCAAGTGGCTCATGCAGTCGATGTATGAAGTGGTCGTTCATCTCGGTCTCGACCGGCTGCTCGGCGGCGGACGGATGCCCGGTTATCACCGCTATGCGAACGAACTGTCCCCGGAAGAGTACATTCGCAAAGTGACGGCCGGTGAATTAAAAGACCCGGTCATTACGTTTTTGCTTCGCTGCGGGCGCACACCGCTTGCGATTGTCCGCAACTATTTAGAAGACGAAGAATCGCTCAACCATGCTGTGTTAATGGAGTGGCGCAATCCGTTTAAGCAAACATAGGGAAAAATTTTCAATCCTGAAAAGAAAGGAATCGCCGGCAGCGGTCGCGAATAAGAAAGCGAGAACAGAGACGGAAAGGACTCGTAAGCGATGAGACCGATTCCCTACAGCGATCCACTCGCCCCTTTGCTGATTCGCAATGAACTGTTTTCCTTGCTGCCGGCGCACATCGGCCATCTGACCGTTGTTTGCATCGGCAGCAACCGCATTAACGGCGACAGTTTAGGCCCGTTTGTCGGCACGTTGCTTGAAAACGCCTATCCCGATCATTTGACGGTGATCGGCACGCTTAAGCGTCCGGTCGACGCCACGAACATTGAGCGTGTACATCAACAGTTGCTCAAAAATCCGAATTCCTATGTGCTGGCCGTTGACAGCATCGTCGGCCCGCGACCGTTTGTCCATACGATCGCCATTCGCCCCGGCGCGCTCGCCCCCGGCACCGGACTTGGCCATTCCCTTCCATCGATCGGCGATCTCAGCATCATGGGCGTTATGATGGAAGACACGGCTGATATCACTGCACTTCCGTACACGAATTTGCACGTTGTCTACCAAATGGCGAAAGCGATCGCGTTAGGCCTTTCGCTCACCGTTCGCCAGCGATATGGCTATGCACCGTCTGCCCCCCTGTTGGCGTAAACGAAGACAAAAAAAGAAGCGCGACGAATGCCGCCACGCTTTCGCTCAAGCAAGGAAGAAGGTTTGTTTGACAAAGGCTACAACCTCTTCGGCGGTGCCGAGCGACAACACCGTCTCTTTGATGCGGGCCGCCTCTTCTTTCGCCAGCTGTTTCAACTGGGCGCGCGCCGGCAAAATCGAGGTGGCGCTCATGCTGAACTCATCCAGGCCAAGGGCAAGCAAAATCGGAATGGCGATCGGGTCGCCGGCCATTTCTCCGCACATCCCGACCCATTTTCCTTCGCGATGGGCAGCGTCGATGACGTGGCTGATGAGCCGCAAAATTGCTGGATTGTACGGTTGATATAAATACGAAACGCGCTCATTCATCCGGTCGGCCGCCATCGTATATTGGATTAAATCGTTTGTGCCAATGCTGAAAAAGTCCACTTCTTTCGCAAACTGATCAGCCATGACGGCGGCAGCCGGAATTTCCACCATCATGCCGACTTCAATCCCATCGGCGACCGGGACGCCTTGGCGGAGAAGCGCTTCTTTTTCTTCGAGCAAAATCGCTTTCGCTTGGCGGAATTCATCGAGCGTCGCAATCATCGGGAACATGATTTTCAAATTGCCGTGCACGCTCGCCCGAAGCAAGGCGCGCAACTGTGTGCGGAACATGTCTTGCATTTCCAGGCAAAGGCGAATGGCTCGAAACCCTAAAAACGGGTTCATCTCTTTCGGCAAATGCAGATACGGAAGCTCCTTGTCGCCGCCAATGTCAAGCGTTCGGACGACAACCGGCTTGCCGTTCATCTGTTCAAGCACCGTTTTGTAGGCCGCAAACTGTTCATCTTCCGTCGGCAGCTCCGAGCGTCCCATGTATAAAAACTCCGTCCGATACAATCCGATCCCTTCCGCCCCGTTGGCTAACGCTCCTTTCACGTCGTCCGGCGTGCCGATGTTGGCCGCCAGCTCGACGTGGACGCCGTCGGCCGTCACCGTCGGCTCATGGACGAGTTTCGCCCATTCCGCTTTTTGCTCCTCATAGCGAGCCCGCTTCTCTTCATAACGCGCAAGCAACTCCGGCGACGGATTGACGACGACTTGACCGTCAAGCCCATCGACGATGACAATGTCGCCGTTTTGCACTTCCGCCGTAATCGCCTTCGTGCCGACGACAGCCGGGATCTCGAGCGAGCGGGCCATAATGGCCGAGTGCGATGTTCGTCCGCCGATGTCGGTGGCAAATCCTTTCACATATTGACGGTTCAGCTGCGCCGTATCGGATGGCGTCAAATCTTCAGCGATAATGACGACTTCCTCAGAAATGAGGCTCGGGTTCGAGATCGTGACACCGAGCAGATGGGCGAGGACGCGCTTCGTTACATCGCGGATATCGGCGGCCCGCTCTTTCATATACTCATTGTCCATGCCTTCAAACATGGAAATGAAAAACGATGCCGTTTCATGGAGCGCATATTCCGCATTCACTTGTTCCGTTTTGATTTTTTCCTTAATGGGATTCAGCAGTTCTGGGTCGTCAAGCACAAGCAAATGAGCGGCAAAAATCGCGGCTTTGTCTTCGCCTAGCTTTTCTAAGGCATGCTGTTTGATGGCTTCCAACTCTTCTTTTGCTTTGGCGACCGCCGCCTCAAGCCGCGCAATTTCCGCCTCGACGTCGGCGACCGTTCGTTTTTCGGCCGCCAAATGAGGCGTTTCCAAGCGGTATGCCTTGGCGATGGCGATGCCGCTTGAAGCGGCGATGCCATGAATCGTCTTTTCCATTATTCTGCAAGGCCTTCCTTTGCCAACGTATCGGTTAACGCCGCCATTGCTTCTGCCGCATCGGCCCCTTCTGCCGTGATTTTGATCGTTGCCCCTTTCGGAATGCCTAACGACATGACGCCCATGATTGATTTCAAGTTCACCGTTTTGCCGTTGTACTCAAGCTGGATTTCGCTGTTGAATTTGCTCGCCGTTTGCACCAAAATCGTCGCCGGACGAGCGTGGATGCCGGAATCTGAAACAACTTTGAACGTTTTTTCTGCCATCGTTCATCAATCCCCTTTTCTACAATTTTTCTTTGCCATCATATCAAATACAGGTGCGGAGAGGCAACGGAAAATGCTTGGCCCCTCTCCGCCGCCAAAAACGATTTATTGGATCGCCACGACGTCTTCGCCGCGGACGACTTCGCCTTGTTTGTTGATGCGCACCGTTTCGCCAGCTTGGAGATTCGTGAAAATCACCGGCGTGACGATCGATGGCGCGTTCTGTTTTACATAATCAAGGTCGACGCGCAAAATCGGTTGCCCTTTTTTCACTTCATCGCCTTCCTTGACAAGCGCTTCAAACCCTTGGCCGTTCAGCTTCACCGTGTCGATGCCGACATGGATCAAAATTTCATGCCCGCCCGCCGACTGAATGCCAATGGCGTGCTTCGTCGGAAATACATTGATGATTTTGCCATCAACCGGTGAAGCGACCGTGCCGTCCGTCGGCATGACCGCGAAGCCGTCGCCCATCATTTTTTGCGAAAACACTTGGTCCGGCACTTCAGCAAGCGGAACCATTTCTCCGGACATCGGCGAAGCGATCGTTTCGGACTTCGCAGCTTCCGGGGCCGCTGTTTTCGGCTTCTCTTCCGCCCTTGCCGGCGCTTTTCCTTGCATGATGTCTTGAATTTGCCCTTTTAACATATCTGATTTCGGGCCGAAAATGGCTTGCACGTTGTTGCCGACTTCAAGCACCCCGGCAGCGCCGAGCGCTTTCAACCGGTCTTTATCGACCCGGCCGATATCATGGACCGAAACGCGCAAACGCGTAATGCACGCGTCCAAATGTTCGATGTTTTCCTTTCCGCCAAGGGCGGCGAGCACTTCGTACGGCAGATCGCCAGCGGCGGCTGCCTCGGCTTTCGGTGCTTCCTCGACCGTTTTTTCCCGGCCCGGCGTCGCCAAATCCCATTTGCGGATCGCAAAGCGGAATCCGAAATAATAAATCACGGCAAACGCCAAGCCGACCGGAATGACGAGCCACCATGCCGTCCGGTTTGGCAGAACGCCAAACAGCAAGAAGTCAATGACCCCGCCGGAGAAGGTCATCCCGATTTTGACCTTTAACAGGTGCATGATCATAAACGACAAGCCGGCAAAGACGCAGTGAATGGCAAACAGCGCCGGGGCGACAAACAAGAACGAAAATTCGATCGGCTCGGTAATCCCGGTCAAAAATGATGTCAACGCGGCTGATCCCATGATGCCGGCAACGACTTTTTTGTTTTCCGGCCGCGCTTCATGGTAGATCGCGAGCGCCGCTGCCGGGAGACCGAACATCATAAACGGGAACTTCCCGGTCATGAACGTGCCGGCCGTCAATTTGACCCCGTCTTTTAGTTGCTCGAAAAAGATTTTTTGATCGCCATGGACCACTTGCCCGGCTTTATTGACGTACTCACCAAACTCAAACCAAAACGGTGCATAGAAAATATGATGCAACCCAAACGGAATGAGCGCCCGTTCGATGACGCCGAAAATGAACGCGGCCAACGTTTTGTTCGCATCAATCATATTGTGCGAGAACGCATTTAACCCGTGCTGAATCGGCGGCCAAACGAATGTCATGATAATGCCAAGCACGACTGCGGACGCCGCCGTCACGATCGGCACGAACCGCTTGCCGGCGAAAAAGCCAAGATATTGCGGCAGTTCGATATTGAAATATTTGTTGTACATGTATGCGGCCAAAATCCCGACGATAATCCCGCCAAAGACACCGGTTTGCAGCGTCGGGATGCCGAGAATGTTGGCGTACGACGGATCGGCGCCGATCATATCGGAAGTCACGCCTAAGATCACGCTCATCGTCACATTCATAATCAAGTAGCCGATGATCGCCGCCAAGCCCGCGACCCCGTCCCCGCCGGCAAGGCCGATCGCCACACCAACCGCAAACAAGAGCGACAAGTTGGAGAAGACGATGCCGCCTGCTTGCTCCATAACGTTGGAAATGAGCACGATCCAGTCGGCTTTGAGCGCCGGAATTTTGTCAGTAAGCGCCGGGTTTTTCAAGGCGTTGCCAAGTGCCAACAAAATCCCGGCCGCCGGCAAGATCGCCACCGGCAGCATGAGCGCTTTCCCGACCTTTTGCAACGTGCCAAACGCTCGTTTCATCTTCATAACCTCCTTTAGTTTCCTTTTCTTAAGTTTTGCAGCAAACAGCCGATTCATGTACCGAAAATGGAGCGGGCGCTTCGAGGAAGCTGGCGCAATAAAAAAGGCATGACTAAAGAGAGGCAAAAAGAACGCTTACAACAGCGCCTAAATGGATTCGCAGCTGTTGCCGCCTTGTTTGCCCTCTTTACTCATGCCTGATCGAGTCAGTAACACGTAAAGCGAGACAACCTATGCAGTTGTATTGTTCTTTTTCTCCGCCAACCGTTGCAAATGCAACGTCAAATAGACCGCCTCGGCATCGTCCGCCGGCAGATGAAGCGTTTGCTGCATGACTTTGACCAACTTCCATGCTAGATTATAGCATAATGGATACGCTTCCTTCAAGATTTTCGACAAATTTTTTGGTTCTTCGACTTTTTCACCTTTTTTCATCCGCTCAATCGCATAGCGCAAGTGACGGACAAACCGCAAATAATGAATGCTCTCGCGATCGATTTCCACGCCAAGCTGCTGCTCGACAATTTTCACGAGATCAGCGATGAGCTGGGAATAACGATTGGCTTCCGACACGCTTTGTTTGGAAATCGCGCTATGAATATGAAGGGCGATAAAGCCTGCCTCCCCTTCAGGCAGCACAATCCCAAGCCTTTGTTCAATCATACGAGCCACTTCGCTGGCAATTTCATATTCCAACGGATACAAGCTTTTCGTCTCCGCCAAAAACGGATTTTTGACATCAAGCCCCTGTTCGAGCCGCTTTAATGTAAAAGCGATATGGTCAGTCAGCGCCACATGGATGTGCTCGTCGAGCGGCGCGCCCACGCGTTGCTGAATATATTGAACCACCTCGCTCATGAGAGCGATGAATTCTTCGCTCAATTCCGGAAGCAGCTTTTTATATTGCTCTTGTTCGCGTTCATTTTTCAGGACAAAACATTTTTCCACAGCGCTCTTGGCAATCTCATCCCCCCGTTTTTTGCCGAAACCGATTCCTTTGCCGAGCAAAACGACTTCGCCATATGCCGGATGGGAAGCGATTAACACGTTGTTGTTGAGCGTTTTTTCGACGCGAAATGGCTGTTCCATCAAGCTCCCTCCTTTCCGTACCCATCGTCTGCCGTTGACCTATGCAGACTAAATTATAAACCGGACGGGCCATCGCTCTCAATGACGTTTTTTTGGATGGGGCGCCGCTCTTCTCGACATACTAATAAGAGGGCTGGGAGGGAGGAAAGAATATGCCATACGTATCGATCAACCGACGAGTCCGCCTTTACTACGAGGAAAAAGGAGAAGGAACACCGCTTTTGTTCATCCATCCCCCAGGAATGGGGCATGCCGTTTTTTGCCGCCAAGAACCGCTCGCCCGCCATTTCCGCCTTATTTTGTATGATATGCGTGGAAACGGGCGAAGCAGTTCGTCAGATGGGCCGATCACCGTACCGCTGCTTGCTGACGATATTTCCGTATTGCTCCGCGCCCTCGGCGTTCGGCGAGCCATCATTTGCGGCTACTCAAACGGCGGATCCATTGCGCTCGACTTCGCGCTCCGCTATCCCGAGCATGTCGAACAGCTCGTTTTGATCGGCGGGTTTCCGGAAGTGTGCACCCCGCTTTTGCTCAGCGAGTTTTTGCTCGGCATCTCCGCCGCAAAACTTGGGGCCATCCCGCTGCTTGCGTCGGCTCTTGCTTGGGGGCACAAAACGAACTGGCGTGAATGGCAACTGTTGCGGCGGTACGCGCGGCTGACCAATAAACGGGATTTAAGCGCCATGTACCAGGCTGGGCTTGTTTATGGATGCACAAAACAACTGTCTTCCCTCCGCTTGCCCGTGCTCCTTATTTATGGAGCACGCGATCGCTACATCCAGCCATATATCGCTATGTTCCAACGTTATGTGCCACATGCAGATATCGTGTTCATTGACCGGGCCCGCCATCAAATTCCGACCAAACATAGCAGCGAACTAAACAGCATTTTGCGGGCATACGGCAAGCGGAGCGAAACTGGCCGAAAGGAGGGGATCGCATGTCGAACAAAGGGAGACAAAACAAGGTGAGCCAAGAAGTAGCCAACCCGACCGTCTCCAAGGCGGAGGCAGAAATGGCCAAAGACAGCGTGGATACGGCGAAACAAGCGAAAAAAAATCGCTCGTAACAACAGCAAAGGGCTGCCTCACGAGGCAAGCCCCTTTTCTTCGTTCCCGTATTGGCCTTTTGTTGCCGCCCATCTCCCTTATCGAAGCCATCGGCTGTCGGATTGAACGCCCTCCCGCCTACGCGTACGCTTAGAGGTGGGAGATTCTTGAGAACACCTGCCCCATGGCGGGTGCATGTACGCTCACGCGTGGAAGTGGGGTCTTCTCTTTCCCAGATGATAACGATCACACAAATCGGCCTTCACGGCGCCACCTCCGCCTAACGGCCAATAACAAGTTAGACAGTTTCCCGCGGTGCAGCGCCGAGCTGTTGGTTATATAGTCTGGCGCACCGGGTGAAGACGGCCGAAAATCATCTTCAACAGCGGCGGAGTCACGACGGTCGTCACTAATACGACGATGATCATGACCGCAAACATGTCCGTATCAAGCAGGCCGGCTTCCAAGCCGATGCCGGCGATGATGAGCGCCACCTCGCCGCGCGACACCATGCCAGCCCCGACCGCCAGCGAGCTTCCCCACGAAAATCCGGCCCATTTTGCCCCCAGCGCGGCACCGACAAGCTTTGTCAAAATCGCGAGCGCACTCCAGCCGACAATGAGCGGCCAATGTTCGACGATGCCGGAAAAGTCGGCCGCAACCCCGATGGAGGTAAAAAAGACAGGGACAAACAAAGAATAGGCGATCGTTTCCACTTTCTCAAATACTTCTTCCCGATAGTCCGTAAAACTGGCGCCAAGCCCGGCCATATAGGCGCCGATGATCGCCGCCACTCCCGTCACTTCAGCGAAGTAAGCAAATGTAAAGCAAATGATCAAGCCAGCCGACACAACCGTTTCCGTCACACGCAGCGGGGCAAACCACTTTAATACGAGCGGGATGGCTTTCCAGGCAAGCAAAATGGCAACAGCAAAGAAGATGACTTTTTTCAGCACAACCGCTCCAAGGTCAACGTCGCCGCCGGTCAGGCTTAATAAAAACGCCAAAGCAATGACAACCAACACGTCGTCGATGACCGCCGCGCCAAGAATGGCCGACCCTTCCTTCGACTGCAGACGCCCCATCTCCTTGAGCGCCTGCACGGAAATGCTGACGCTCGTTGCCGATAGCAAGAGGCCGACGAACAAGGCTGCCCCGATCTCCATACCGAGCGCTGTTCCAGCCGCATACCCGGCGAGCAGTGGAACGAGAATGCCGAGCACTCCGACCGCCACAGCGGCTTTTCCGGTGCGCCGAAACTGATCCATATCCGTCTCCAGGCCGGCGATAAACATGAGCAAAATAACGCCGATTTGACTTAACTCCTGCAAAAGATCCGTATCCTCGATCACACCGAGCACGCTCGGGCCAAGCACAATGCCGATGAGCAGCTTGCCGAGCACGGCGGGCTGACCAAGGCGCACAGCGGCATCACCGGCAAGTTTGGCGGCGAACAAAATGACTGCCAGTTGGGCGATGAACACACCATCACATCCTTTTTTCATTCTCCCTCCCCAGACTACGTTTATCATGTGCAATAGGTTTCATTTTTAACGGATTTCCGAAAGAAGTCTCCCACTTCCAGCAAAGCGAAGCAGGAATCGTTCCCTGCACGATCGGCAGCTTCGACCCTAAACAACTGAAAGAGCAATTTTACGAACCAAAACGCGCTGTGCACCGACAAGGCCTATGGTGATCCGCAAAGCGTCGGCCTCTGCCCACCATGCAACTCGGCTGCCTATCAGCCATTGATTGAGCCGTTGGCCCCAAAAACAGACATCCTTGCTCTGGCGGGGACGCCTGTTGTTATGACAGCGCATTTTGCCGTCCGTTTGCGGCTTTGACGCCACCGGACGGAAACGTCAAATGAACTGTCGTTCCCTTCCCGACTTCGCTTTCGATCCACATCGTTCCTTTATGTTCTTGAACGATTTTCATGCTTGTCGTCAGTCCGAGCCCCATTCCTTTTTCTTTCAAGGTGAAAAACGGTTCACCGATTTTCTGCAGCCGTTCTTTCGAAATGCCGACGCCGGTGTCGGCAACATCGACATAGATCTTCCCGTCTGCTTCAGCAACGTGGACGGATAAACAGCCGCCATCAGGCATCGCTTCGATGGCATTTTTCATAACGTTCAACAACACTTGAACAATTTGGTTTTGATCGCCGTACACGCAAGCTTTCGGAGCGGTGTTATGAACGGAAATGGAAACGTTGTTCAACGTCGCCTCATGGCCAATCAAGCTGATGACATACGAAATGGCCTCGCTCAACAAAAACAGCCGATAATCGTGGCTTTGCGGCTTGGCGAGCACCAGCAGCTCGCTGACAATTTGGTTGATGCGGCCGAGTTCACTTAACATAATGCGTATATAATGATCATTCACTTCGCGCGTTTCTTGCATCATCTGAATAAATCCTTTCATGGAGGTGAGCGGATTGCGGATTTCATGGGCAATGCCGGCGGCCAGCTCGCCAAGGACGGAGAGCTTTTCTTTTTTCAAGAGCAACTCCTCGGCAAGCTTTTGCTGGGTAATGTCGCGGCCGATGGTCAACAATCCTTTGCGCGCTCCGTTTTCGTCAAAAAGCGGCACTTTAATGACGTCAAACGTCTTCACTTCCCCATCCGGCGTCGCAAACGACTCCTCGCGGCGCGTCACCGTTCCGCTCTCCCACGCCTCGCGGTCTGATGCAATGCACTGTGCAAACGCTTCTTTAAAAAACGGCACAAGCTCGCCAAGCTCGCGGTCCGTCTTCCCGATATAATCGATCTGTTCGAGGCGGTACAGCCGGCGGCCAAAATCGTTGACGCGCAGCCATCGCCCCTCGCTGTCTTTAAAGCAAACGAAATCTGGCATCGAATTGATGAGCGTAAGCAGCTGCTGTTCATTTTCCTCGGTCTTTTCCAGCTGCTCGCGCTTTTTTAACAGCTGGTACAAAAAAATGGCCGAGAGCAAAATAAACACGGCCCCTTTGGCGGCGCCAAGCGCCATATATACATTGCGGCTGATCGACATCATATTGAGCAGGGTGTCGGTGGCGGCAATCCATAAAATGCTGCCTATGATATATACTGCGATTACTTTTGCTTTGTTGACCACGATGTCATCGAACCCCTAACATGCATAGTCGCGGCGGCCGCGGCCGTCCGCCAGGCTACATTTCCCGCGCCCAGCCGAGCAGACGCGCGGCCAAAAGAGCGGCGCGCTCATGGTCAAGCCGCTTTTTTAGCGATGCCTCAAGCCGCTCAGCCACCGCCTCCGCCTCTTCCTCATAGGCGAACGAAAATGACCACTCAAGCGCCGGAATGGCGATCGCGATATATTCCTCTTTTCGATTTTCGTAAATGTAGACGTTAGCCGGAGCTTGTCCGTCCATCACCGGCGTTTTGCGGATTTTCATTTTTCCGTCCCACCTTTTCCGTTGAAACCGTCTCCGTTTTGTTTATTTTAACAAACACCCACTCCCTACTCAATATAAATCATTTTCCTTGTCATTCCCCCGTCGATGACCAAATTTGCTCCGGTGATAAAATCGTTTTCCTCATCGCATAAATACAGACAAGCGCGGGCGATATCGTCCGGTTTGCCCACGCGGCCGGCTGGGTGCTGCCGGTGATCAATGTCTCGCAGTTGTCCGTAATCGCCCGTTTCAATCCAACCGGGGCTGATGCAATTGACACGAATGCGATCATCCGCAAAGGACAACGCCAACGCATGAGTCAAAGCGACAAGGCCGCCTTTTGATGCAGCGTACGCCTCGGAATTCGGCTCAGACATGAGCGCCCTTGTCGAGGCAATGTTGATGATTGCTCCGCCTTTTGCATTGCGGCGCATATATTTCGCCGCTTCACGGGAGGCAAAAAAAGCGCTGCGCAAATTCGTTGACAGCACGTCATCCCACTCCTCAACCGTCAGCTCATACGGCGACTTCCAGCGTGAGACGCCGGCATTGTTGATCAAATAGTCAATGCGGCCGAAGCGGCCGGCAGCTTCTTGTACAAACCGCTCAATATCGCCCACCTTCCGCACATCAGCCGCCACAAAAATGGCCTTGAACCCGTCCGATTGCAATTGCGCGGCGAACGCTTCACCGTTTTGGACATCGCGGTCGATGATCACGACGTTCGCTCCCCGTTTTGCAAATGCTCTAGCAATCGCCTTGCCGATCCCGTTCGCCCCACCCGTGACAATGGCTGTTTTCTGTTCCATACTCATGTACAATCCCTTCCCCCTTCCTTTTTCCATTCAACCTGATAGATTTGTTTTCTAGACTTTCGTTCCCAAGAGAAACTCTGTTCCTTATTATACCATCAGTGTCAGTGAAAAAACATGTCCGCGGCAAAAAGGAGACGGCCGCGAACGCCAACGTTCCAGCCGTCTGACCCGCAAAGGGCTTGAAACCGTTCCAAATTTGGAAAAGACCGCAGTGGAACAAGAAGCGCCTCACTTCCACAGCGCCGGATCGTGGGCTAGTCTTTGACACATAGACCATTGTCGTTTTTTTCCATAGAAAAGACCGCCATTCGGCGGTCTTTTTTGGCATCTTACCGATAGGGGCCATACGAGGTTGGAAAGCCAGACGCATATGGGATTCCTCCGCCATAATATGGAGGCAGCGGCGCAACAGGATAGCCATAGCCATACGGCATCATCGGAGAATACGGCTGCGGCGCCATCGGCGGATAGTACAGCGGCGCATACGGAAGTGCGCCGGGAACGAAACCATGTGCGGCGCCATCGGCCATTCCAGGCAACGTGCCAGGAACGGCAACGGGAGCCGTGCTGCCAGCCGGAGGAACATTTTCTGCGTACGGAGCCGTCATGCTATACGGAATAGCGGTGTCATCATGCGTCATCGGCGGCGTGTTTTCTTTCCCACCCATCGGCCAAACGGAAGCATGGGCCATATTCGGCACGGCTCCTAACCCGATCGGCGGCGTCGGCGGCATCATATCGGAGCTGTCCGGGCTGCCAAATCCGTCCGGACTGTCGGGACTTTCGAGGTGAGCCGGACTGACAAGCGGCGCCGGCGGCGCAACCGGTGGACACCAATAGCCATAAGGCGCTGCAGGCGGATAATACGCCATCGGCATCGCTCCGGTCGGCATCACTCCAGCTGGCAGCGGAGCCATCGGTGGCACGTTATTGTCCACTGCCCCAGCTTCATAACTCAAATTGCTTTGAAGCGGATCATTCATATACGGATCCCAATGATTCATTGGTCCTCTCCCTTTCTCGCTGATGTTCTCGGGGCGCGTACCCACCCATATTGTATGTCGAAACAAGCAAAGGGTGTTTGCCCGGCTAAAATATAGGTATTTAACCTAATATATCGATGCAACAAAAACGTTTAACATATCCTTTGGCTTGAAAGATCGAACAATCACTCGCTTCACAGACCCATACATGGGTTTAAAAGCAGCGTTGTTCGTTCGCTCGCCAGTCGATCCAATGCTCAGTAAAAGCCGCAAATGTGAAAGTTTCAAATTGCATCTATACAGATGACGGTGCTACGATAATAACGATGATCATGCCGGATGAACGCTTGGAGGGACATGCGATGGATGAAGCACTGGCAGCCAAGCAAATCGAGGAGTTGCGAAATGGAACGATTTCAGAATTGCTGGTCAAAAAAGAGGACTTTCCGATTTTCCGGGCGGTGCTCGTGAAGCAACCCGACTTCAAACAGTTTCGCGGCATCGCCCAGCGCGGCGGCCACGTGATCTACCATTATCTTGAATCTCCGTGAAGTTGATCTTCCTGTTTTTCCTTCCATCCTATCCCGGCTTTCGCCCCAGAAAGCTGGGATGTTTTGTGCATGAAAAAATTTCTAGCCCCTCTACGACTCTAGTGATTTCAACACATACAGCATTTTTCCATCAATTAGATAATGACTCATCCTTCTATCCTTGCTACGCTAGTAGCGAGTTTGCAAGGCAAAAGGAGGGATGTCGATGAAACAAGCAAAAGCATGGGCGACGGCTATGTTGTGCGGCATATTTTTCCTTGCCGGCCATGCCGATGCGGCGACGATCCACACCGTCAAGCGCGGCGATACGCTTTGGAAAATTGCGAAACAATACGGTGTGCCGCTGAAACAACTGAAACAAAAGAATCGCAAAGGCGATCTATTGTACCCTGGCGAAAAACTCGTCATCCCTGATGCCGGCATCACAGCGGCAGAAAAAGATTTGCTTGCCCGCCTCGTTCATGCCGAGGCGAAAGGGGAGCCATACGCCGGAAAAGTGGCCGTGGCAACGGTCGTGCTGAACCGCGTCGACCATCCGGATTTTCCGGATACGATCCACGATGTCATTTATGAGCGCTCTGGCGGCCATTATGCATTCACGCCGGTCGCAAACGGATCGATCAACGAACCGGCCGACCGTGAATCATACCGCGCCGTTGAAGAAGCACTTGCTTTTCGCGGTTTAGGAAACGGTTCGCTGTATTTCTACAATCCGAAAACGGCGAAAAGCAAATGGCTGCGCTCACGTCAAGTGACCGTCGTCATCGGCAACCATGTGTTCGCCAAATAGGAAAAATGGAAAGCAAGAGGCGTTGACGCTTCTTGCTTTTTTCAAAATAACGCTTCATTCCCAAAAGGTGCACTTGGCTTTTCATGGACAATATGATAGAAATGTTCATTTAAGGAAATCATTTTTAGCTCGCGCATCATGAGCGTCTATCAAGTACATTTTTATGGGAAAGCGCCAAAATAAAAAACTTTAGGAAATAATTCTCTTTACTTGCGCATAAAAATAGGGCAAACTAATAAAAAGGCACCCATCCCGCCGACCAAGGGACGGGTTCGGGAATCAGGTCGGCCTCGATTCCGACGGCCGTTCGCCTGAACGGCCATCCATCATTTTGTTTAAAGGAGAATGATGATGATCAAAAAAGCAAAAGTCGGAGATATTATCGAGTTTAAAAATGGGCTGCGCGGCATTGTGGAGAAGGTGAATGAAAACTCAGTCATCGTGGATTTAACGTATATGGAAAACTATCGTGAACTCGATTTGCAAGAACGGACGGTTGTCAATCATAAAAACTATAAAATCGTCGAATAAAAAAGAGGCTGCCAAGAGCCTCTTTTTTGTTTACGAAGTGCGGGCGAGTTCATCACATTCATAGATATGGACGCCGCTCGTTGCTGACGCCGCCCGGTAAAACATCGCCAAAGCAAGCTGATGGGCGTCAACCGGCTTGTACTTTTTCCATTTGCCGACGAACAAAAACGGAAGACGGCCTAACAACCATCCGGCTAACGCTTCACCGAGGCGGAACTCGCGACGCTTGCCGACAAGCAGCGACGGACGAAAAATATGAAGCGATGGGATGGAAAGCCGTTGCAGCGCTTCTTCCGTCTCTCCTTTGACTCGCTGGTAGAAAAACGGCGAACAAGGGTCAGCGCCGACCGAAGAGACGGTCAAAAAGCTTTTCACGCGGCACTTTTCCGCCATCGCCGCAGCGCGCAGCGTATATTCATAATCGACTTGAATGAATTGTTGCTTCGTTTTCGCCTTTTTGCGCGTCGTCCCGAGGCAGCAAAACACATCGTCCACATAAAAATATCGTTCGTACGATTCAAGCCGCACAAAATCGACGACGACTTGCTGCAACTTTTCATGTTCCACCGGCAGCGGAGTGCGGACGAAAATCGTCACACCGCGGTACAAATCCGACTGCAACAACAGCTTCAGCAACTCTCCGCCGACCAAACCGCTCGCTCCGAGCAAAAGGGCTGTTCTTCGCTCCAACTTCCAAACCTCCAAGGTCACAAACATTCATCGTTCATTATATATGAGCTGGAGCGAAAAAACTACCTCTTTTTTTGACGGTTTCAGCGGTTGTCGACTTTTTCTGGATACAAGTCATGATTGAGCAGCCGGTATTCCGCCATTTTTTCGTATTTCGTCCCCGGGCGCCCCCAGTTGCAATACGGGTCGATGGAAATGCCGCCGCGCGGGGTGAATTTGCCCCACACTTCGATATAGCGCGGCTCCATGACTTTGATCAAATCGTTCATAATGATGTTGACGCAGTCTTCGTGAAAGTCGCCATGATTGCGGAAGCTGAATAAATACAGCTTCAGCGACTTGCTTTCGACGCATTTTTTGTCCGGGATGTAGCTGATGTAAATCGTCGCGAAGTCCGGTTGTCCGGTTTTGGGACACAACGTCGTAAACTCCGGACAATTGAACTTCACGAAATAATCCCGGTCAGGATGTTTGTTGTCAAACACTTCAAGAAGATTCGGATTGTACGTAAACGAATAGGTCGTCCCTTGATTGCCAAGCAGCGTCAAGTCTTTCAATTCTTCCTCTTTTCTTCCCGCCATTCCTTCATTCCTCCCTGATTGATCTATGCAAAATGAGCCGCCGCCCCTGCTCTACACGCCGCGCTTGTTTCCCCAAAGGAGCGTGTGCAGCTGGGGCAGGATGTGGACGTCCGCCAGCTCCTCCGACTCGGCGGCTTGCTCGACGAGCCATTCCAACCGGCTGAGAAGCTTCGCGCGGAGTGCAGCCACCTCGGAAGCGGCCACATCGGCGTTGCCGGTCTGCAAGTAAAATGGAACGCCTGGGTAGCGGCGGTGCACTTCTTTCGCATACGCCAAATCGGCGTCGTCAAACACGACGACTTTCAAGCTGACGCGCCGCGCCCGGCTTCGATCGGCCAGCAACCGCCCGATGATTTGATCGAGCGCCGCCCAGTCGGTGTCCATCCCCGAGCTTGGCGGTTTCGGGGAAAGGGTGACGTCGTCAATGTCAAGCAGCCAATCCTGCCAGCGGCTCCCTTGCGTTTCGACCGCCACCCGCACCCCTTTTTCATGAAGGAGCGCGACGAGCTCACCGAGTGCGGCGATCAGCAGCGGGTTGCCGCCGGAGATCGTCACGTGGCGGAAGCGGCGGCCGCCAATGGCTTCAAGCCGCCGCCAAATGTCGTCTGCCGTCAGCTGCTCGATCTCGTCTTTGGCCGATCCATCCCACGTAAACACTGAATCGCACCAGCGGCAGCGGTAGTCGCAGCCGGCGGTGCGGACGAACATTGTCTTTTGGCCGATCACCATTCCCTCTCCTTGGATGGTCGGACCAAAAATCTCCAACACCGGAATCGTGCGCGCCATTACCGCTCCCCCGCTTTCGGCCGGTAGACGACATAGCTCGTCGGCGTTTCGCGGACAAACACTTGCAAACATTTCGGCTTGTGCGGCAGCGTATCCAAATAGCGCTGAATCGTTTCATAAATCGTGCGCGCCACCACTTCCGATGTCGGAAACCGGTTCGGGTCATGACTGTCAAACCAATCGCTATGGTCGTTGAGCAGCGTATGGTCCAATTTTCCGTGGACAAGCTTCTTTACCGTTTGGAAGTTGACTAAAAAACCGCTCTCATCGAGCTCATCGCCGGCGATCGTCACATTGACAATGTACGTGTGGCCGTGCACGTTGGCGCAGCTCCCGGCCGCTTCATGCGGGATGAAATGGGCGGCGGCGATGTGCATGTCTTTGTTCAACTCATAGCGGTAGTGATGCGTCACCTGCGGATAGAGCTGATGCATCATCGCGCCTCCACCTCCGCTTTTTCCCGCAAATATTCCTCCAACCCGCGCTTGCGCAACACGCACGCCGGGCACTCGCCGCAGCCGTCGGCGATGACGCCGTTGTAGCACGTCAGCGTCTTCGTGCGAATGAACTCGAGCGCCCCGAGCTCATCAGCAAGCTTCCACGTCTCCGCTTTCGTCAGCCACATGAGCGGCGTATGAATGACAAATTCATAATCCATCGCCAAATTCAGCGTGACGTTCAATGATTTGATAAATACATCGCGGCAGTCCGGATAGCCGCTGAAATCGGTTTCGCACACACCTGTCACCATATGGCGCGCCCCCCGCTGTTTGGCAAGCACGGCAGCGAATGATAAAAACAATAAATTGCGCCCGTCCACAAACGTCGTCGGCAGCTCGCCTTCCTTTTGTTCAATGGCGATGTCGCGACGCGTCAAGGCGTTCGGCGCCAACTGCCCGAGAAGCGACAAATCAAGCACCGTATGGCGGACGCCAAGTTCTGCGGCGATGGACGAGGCCACTTCTATTTCTAGGCGGTGGCGCTGGCCGTAGTCAAACGTCACCGCTTCCACGTCACCAAACTGCTTTTTCGCCCAAAACAAACACGTCGTGCTGTCTTGGCCGCCGCTAAAGACGACGACCGCCTTTTCTTCCTTTCGTTTCATCATCATCCACCTCCTTCTGAATGAGCAGAAGAAGAGGTTTCCAAAACAAAAAGGCCATACCCCTAGGATACAGCCGTCCCTAGTTTTTTATAGAGGGTTTTGCTAGAAACCTCTCCCGTACAAACGTACGGAATTGTATTCTTCTGTTTTCTTTTTTCACTATACCATATTTACGGCTTTTGTTGTAGCGTTTTTTTCACCTTTTCCACCACCCACACGCTGACGCACAAAAGCGGAACATAGACGGCGACAAGATACAATCCGAGCTTGGCCGTCCATTGGCTGATCCGTTCGATGTCCGCTTTCTCTTGAAGCAAGAGCGTGCCGATAAACAAAATGACAAGAAGCACAGGCAGCGACCGGCGCTGCTGGACGGCGAACAGCTGTTTCACAACCCGCGTCGCCGCCCAAACCGAGAGGGTGATGATCGGAAACACGACAAGCACATAAATCGAGATGACGATGTATTCCATCCGTTCGATAAACGGCACTTCCGGAATTTTCGCCAGCGTCAACGTCGGCCATGTCACGTGCTGAATTTGCTCTTTGTTATAAAACACGATCGAAATCAAAACGATCACAAGGTAAATGAACGTTGTTAAAGCATTGGCCGCGTGCGCCCATTTTTGCGAAGACGGCGCGTTTTTCACAAATGGGTAGTACATCAGCAGCATTTCAAATCCTAAATATTGCAGCGTCATCTCTTTGGATGCTTTGGCGAGCTGTCCAAATGAATGATCGAATACCGGCAGCAAGTTTCGATATTGCGCGTACTCCAACGGGAAAAACACCATCGGGAAAATGGTCGCCAGCGGAATGACCACCCCCCATACACACAGTCCTGTCACGACGCGGAATCCGCCAAGGACGGCGTAATAGGTGAGCGCCAAAAAAATCAGGCTGAACTGCCATGTTCCCATGAACGGAAACACCCATACTTTAATGATTTCGATGTACGACTGCAGCACCATCAGCGCCGCCAACATATAGTAAAGAAACACCCCTAAGCTCAATAGGCCGCCAAACCACCGGCCAAAATAATGTTGATGAAGCAAGACGATATCCCCGCCGAAAGGAGAGCGGGAAAGCAGGCGATACATGAACCAAATCAACAAGTGGGCGGCCAGCCCGGTCAGAAGCACCACCATCCATGCGTCCTGCCCGACCGCTTTCATCAGCGGCCGTTGGAAGCTGAGCGCCCCAACCCCAATTTGCGCAGCGTGGACGACGAAAAAAACAAAAAACGGGGAGATGAGAAATCGGTCTGGAATCGGCTGTTTCATGGTCTTCCCTCCTCATGATCCCCGTCTTATTCGCCAATGCCCGTGTGGACGATGTCGACTGTCACATGGGGGCGGATGTCCAAGTCCGGATATTCGCGGTAAAACGCAGCCCGATCCCAATGTCTTGTGATACTGCGGACAAAGTCGCCGAAGCCAAGCGGGTCAATTCGCTTTTTTTGAAAAG
This sequence comes from Geobacillus vulcani PSS1, assembly GCF_000733845.1. GTDB lineage: Bacteria > Bacillota > Bacilli > Bacillales > Anoxybacillaceae > Geobacillus > Geobacillus vulcani. Next base: position 59,954 of record NZ_JPOI01000001.1, read on the forward strand.
AGCGGAATAAACGTTCCATATTGTGTTCCAATTCATTTTCCATTTTTTTTCTCACGCTATCCAACAGCTTCCCCTTTACCGGGTCGAGCCATGACGGATAATCTCGCACCGATGCATGAATATGAACGGACACATCGAGGCGATGGCGGCTTCCGTCACGTTTCCATTCATATTTCGGCTTCGCCCATAAGTTTTGCAGCATGACCCGATCCTCGCCTTGCTTTCCGCGATTCCCAACCTTCAGCTGATAAACGCCGTTTTTCGTTTCCCCGAGCAAAATTTTCATTAAAAAGGCATCGCGCAAGCTGACATGCCCAACATATTTGTCGTCGCGAAACAACGCGATCCCCTCGAGCTTCACAAAATCGCCTTTTTTCTCAAAGTACGGCAAAAACGGATCGCTCCCCGGGGAAAAATAGCGATACAAAAACAGATGCAAATTCGTTTTCGGCAAGTTCATCGACTGTTCATTTTGCTCGACGAGGTTCGGCAAATACAGCGTATCGCTGAGCGTCGTCTTCGCTGTGATTTTCAACAGCTCCTTGGCGCTGTCTTCGGCAACGCCAAGCAGCAAATGGCTTCCGACCTTGTTGTTGCGTGCGAGGCTGTGCGTAATCTGCGTCACTCCCCGCTTCGCAAACTCCTTGCCGAACAAAATGAGACGCAGTTGCCCCTCCTCAATCGGCAGCGCCGATTTCGACGACAGGCGTGGGATGAGATCGTAAATCGTTGGCGATGTCGTCGTCAATACGTTCGGTTTCGTCATCGGCCCTTGTTTGAATGTCGGGTACACGGCTGTCCCCGTATAACGGCCGTTTTCGAAATCATAACCCATTTGCTGGATAATTTGAATTTCGTCAATCGGCCGCGAACTGGCGCACCCGCCCAGCAACAGCAGCGCCCCGATCCATAGCCACCCACGCCGCATCATGATCCCCCTTTACTCATCAATATCGCGCTTTTGCTTCGCTTCATTCGGATCAAAGCGAAACCGCGACCATGGACGAAGAAACTGCGGCCGCTCCGCCGCTTGGCTGTACGGCGAACGAATAAACGTATCGTCGAGGTTGCGCACACGCAACGGGTAAAACGGAACCAAATATGGATACCCAAACGATTGCAGCCGGCCTAAATGAATGAGCAGCCAACAGATGGCAAAAGCAATCCCGACCCCGCCCCAGCCGGCGGCGAACAAAATAAAGGGGAAACGGATAAACCGAATCGTGTTGGACATTTTGAAAATCGGCGTTGTAAACGATGCGAGCGCGGCCAAGGCCACGACAATCAACAAAATCGTGCTCGTCAAACCGGCGTCGACGGTCGCCTGCCCAATCACAATCCCGCCGACAATCCCGAGCGTTTGCGCGACTTTCGTCGGCAGCCGCGCCCCGGCTTCACGCAGCAGCTCGATCGTCACTTCCAAAAACAGCACTTCGAGCACGGGCGGAAACGGCACATTGGAACGCGAATAAATGATCGGGCCGAGCAGATCCTCGGGAATCATTTCGTAATGATATGTCAAAACGGCCACATAAATCGGCGACGCCAGCACGGAAAACGCCACGCCGAAAAACCGGATCAGCCGAAAAAACGAACCGAGCACCCACGGCAAATAGTAATCTTCCGGCGACGTAAAAAAATCGAACAGCGCCGCGGGCCCGATCACCGCATACGGCGAACCGTCGCAAAGCACCGCGACTTGTCCGGAAATGAGGGCATACACCGCCCGATCGATCCGCTCGGTCGAGATAAAGAGCGGAAACGGCGTCCGCGAATTGTCGGCGAGCAGCTGATCCAAAATCGCGTTGTCAAACACGACATCGAAGTGAATCGTCTCAAGCCGCTGCGTCACCGTTCGGACCACTTCCGGATTGGCCACGCCATCGATATAGGCGACGACGACTTTGGTTTTGGACATTGAGCCGACTGACATTTCACGAAATACTAAGTTGGGCGCAACGATTTGCCGCCGGAGAAGATGGAGATTGACGCCGACGTTCTCGACAAAACCGACTTTCGGTCCGACGACGCTGAACTCATTTTCCGAATCGTTGTTTTCCCGCAGCCCCAAATTTTCAGCGGCGGCGCTCATGAGCGCCGCTTTGTTTGGTTGCTCGCGGAAGGTGACAGCGACAAACCCTTTCAGCACCTTTTCTTCAATCAGCGCGATGTCTTCGCTCACTTCAATGCGCTGAATCGGCACGATTTGTTGCAATTCTTCGAGCCGGATGGTCGGATGCTTTGGAATGTCATTTTGCAGATGACAAAGAATCCGCTCTTGCAATAGTTGGGGATCGACGAGCGAATCAAAATAGTAAATGGACAGCTCCTTGTCCCCAACAAGAAATGATAATTCGACAAAATCGCTCGATTGCCGCAGTTGTTCCCAAAGTTGCGAAATCGGGCGCTTGGGAGGGCGTTTTCTCTTTTTTTTCCAAAACATGAACAAACCCATGGCCATCCCCTCGCCTTTCCGTTTACAGCATAGTCTTCCAATCGATAGATATTTTTATGCATCCCCCTTTCATCCTATTGATTCGACAAAATCTTCTATATATTATTGAAAATAGACAAACGAAAAAAGGAGAATCGTCTATGAGCGAACTGACGAAACAGCGCCGGGCGAAACGAGCCTTGAAAAAAGTGACGGCAACGGCAGAAGCGCTGCGAGAGGTGATCGATCGAACGCGTCCGCTCGAAGAACAGCTTGACCGCATCCGCGCCTTTTTAGACGATCGGCTCGGCCGTGATGAATATTTTGTTGTTGTCGATGAAAGCGGATACGGGCTTATCCATACGAACCGCCTCCGCGAGGGAAGGGTGTTTGCCGACCCAGTCGGGCTCGCCGCCGCCCGCACGAACGAGCCGCTATTGCAAGTGTACGAACGCGATACCGGCGAAGTGTTGATTGACGCCAGCTGCCCGCTTTGGATGGAGCCAGGCGGAAGACGGTTCAATCTGCGGATGGGAAGGCTCATGCATCGTCCGTATTTGCAATGGGTGTTAGCAAGCATCGCCATCGCTCCGGCAGCTGTCGGGCTGGCCGCCTCCGCCGCCGGGGCGACGCCTGTTTTTGCCGCGCTGTTTGCCGCTTTATTTGGGCTTGGGCTCAGCGCCGCTTGGCATCGAGCCATTGCCGCCGAGCTTCGCCATTGGTACAGCGTCGCGCGCACCGTCTCCTCAGGTCAATTGCAAACGGAAGTGAAAACGAAGAAAAAACGAGATGAATTTCATCAAATCGCCTACGAAATCAACAAAATGATTCTCGGCATCCGCACGATCATCAATGAACTTGGCAAAGCAGCCAAAACTGTGCATGATGTGAGCGTTGAACAGCAGATGGAAATGCGCCGCCTCTCTGAATCATTCGACGAAATCGCCGCTGCTGTTGAAACGTTCCGCGAAGGAGCAAAACAACAAACGACCGCTGTCGAGCAAGCGGGTGACGTCATCCAGCAGATGGTGAAGCGCGTGCAGCTCATGCGGGCTGCCGTTGAACGCGTCGTACGGCAGGCGGGCGACGCTTGGTCGTCGGCAGCAGAAGGCATTCGCCTCATTGAGGAAACAAAAACAAACATGGACGCGATGCAGCACGGCATCAATGAAACAACCGCCCTCATTGACAAAGCCGCCCATGAAGCGGCGCGCGCCCATGACATGATCACCGCCATTCGCACGATCGCCAAACAGACGAACTTGCTCGCCCTAAACGCCTCGATCGAAGCGGCGCGGGCGGGTGAAGCGGGCCGCGGTTTTTCCATCGTCGCCCAAGAAGTCCGAAAACTCGCCGAAGATACAAACGCGTTCGCCGCTGAAATTTTCGCCTCGCTCGACGCCATGACGAACGCGCTCAAGGAAGCCGTGCAAGCTGTACAAGGAAGCGGTCTCCGTGTTGAAACGACGAAAAACTCGCTTTGGAAAACAGGAGAGACGTTCACATCGTTTCAGGGCATGTTCGCCCAGCTGAACGACTTGCTTCAGCAAAACGAATCCTACGTCAACGCCATCACCGCCGACGGCGAGCAGCTCGGTGAACTGATGGGAGACGTACGCACCGTGGCCGCCGATTTTTCAAACATGGTGCAAGAAACCGCATCGGGACTTGAGCAACAAACGCTCGCCCTTCACCAACTAGCCCGGGAAGCAGACACGTTGGCTGCTGCAGCGCACGATTTAGAAAAAATGATCGCCCGATTCCACTCATAACGAAACAAAGCCCTTTCGTCCCCCTTCACCAAAGAAATGTCAGGGAACGAAAGGGCCGATTTATCGGTGCGGCAGCCGTCGACGCCAAAGAAGCCACAATAACATGAGACTCATGTAGCCAAACAGTGGATAGAGAAATGACAACAACTCCCCATAGCGAAACGGGCTGACCGCCGCAAACAACAACACGAGCAGCACGCCCAGCCATTTTCCGCCGCTCGGCACCCAAACGCGCACTTGACGGGCAAGCCCAAACAGGCCGCCGATGACCGATGTAAAAATTTCTCCGTAAATGACTACGACATACAACCAATACAGCATGGCAAAAAACGTACGAACCACTTCAGCCATCGGAATGTCGTAATCATCCTTTTGCGGAAACGATAGCAGCACGATATGGTTTAGCAGCAACAACCCTGTCAATATCACTCCCCCCAACATCGCCCCGCGCTTCACCGCTCGCTCACCGGTCGCTTCGCGGGCAACAGGCACAAGCACCGCTTGGGCCATCGCCAAGTTAAACGCCGCATAGGAAAACGGGGACAACATCGCCTTAAGCGAATAATCCGATGCCACCATATCCGGTCGGCATAAGTCGCCAACCATCATCATTTTGATCAATACGGTGGCGCTAAATATCATCATCATCGGCACGACTAACACGTTGACGCCAAACAGCCCTTTGCGGTCGAGCAACATGACCACAAGCGCCAAACCGAGCGTCAGGGCAATCCCCGCCTGCCGCGGCCAGCCGATCTGCTCTTCAAACACCGCGCCCGCCCCGGCGATCATCACCGCCGTCACCCCCGCGATCATCGCCGTCATCACGAGCGTCACAAACGGGCTCAACATTCTCCCGAACAAATAACGATTCAATTCATCGTATGATATGGCTCCAATGCGGCGCGCCATCACCATGAGTCGTGCGCCGCCCCATATAAACAAAAAACCGCTGATGATGATCCCAACCGTTCCGGCCGCCCCATAACGGGTGAAAAATTCCATAATCTCTCTTCCGGTCGCAAATCCTGCTCCAATCACCGTGCCGACGTAAACAGCGGCGATTTGCCACGCTTCCGACCATTCTGCTTTCTTCACCTTCTGCTCTCCCCTTCTCCTTGTCCGCTGCTTATTTCCATGTATATGTCTGCAGTGGACAGGAAAGACGAATAGACAAAAAAAGGATGCCTTCCTCAGCATCCTTCGTTACTGAACAGTCACTTGTTCGACTTGATGTTCGTGCAATTGATCTGCTTCCACATGCACTTTCACCGAATACGTCCCTTTGTTGGCAAACGTGGCAACAGCCTCGTATTTGCCGTTTCCTTTGTCATCCGCATCCACAAATTCATGCTTATTGCCCGCCTGCCAAATCTCAAAGCGAACGATGGCGTTCGTGAGAGGCTTCCCATCTTTGGTGAGATGGACGGTCAATGCCGCCGGCTTTCCAGCTTCGAACGAGCGGGATGACAGCGAAATAGCGACGGCGGCATGACGGTGTTCTTCAGCACTGCCTGGGGAATGTTCGCCCTCCCCGTCGGCTGCTGCCGCCTGTTCCGGGTTGCCAACGACAACATCTTTTTTCGGCATGTTATGCATATCGCGCGCTGTCACATGGGCGACAACGGAATACGTTCCCGCTTCGGTGAACGTTTTTTCCACGGAATAGCGGCCATTGCCGTCATGCTTTGCTTCGAGCATGTCCCGATCGCTGCTTCCGTGCTTCCATACTTCAAACTTTACTTCGCTCGCATCGTCCACTTTTTCACCGCCATACGTCACGACACAGGCGAGCTTCGTCGGCTTGTTCAAGTCGATGTGATCCGGCACATCCATTTTCACGTCAAGCACAGCCGCCGTATCGGCTTGCTTGTTGTGATTTGTACAAGCAGCCATGACCATCATCATCCCCAAAAGTACAATAGCAAACGCGAAACCAACACGTCTTCTCATCTTCACCTTTCTCCTTTTTCTTTCAAAATTTTTATAACCAACATTGTTCAGCCGCCCCGTTCTCGGCACTGAAGGCAGGCCGTTCCCGCCTCTTTTTCTGCTTTTCACTTTATCATAGCTTTGCCGCATTTATATTAGTATTCACCATTTTTTCAAAAACATTTCATCGTTATCACAAATTTTTTTGCGCAAAACACTTGAAAGTCAAAAAAGGTCAAAGTATAATAAAGTCAGAAGGTCAAAGAAAGTCAAAGTCAAACCACCAGTAACGGAGAAGGGGGTATTCCTCATGCGTTGCCAAGCATGCCAGCAACGTGAAGCAACCGTATTTGTCAACTTGCAATGGAACGGGGAAAAACAACAGCTTCATCTTTGCCATGAATGCTATGAAAAACAAAAACAACAATTGTCGATTCCAATGATGAATTTTGGCTTTTCGCCATTTTCCTTTGATGACTTCTTCACCAGCCACTTCACAGCGGCCAACGCAGGAATGAGCTCGCCGGGAACGATGACGAAACGCTCGCAAAGCCATAGCGGCGGATTTTTGGATCAGTTCGGCCGCAACTTGACGCAAATGGCAAAAGCGGGCTTGATCGACCCGGTCATCGGCCGCGACAAAGAAATTGCGCGCGTTATTGAAATTTTGAACCGCCGCAACAAAAACAATCCGGTGTTGATCGGGGAGCCGGGCGTCGGGAAAACGGCCATCGTTGAAGGGCTCGCGCTGAAAATCGCCGAAGGAAACGTGCCGGAAAAATTGTTGAACAAAGAAGTGTACTTGCTTGACGTCGCTTCGCTTGTCGCCAACACCGGCATCCGCGGTCAATTCGAAGAGCGGATGAAACGGCTCATCGCCGAACTGCAAGAGCGGAAAAACGTCATCTTGTTCATTGACGAAATCCATCTGCTCGTCGGCGCTGGCGCTGCCGAAGGGTCGATGGATGCCGGCAACATTTTAAAACCGGCGCTTGCCCGCGGCGAACTGCAAGTCGTCGGGGCAACGACGTTGAAAGAATACCGGCAAATTGAAAAAGACGCCGCTCTTGAGCGCCGCTTCCAACCGGTCATCGTCCACGAGCCGACCGTTGACGAAGCAATCGCCATCTTAAAAGGCATTCAACCAAAATATGAGCAATTCCACCATGTCCGCTATACGGATGAGGCGATCGAAGCGTGCGTCAAACTCGCGCACCGCTACATCCAAGACCGCTTCCTGCCGGACAAAGCGATCGACTTGTTGGACGAGGCCGGCTCGAAAGCGAACTTGCGCCTCGGCCCGACCGATGAAAAACAGCTGCAAGAGCGGCTGATGCAAATCGCGAAAGAAAAAGAACAAGCGGCGAAAGAAGAAAACTATGAACTGGCGGCGAAACTGCGCGATGAAGAGCTGAAACTGGAGAAACAGCTCGAACAAGGCGTCACCCAAGAACGCCCTGTCGTGGATGCCGCCGATATCGAGCAAATCATCGCCGAGAAAACCGGCATCCCGGTCGGCAAGCTGCAAGCCGATGAAAAAGAAAAAATGAAACATCTCGAAGAAAACTTGGCGAAAAAAGTGATCGGCCAAGCAGAAGCGGTGAAAAAAGTGGCGAAAGCCATTCGCCGCAGCCGCGCCGGCTTGAAGGCGAAACACCGCCCGATCGGTTCGTTCTTGTTTGTCGGCCCGACCGGCGTTGGGAAAACGGAGCTCGCCAAAACGCTCGCTGAAGAGCTGTTTGGCACGAAAGACGCCATGATTCGCCTCGATATGAGCGAATACATGGAAAAGCATTCGGTCGCGAAACTGATCGGTTCTCCTCCGGGCTATGTCGGCTTTGAAGAAGCCGGCCAGCTGACGGAAAAAGTGCGCCGCAATCCGTACAGCATCATCTTGCTTGATGAGATTGAAAAGGCGCACCCGGACGTGCAGCACATCTTCCTGCAAATTTTGGAAGACGGCCGCTTGACCGACAGCCAAGGCCGCACCGTCAGCTTCAAAGACACGGTCATCATCGCGACAAGCAACGCCGGCGTCACCGACAAAAAAATCACCGTCGGCTTTGAAAAACAAAGCGGCAGCCCATCAAGCGTTCTTGACTCACTCAGCGCTTACTTCAAGCCGGAATTTTTGAACCGCTTCGACGCCATCATCGAGTTCAAGCCGCTCGAAAAAGCTCACTTGCTTGAGATTGTCGACTTGATGCTCGCCGATGTCAAAGCGGCGATGCGCGAACAAGGCATTGAACTCGACGTGACGGAAGCGGCGAAAGAAAAACTGGCCGAACTCGGCTACCATCCGGCCTTCGGCGCCCGCCCGCTCCGCCGCGTCATCCAAGAGCATGTCGAAGACAACATCGCCGACTGCCTGCTTGACACCAGCGAACCGGTGCGCGCGATCCGCATCGATGTCGAAGGAGAAGCCATCGTGGCGCAAATCGCCTCATAACCGTCTGACGAACGTCGTCTCACCTTGAACACAGGGTGGGGCGTTTTTTTTTACATTATATCGAATATTGTCGTCGACTTCCTACCTCTTTTCCACTTCCTAAAAGGTATTGGGAGATTGCGACATGATATACCAAAAGATTTGATCAATCGAATCAATCATGGGGACTTGCGGTACAATCTTCTCATCTTGGACAAAGAGCGATCCCCTGTCCATATTTTTAACGATGTCCAATGGTATCCATCGTTTGATCCGAATAAAGGATCAAATATGATTTCGGAAGATGGCCATACAAAAAAATGATCGATCAATCGAAACCATTCCATACCGATTGGACAAACGAACATGCTCATCGGTCAAACATCGTTTGAACAAATAGCACAAGATTCGATCGTTCTGAATTTGCAGCGGGCGTGCGAAGCCCGCATCGATTTGGCCATGCATATCGTTGCCGAGCAAAAATTCGGATTGCCGCAGCATAGCCGCGATGCGTTCGCTCTTCTCGAAGAACATGGGGTCATCTCCCCTTCCGTAAGCAAAAAGATGAAGGCGATGATCGGATTCCGCAACATCGCTGTTCACGACTACCAACCACTGAACCTTGGCATCGTACAAGCCATCGTTGAACAACATCTTGATGATTTCAAACAGTTTGCCGAAGCTATCCTCCGTTATGCGAAAGAAAACAACTAGGCCGGCTCCTGCGCGGAAGCCGGCCGGTTAGCGCCGCAGACCGTTCATCAACACGCGGATCGTCCGTTCCATTTCCGCCTCATCGTCCCAGTTGTGGTCAGGCAAAAGGAGAAAGCGGGCGGCCAAAAAGCCGGCGAGCGATGTGATCGTCAAGCGGATGACCGAATCGACCGGCAGCTCGGCCAACTCCCCTTTCTCTTGAAAATGGCGGACAATGCGGGCGAATTTTGGATACACATGCTCGGTAAACACGCGTTGAAAGCACTGTTTGATCTCGGAATGAAAGGCCAGCTCCTGCCAGAGCACGCGAATCGCCGGCAGATACGTTTTCACAAAGGCGTAGCGGTTGGAGAACACCGCGCGCAAAAACTGTTCGTACGTCTCATATTCGTTGTCAAACACTTCGCGGACAAACTCTTTCGCCAAAAACGGGGCGACGGACTGAAACAATGTCGGCGTGACGATCGCCAACAATAAGTCTTTTTTCGTCTTATAGTGGCGGAAGATCGTGCCTTCCGCCACCCCAGCCTTTTTGGCGATTTCACTCGTGGAAGTCGCCGCATAGCCTTTTTCAGCAAACATTTCCACCGCGGCTTCCAAAATTTTCAGCTGCTTTTCACTGAACTGCCCTTCCTTGCCGCCGATTTGCAGCAATTCCTGAATCCATGAATGCTCGCTCATGACTCTACTCCTTACAGCTTGCGGTATTTTTTCAATGCTACTACATTGAATACCATAAACAGCAACGTAAAGCCAAGCAGCACGTACACATCCACAGCGATGGCGCGAAAACCTTCCCCCCGCACCATAATATCGCGCAGCGCATCCGCCCCGTAGGTGAGCGGCATGATGACGCTCAGCGAACGCAGCCATTCTTCCATCGTGTCAAGATTGAACAAGCCGGAGAAAAACACTTGCGGCACGACGACAAGCGGGATAAACTGCACCATTTGCAGCTCGTTGTTGGCGAACGCCGACAGCAGCATCCCGAGCGCCAGCGCCGTCATCGCCAGCAAAAACGTGATGAGCAGCACATACACGAACGAACCTTCCATCATCATGTCGAGCACATCAATGGCAAACCATGAAATTAAGCTTGCCTGAATCGTCGTAAACAGCCCGAACCCGATCATGTAGCCGGCGACCATTTCCCAGCGCCTGAGCGGCGTCGCCATCAACCGCTCGAGCGTCCCATTCGTCCGCTCGCGCAAAAATGACACTCCAGCAATCAAAAAGACAAAAAAGAAGACGAAAAAGCCGATCAACACGGGGCCGAAATAATCAAATGACGCCATATCGCTTGATCCGTGCCAATACGTTGTTTTCAGCTGAAACGGGGGCTTGGGCGCCATGGACTGAAACGCCTGTTGCACCGCGGCCATCACCGCCTGATTGGCCGTCGGGTCGCTTCCTTCCAGCGTAAGGTGCGGAGCGCTTCCGCTCATGTCAAGCCACGCGTCAATGTCTTGATCGTCCAGCTGCTTTCGCGCTTGTTTTGCTGACAGCTCTTTCACGTTCGCTCCCGCTTCTTTCAACTTGTCAACAACCGCCTCAGGCACGTGTTCGCTGACGGCAATGGCTGGTTTGTATTCTTCGCCATTAAACACCAAATCCATTAACAACAAGACGAACATCGGTGCGACAATCATGAGCGCCAGCGTGCGCTTGTCGCGGAAAAACTGGCGGATGATGCGGACGACAATGGCCAACACTCTCATCGACGAGCACCTCCAAACGTCAAAAACGCTTGTTCAATCGTTTCTGCGCCTGCTTTTTGTTTCAATTCATCCGGGCGGCCGACGGCGATCAAACGACCTTCGCGAATCATGCCAAGCCGCCCGCACTTTTCCGCTTCATCCATCACATGGGTCGTGACGACAATGGTTGTACCGCGCCGGCGAATCCGCTCGAGCTCCGCCCAAATCGATTGGCGCAGCACCGGATCGATGCCGACTGTCGGCTCATCCAAAATGAGCACTTCGGGTTCGTGAAGCAAGGCGATCGCCAGCGACAGCCGCCGCTTCATCCCGCCTGAGTATTGGTGCACCGGCTTTTTCCGGTCATCCGTCAAGTTGACGAGCGCGAGCATGTCATCGATCCGTTCTTTTTGTTTTTTTCCTCTTAATCCATAGATCGAGGCGAAAAATTGCATGTTCTCGAGCGCGGTCAATTCTCCGTACAGGGCATCCGACTGCGCCATAAAGCCGATCCGCTTCATGGCGCCAAGATCAGGCATGTTCACGCCCAACACGCGAATCGTGCCTTCGCTCGCCAAATCAATGCCGGCGATCATGCGCACCAACGTCGTCTTGCCGGCTCCCGACGGGCCGAGCAGACCGAAAATTTCCCCCGCGCGGACATCCAACGACACATCGTCGATGACCACTTTTTTTCCAAACCGCTTGGAAACACGCTCGACTTGAATACATGGATTGGCGGTCATTGTTTTTCTCCCCTTTACATAGTAGTGAGCAATCACTCATTTATAGTATAATGAAGATAAACCTTTTTGTAAAGTGAGTAATCACTCACAAAATACATTTTTTAAGCTGCCGACAGTTCGGCAGCCCATCTACTGGTTCATCGTTTGAATGTCTTGCCAGCCGTAGCACCACTCCGATAACACTTTTCCACCGATTTCCACCCTTTCCTCGGCCAGTTTTTCACCGCCAAGCCGTTCGTAAAAACAGCGCGACGGATTGTCGGCAAGCACCCAGACGACGAGCGAATGAATGCCTTTTTGCGCCAAGTCGCGGGCCAAGGCTTGCACAAGCCGCCGTCCCCATCCTTTTCCTTGCGCCTCTTTGAGCAAATACACCGCGTACAGCTCCCCGTCATAGTGGGCCGCTGGGCCGTCGCTCGCCCGATTTCGTCCGCCGGAGACGAATCCAACGACGCGCCCATGTTCCTCGGCGACAAACACGGAATGGTCCGCTTGGCTGAGCCCCTTCTCCCATAACGTTTGTTTTTCTTCCACTGCCAACGTCTCCAAGTACGTGTCCGGCACGATGCCGCTGTACGTCGTCTTCCAACTGTCCACATGGACAGCGGCAATCGCCGGCGCATCAGTGAAAACTGCTTTCCGAATCATCGTTTTTCCCCCTAGCGCAATAAGTGTTTCTCCGTCTTGAAGAAAGAAGGTGAAACGATGCCGTTCCACCTCTTTCATTCACAATGCTTTGTCATCGACACTGTCCAGCCACCGTTCGATATGGCCGATAACCGAAGCGACCGCCCCGTCGGCAAACGGCGACTGGAGGTTGGCGCTTTGGACGAGCTCGGTGAACGGCCGGCTGCCGCCCAATCGACAGAGCGCCACATAGTCGCGCCACGCCGCAGCCCGGTCGTCTTGCGCCCGCTTCCAAAACTGGAACGCGCACACTTGCGCGAGGGTGTAGTCGATGTAATAAAACGGGTCAGTGTAAATGTGCCCTTGCCGCTGCCAAAAGCCGCCTCGTTCAAGGTAATCGTAGCCGTCGTAATCCCTTGTCGGCAAATACACGTTCTCAATGTCACGCCATGTTTTCTTCCGCTCGGCCGGCGTCATGTCCGGGCGCTCGTAGACGGCGTGCTGGAATTCATCGACCGCCACGCCGTACGGCAAGAACAAGAGCGCGTCGCTCAAATGGGCGAACCGGTATTTGTCGGCGTCTTCGGCAAAAAACAGCTCCATCCACGGCCATGTGAAAAATTCCATGCTCATCGAGTGAATTTCGCACGCCTCAAGCGTCGGCCAGTTGTATTCCGGAATGTCGTAATGGCGGCTTTCATACACTTGGAACGCATGGCCGGCTTCATGGGTCAATACGTCAATGTCGCTGGATGTACCAGTGAAATTGGAGAAAATAAACGGCGCCTTATAGTCATCGATATAGGTGCAATAGCCTCCGCCCGCCTTCCCTTTTTTCGCGACGAGGTCCATCAATTCATGTTCGATCATATAGCGGAAAAACGCGCCCGTTTCCGGCGACAGCTCTTCATACATGCGCCGGCCGTTGTCAACAATCCAAGCGGCGTCCCCTTTTGGCGCCGGATTGCCGCTCGGGAACATGAACGGCTCATCATAATACGTAAGCCGGTCCACCTGAATCCGCTGCCGCTGGCGTTCGCGCAGCTTGGAGGCGAGCGGGACGATGTGCGTTTTCACTTGCCGGCGGAAGTTGGCGACCATCTCGGCATTGTAATCCGTCCGGCCTAAACGGGCGTAGCCGAGTTCCACAAAGTTGTGGAACCCGAGCTTGCGGGCGATCGCCGTGCGGACATGGACGAGCTCATCATACAGCTCATCAAGCTCTTTCTCATGGTCCGTGAAAAACGAAAACCGCCCTTCGCTCGCCCGCTTGCGCATCGCCCGATCCGGCGACTCGACGAACGGCTGCAGTTGGGCGAGCGTCCGCTCCTCCCCTTCAAACATGATTTTTGCCGACGCAATGAGCTTCGTATATTCGCTCGCCAGCTTGTTTTCTTTTTGCAAGTCTTCCATCACTGCCGGAGCGTACGTTTTCAGCTGCGTTTCCGCTAAGGCAAACAGCTGCGCGCCCCACGTTTTTTCAAGCTCAGCGCGAAACGGCGAAGCGACGAGCGCACGGTAATAGTCGTTGACGAGCCCTTTAACGATCGGCTCCGTTTCATCAAAAAAGTCTTGTTCTTTCTTATAAAACTCATCGTTTGTATCAATCGTATGGCGGATGTGGCACAGGTTCGCCATCGTGCTGTAGCGGCGGCGCAGTTCGTTGATCCGTTTCATCGCCTCGTGCTGCCCGGCGGCGCTCCCGGCGCGGCGGAACGCATCGAGCGCTTCTTGAAACGCGTCCTGCAATCGATCGATGTCCGGACGCTCATAACGAAACTCGGAAAATTTCACGCCAATCCCTTCTTTCCTGATCATTTTTCGGTGGAAATACACATTCATGCCCGGGTGGAGTGCGAAACGCGCTCATGGGTCTCTTTCTGTAAAATGATAGCGGCCAATGAGCCGGCACTCGGCGTGACGACGGCATTTTCCTATCTTTGGCCAGCCAATTGTATATTCGCCATGATCTCAAAAAATCCTTCCTTTTCCAACTCCCAAACATTATTTTTTTGCCCCATTCCTCCACCATCGGCTATTGCAATGAACGATTGGCTTCCATATTTTATTCTACAAAAAGATATTGACGCCTTTTGTCGAATGAAGTAAGATATTGTCGGCAACGACATACCCCCTCTCCACTTCAATGGGATAGAGGTTGCGGTGAACAAAAGTAGCGCTGCCGAGGCCCGGAGCGGTCCATGACGCAGCGGGAAAGGGTTCATCGCCGAAGTTTGCGTCGCGCTCCGGCGGCGCAAGCTGGGCCTGCGGCCGAACAGGCGCAGGACTGCCATCGCCTACGGCGGTGGAGCGCTATCGCCATTCAGTAGGATGCGAACGAGTTGTGCACCCGCTGAAGAGGCGCGGGTGCTTTCTTTTTTAGAAAGGAGCGTTGTAATCTTGGCCAATCAGCAAAAGCTTGGCATTTCGGTATTAACCGCGCTTGTCGTTGGCAATATGGTTGGCTCCGGCATTTTTATGCTGCCGCGATCGTTGGCGGAGGCGGCGAGTCCGCTCGGCGTCATGTTCGCTTGGCTGTTGACCGGGGCCGGCGTCTTGATGACGGCGCTTGTGTTCGGCAACTTGGCGATCCGCAAGCCCGACTTGAACGGCGGACCGCAAATTTATGCGAAAGAGCTGTTCTCGAAAGGCTCGCATTTGTCGATTTTATCCGGCTTTATGTCGTCATGGGGGTATTGGATCGGCAACTTTGCCGGCAACGTGGCGATCATTACGACATTTACAAGCTACTTGTCGACGTTTTTCCCGGTGCTGACGAGCAACAAAACGGTGCTCGTGATCGGTTCGTTTACCTTGAAGCTGGGAAATTTGCTGACGTTTCTCGTCTGCACGGCGCTTCTTTGGGGGATGCATGTCATCATTTTGCGCGGGGTGGAAGACGCCGGCAAGCTGAATTTTGTGGCAACAGCGGCGAAAGTGCTCGGCTTTTTCCTGTTTATCGTCATCGCCTTGTTTGCCTTTGACAAAGCGGTCATCGGCCCGCTTGACGCTCCGCGCTATGACGGGAACGGGCAAGCGATCAGCCTGCTGGGGCAAATCAACAACGCCGCTTTATCGACGCTCTGGGCGTTTGTCGGCGTCGAATCGGCGATGGTGTTCGCTTCCCGGGCGCGCAAACAAGCCGATGTGAAGTGGGCGACGATCGCCGGCCTGCTCATCGCCTTAGCCATTTATATCGGCATCAGCTTTTTGGTGATGGGCGTCTTGCCGCAAAACAAACTTATTCAATCGGAAAAACCGCTCGTTGACGCCATTGTCGCCATCGTTGGGCCGGCTGGCGGCTATGTGCTCGCTGTTCTCGGACTCATCAGCTTGCTCGGTTCGACGCTCGGCTGGATTTTGTTGAGCGCGGAAGTGCCGTACCAAGCGGCGAAACAAGGGATGTTTTTGCCGGCATTTTTGAAGGAAAACAAAAAAGGGGTGCCGAGCTTCTCGCTCACGTTGTCAAACGCCTTGGCGCAATTGTTCATCTTTTCGACCGTTTCCCACTCAATGGCCGCGGCGTTTGACTTCGTCATTTACATCGCCACGCTCGCCTATCTCGTTCCGTATTTGATCGCTTCCATCTTTCAGCTGAAACTCACGCTCACCGGGGAAACGTACCGAAAGGCGCGTGAGCGGATGGTTGACGGAATCATTGCGGCCTTAGCGACGGTGTATTCCATCTGGGTCGTCATCGCTGGCACGGCTGATATAAAGACGTTCCTGCTTGGCGTCGCCTTGCTCGCCAGCGGCATCATCTTCTATCCACAAGTAAAAAAAGCGACGAAACAAGCGAATGAAAAACAAAAACTGTCGGCATAGCGCCCGAAAACGAACGCCCGAACGATGGGCGTTCGTTTTTTTCTGTTTTGGGCAGGATCTTTTCTTTCGGAAGACGAAATTATAAGGTAGTTCCATTTTACTTGAAAGAAAGAGGGGGTCCAGCTGATGAACAACAACGAACACCCGACGAAACGGCGCGGCATGACGGCGGAAGATTTGCTTCGCCTCCGCTCCGTGCGCGACCCGCACTACGCCCCGGACGGGACGCGCGTCGTGTTTGTGGAAAAATCGATCGACGAGGAAAAACAATACCGCTCCCATCTATCGATGTGGACCGAAGACGGCTCCGTCCGTCCATGGACGTTCGGGCGCTGGCGCGATACGAAGCCGCGCTTTTCCCCAACGGGGGAAGTCATCGCCTTTTTATCCGACCGCTCCGGACGCGCGCAGCTTTGGCTGTTGCCTGCCCATGGCGGCGAAGCGCGCCAGCTGACGTTTTTCAAAAATGGAGTGCGCGATTACATCTGGTCGCCGGACGGGACGTTTCTCATCGCCCTAACGGCGCTTGGCGACGACGAAACGATCGCTGACCGCGAAGAGCCGGAAAAAAAGGAAACGAAGCCGGCTGACCTGAAACCGCGCGTGGTGGAGCGGCTCTATTACAAATCAGACGCGGCAGGTTTTCTTGACGGCAAACAGGCGGTGCTCGTGCGCATCGATGCGGCGTCAGGAAAAGCGGAAGCGTTGACGAGCCGCGAGGAGGAAATCGGTTCGTTTGCGATGTCGCCCAATGGACGGACGCTTGCCTTTGTGGCCAACCGAAACGAGGATCCGGACACCGTCTTTACACGCGACATTGTGTTGCTTGACCTCGAATCGAAAGCGGAAACGAATGTGACGAACGGATGCGGCACCTTCGCCTCGCTCGCTTGGTCGCCGGATGGAACGAAGCTCGCCGCCATCGGCCATGATTTGGCTTATCTCGGGGCGACGCTTCACCGGCTTTACGTTTTTGAGCCGGAGCGTGGAACGGCGCGGGTGCTGACCGCCGATTGGGACGTCCATCTCGGCGATGCCATGATCGGCGACATGCACGCTGATGCGAAAGGCCCGGGCCCGATATGGGCAAACGACGGGAGCGGCCTGTATGTCACCGTCTCGGATCGCGGGCGCGTCAACGTATTTTTCATCCCGCTTGACGGACCCGTCGTTCCGATCATCGAAGGAGACTTCCATGTATACGGCCTCGCCGTCCATCCGAACGAACAGCAGGCCGTTGCCGCGATTAGCGAGCCGACAGTGATTGGGGATTTGTATGCCATCTCACTTGAAAGTGGCGCAAAAACGCGGCTCACCACGGTCAATGAAGCGCTCGAGAACGAAGTCGCGCTCGCTGATGCCGAACCGTTTACCTACCAATCAACAGACGGTTCGGACATTCAAGGCTGGATCATGAAACCGCCCGGGCTTGGCGAAGGGGAAAAGGCGCCGCTTATCGTCGAAATTCACGGCGGGCCGCATGCGATGTACGGATTTACCTTTTTTCATGAATTTCAATTGCTCGTTTCGCGCGGTTATGCCGTCTTATTCACGAACCCGCGCGGCAGCCACGGATATGGCCAGGCATTTGTCAATGCCGTGCGCGGTGACTATGGGGGCATGGATTATGAAGACATTATGGCCGGCGTCGACGCCGCCATTCGCCAATTCGACTTCATTGACGAAACACGGCTTGGCGTCACCGGCGGCAGCTACGGCGGCTTTATGACAAACTGGATCGTCGGGCATACGAACCGGTTCAAAGCGGCCGTCACCCAACGTTCGATTTCCAACTGGCTCAGTTTCTCCGGCGTGAGTGACATCGGCTACTTTTTCACCAAATGGGAGGTCGGCTGCGACATGTGGGAAGACGCCGAGCGGCTTTGGCATCATTCGCCGCTCAAATACGTCAAACAGATGCACACGCCGCTCCTTATTCTTCACAGTGAGCGCGATTACCGCTGCCCGATCGAGCAGGCGGAACAGCTGTTTATCGCCTTGAAACAACTCGGGCGAGAAACGAAATTCGTTCGCTTTCCGGACGCCAACCATGACTTGTCGCGCACCGGCAACCCGACGCTTCGCCTCGAGCGGCTTCGCCATATCGTCGAATGGTTTGACCATTATTTGAAAGAATCGCTGCATTAACCCGAAAGGAGGAGCCGCCATGCACGCCCTTGTCATCGGCGGGACAGGCATGTTGGCTGATGTGTCGCTTTGGCTTGTGCGGGAAGGATATGATGTGTCCGTCATCGCCCGCCGCTACGCACGGATGAAGCAGCTCATCGACCGCGCTGGACCAATGGCATCCATCAACCCGCTTCTTGTTGATTATCGCGATCAAGAAGCGCTTTGTTCCCTGATTTCCCGGGCCATCCAAAAAAACGGAACGTTTGCTCTAATCATTGCGTGGGTGCATACGGACGGAAACCAAGCGCTGTCCACTGTCATCAAAAAAAATAGCGGACATCCCGGCCCTTGGCGGTTGTTTCACGTGCTCGGCAGCCGCGCCGATCCAGCCGAAGCGAAATCGGAACTCTGTTTGCCTGTCGCTTGCCTTTATCGGCAAGTTCAGCTCGGTTTTGTCGCGGAAGAATACGGTTCGCGCTGGCTCACCCATCAAGAAATCAGCGGCGGCGTCATTGATGCCATTCGGCGTGATGCGCCGTTTCATCTGGTCGGCACCCTAGATCGATCAGAGAAGAAGCGTCCGCGTTAACGGGAGGCGCCCTCTCGGAACGAGAGGGCGCTTTGTTCGCCTTTGACACGGATGATTTTCATGACGGAAGCAGCTCAACATAATCGCCCGTTTTCAGGCCGGCCGCGTTCGCTTCATCCGTGTCGATGTGCATATCTAAGGCAAAATCTTCGCTGACGCGGACGATGACTTCATCAAAAATGAGCGCCCGCTCCCCTTGCGTTTTCACCTTCACGACCTGCTTGTCGCGGACGCCGAACGTCTCGGCATCTTTCGGCGTCATATGAATGTGCCGCTTGGCAATGATCACCCCTTTGTCGACGGTCACCGTCCCCTTCGGTCCGTGAATCGTAATGCCCGGCGTTCCGTCAATGTCGCCGGATAAGCGAACCGGGGGCACGACGCCGAGCTTGAAGCTGTCGGTTTTCGAAATCTCCAGCTGCGTCAGCGAACGGACGGGACCGAGGACGCGGACGTTTTCGATTTTCCCTTTCGGTCCTTCGACCGTCACCGTCTCTTTCGCAGCAAACTGCCCGGGCTGCGACAGCGGCTTGAGCACCGTCAACTCGACGCCTTCGCCAAACAGCGCCGCCATATGTTCTTTTGACAAATGAATATGACGGTTGGACACCCCAACGGGAATCATCAATGGCGATCTCTCCTTTTTTCCTGCAATATGATGTTCGTTATATAACGTGTCCATTTTCGGCAAAAATGAACCTCTCCCACCTACATTCCATTTCGAGGTGGGAGACTTCTCGGTGAATGTGTTAAAAAAAGAGACTGAGGCGAGGTCAGTCTCTGCTTTTTGCGCCGTAGCCTAATTTTTTCAGCAACACGATCGCCTGTTCCTT
Organism: Geobacillus vulcani PSS1; assembly: GCF_000733845.1. Lineage (GTDB taxonomy): Bacteria > Bacillota > Bacilli > Bacillales > Anoxybacillaceae > Geobacillus > Geobacillus vulcani. Next base: position 79,681 of record NZ_JPOI01000001.1, read on the forward strand.
TTCTTCCGGCGTCAGCGCTGCCACCGTTTCATGGATAGTCTCGGCATGTTCGGGGAACACGCGCTGGATGAACTGCCGGCCGCTGTCGGTGATCGACGCATACGTCACGCGGCGATCCCGCTCACAGGCGCGGCGCATGATCAAGCCTTTATTTTCAAGCTTATCGATGACATACGTGATGCTGCCGCTGGCGAGCAAAATTTTTTCCCCGATTTGTTGGAGCGGCTGATCACCTTTATGGTAAAGCAGTTCGAGCACTGCAAATTCGGTCGGATTGACGCCGAACGATTGAATCGATTTGTTTACTTGATCGCTGACTGACCGATAGGCCCGCGATAACACAATGAATAATTTTAATGACTGCTGCAACGCCTGTTCCTTTTGTTCCATAGCATCCAACCCTTTAAAGTTTACATTTTCTTACTTTCATTATACTGGAACAGCAAATTCCCGGGCAACCGTTTTTTTTTTGTTTGCCATGATGCATTTTCCTCGCCGATGGCTTTTGCTTCGGCTATGATAATTTATTATTATATGTCGGCGTTTGGGCGACTGTCACATTCCGTCGAATGATGCATATGAAGAAGGAGAAAGGAGATTAGGGAGGGAAGTAGATGAACCAAGTGTTGGCCGGAAGCGTGCTTTCCGCCTTATCCACCGGGCTTGGTGCCGTGCCGATTTTGTTTATGGCCAAATCACTCACCCACCGGTGGCGTGATGTACTGTTGGCCTTTTCAGCCGGCATTATGATGGCGGCTTCGATGATGAGTCTCATTCCGGAATCGTTAAAATCAGGGGGCTTCAGCACGTTAACAGTAGGGCTTTCCGCTGGCGTACTGATTTTGACGCTGCTTGAGATGACCATTCCGCATATTGATTTAGAACACACAAAAAGCGATCTGCAGTTTGATGAAAAAGCCATGCTGATCATCGCCGCCATTACGTTGCACAATTTGCCTGAAGGTCTGTCGGTCGGGGTCAGCTACGCCTCCGACAGCTCTTCGCAAATCGGCAATTTAATCGCCCTGGCGATTGGCTTGCAAAATGCACCGGAAGGGTTTTTGGTCGCTTTGTTTTTAATCAACCAGCAAATCGGGCGCTTTAAAGCGTTTGTGATCGCCACGTTGACCGGAGCCGTGGAAATCGTCACATCGCTGCTCGGTTTTTACTTAACCTCCCTCTTTCGCGGACTCGTTCCGTACGGGCTGGCGTTTGCTGCCGGGGCGATGCTGTTTATCATTTACAAAGAGCTCATTCCCGAAAGCCATGGCGATGGAAATGAACGGACATCGACGTACGCGTTTATTGTCGGCATTTTGTTTATGATTTTTCTAACACAATCGTTTTAACGAAAACAACCCCGCCGCCTGTATATAAGCAGCGGGGCGTTCGTTGTTATTGGACGGCTTCCTCTTTTTCTTCATACGGGTGAGCGACCCAGCCGGACGGGTCGATAAACAAGCGCACCGCAACGACCCGACGGTCATCCATGAGCGTAAAGTAATGCGGATTCCCTTCCGGCACGGAAATGACGTCGCCGGCTTCCAGCTCGACATCAAAATAACCGGTTTCTTTGTCGCCTTTGATAATAAAAATGCCATGGCCGGCCGTAATGGCGCGCACTTCATCTTCCGTATGGATGTGCACTTGTTCAAATTTTTTCAGCAGCTCATCCAAGTTCGGCGTCGCGTCGGACAAAGCGACGATGTCCCATGTTTTGTAGCCGCGGCGCGCCGCTAAATCTTCAATTTCGTCTTTGAACGCCGCTAAAATTTCATTTTTTTCTTCATCTGTCAGAACATATTTATCGCGCAAATGCTCCGGCAGTTTCGTGATGTCCCAATGTTCATACAACACCCCTTGACTGTTCAAAAACGCGCGCACATTGTCTTCTCCTTCAATCACTTGACCGGTTTTCCTCACTTTGATGACTGCCATGGTTCACATCCCCCTTAAAAAACATGTATATGGATTAGCCAACCGGCAGGCCGGCCCGCTGCAAAAGCAGCCGCTTCACCTGCCAGCGGAACAAAAACTCCCATGCTTCCAAATGTTTTTTCGCTTCAAATGCATCGCGGCCCCAGACCGTGATGCCGTGGTTTTGAATCAGCACGGCGCCGGCGTCGTCATGGACATGACTGGCAAACTCCCGAGCGAGCGCCGGAATGTCGGCGTCATTGTCAATGATCGGGATGCGCACGGCGGCGTTTTCCTCCCAAATGCCAAACGCCTTGATGATTTCCTGGCCGGAAAAGACCGCTTCCCCGTTTTGCGCATACAGTTCAGAAATCAAGTTGTTGTCGACCGTATGAACGTGCAAGACGCAACCGGCATTCGTCCGTCCGTAAATTTCCGCGTGCAAGAGCGTCTCGGCCGATGGCTTCAAGTGCGTGTCCTCGGCCGGTTTTCCGTTAGCGTCAACGAGCAGAAAATCCTCATCCGTTTGCTTCCGCTTATCCTTGCCGCTCGCTGTCACGAGGAATGTCAACGGATCGTCCGTCACCTTGATCGACAAATTGCCGCTTGTCGCGAAAAACCAGTCGCGGGCGGCGAGCTCGGCTTTCACTTCCGCGAGCTCGTTCCACTTTTTCACGACGATGCTCATACGATCACCTCCATCTGTTGCAACGCATCGATCACGTCAAAAAACGTCGCAAACGGCGCATGCGGCAAGCCAAGCTCCTGGCATTTTTGGAGCAAAAAATCGCGCGCCAACACGTAATCCGCTTGCTTCGCCACTGCTACATCCGTAATCGAATCGCCGATGACGACATGGTACCCGTCTGAGCGGGCAAGCTTGCGAAGGAGCGATGGCTTGCAGCAGCCGCAGCCGTTTTGGCACTCGCTGTCGCATGCATGCGGCCATGTGATGCGGATCGTCTCACCGCTGAAATCGGAGCCGTTGCAAAAAATGCGCTCCGGTTCAATGAGCCCTTGAAGCAGCGGATAGACAAAAAAGTCAATACCGCCGCTGACGATATAAAGCGGAATGCCTCGCTCTTTCGTAAACGCGACAAACTCTCGGAATCCCGCGCGCAACCGGGTGGTGCGCCGCAGAAAATCGATGATTTCGCCCTTCAGCGAGGACGGAAGGAGGGAAAACATCTTCCCGACTCCTTCCTGAACGGAAATGCGCTCAGCGAGAACGTCGTCTTTTAACGCCTCCCACTCCGGTGGAGCGAACTGTTTCATAATAGCGATGATGTTGTCGTTTTCCGTAATGGTGCCGTCAAAATCACAAAAGAGAACAAGCTGTCTCGTCATGCTTCCACCTCAACAGCGCCCCAGCGGTCGATCGCTTTCTGCAACGCTTCGTTTTCTGCTGCCGCCTCACGAAGCGGACAGCCGGCCAACACCGCGTCGATCGCCGCGCGAAACGCCCGACCGCCCCCGATCGCCCCATCCGGATGGCCGTGAATGCCGCCGCCGGCGTTGACGATGGTGTCAAGGCCAAAATCACGAATGATGAGCGGCACCAATCCCGGATGAATGCCAGCCGACGGCACCGGAAACGCCCGAGCAAACGGCTCTTGGTCGTCGGTGAGCGCCCTTGCGATGCCAAGCGCCTGTTCGCGCTCTAAGGCCACGCTGCCGTACGGCGACGGGAACAGGACGAAATCGGCACCGGCGAGCCGCAAAAGCTTTCCAAGCCAAAGCGAAGGCGCCACCCCATAAAATTCGGACGGCGTAACAGCGCCGCTGAACGCCGGGTGAGCCATAATCGGCAACGCAATCTCCTCATCCTCGCGCAACGCCTGCAACACGTCAAGCCCATAAGCGAAGACGTTAAACAACAGTACATCAGCGCCTAGCTCGGCGGCCCGTTTCGCCTTCTCTTTCAACTCAAACGTTTTGCCGGTCAAGTTGACGGCATAAAGCGTTCGCTTGCCTGTTTGTTCGTACACTTCTTGAAGCGCCGCCTTGCCCTCGGTGATCCGCTTCTCAAACGGAAGAAGCTCGCTGTCAAACAAAATTTCATCGTCTTTGACCAGGTCAACGCCGCCGAGCGCCTGTTTTTTCAATTCCGACGTCAAGTACGCCAAATCGCGGCCGATGATGCCTTTAAAAATGCTCATCAACAGTGGGCGGTTATGCACCCCGACTCGGTCGCGAATGCCGTCGATGCCAAAGCGCGGCCCAGGAAACTGTCGCTTCCATTCACCCGGAAACTCTAAATCAAGCAGCCGCACTTCCCCATCAAGCGACAATTTGCCAAACGTCGTCACCAACAGAGCCGGCAAGTCAGCGCTGAAGTTGACCGTCGGGTAGGCGATTTTCACGATCGCCCGCTTCAGTCGCTTGCCGAAATAGGCGTTTACCCGCTCGCTTTCGCCAAGCTCTTCGACCGCGATCACTTCCCCTTTATGTTGGCGGAGCTGCTCCTGCTCTAATGCCGGCAAGTCCGTCCATGTGCCGACCGTCAAACCAAGGGCGATCCCTTCCGCTTTTTTCCGAATGTCTTTTTCATCATGAAGCAAATACGTTGCCATCACTGCACTCATCGTCCATCCCTCTTTCAATGCAACGAAATGAAAACGCCTCTTCATAAGAAGAGGCGTCACTCATCCATGGCGCTCTTCTTATCTCCCAGCGTTTCCGCTGCAAGAATTAGCACCGTGCTTGGCGCGCGCCAAGCCGGTTGCCGGGCTTCATTGGGCTCGTCCCTCCGCCTGCTCTTGATAAGAAAGCCTGCTCATTTATGCACTTGTCAAACGATTGGCAAATTTACTTTGAATTATGACATCACCAATTGGCATTGTCAATCATTTTTCAAAAATTTTTTTCAAACAATCCGAGGCGGCCGATCCGGTCCGCCGCTTCGCGAAGCCGCGCTTCGTCGGTCAAGAGGCCGACGCGCACATACCCTTCGCCGTGCTCGCCGAACCCGATGCCCGGTGCGACGGCGACATGCGCCCGCTCAAGCAGCATGTCGGCAAACTGTGTGGATGATATGCCTTTTGGCAGCGGAAGCCAAGCGAAAAACGACCCGGACGGCGCCGGGGCTTCCCAGCCGATCTCGCGCAACGCGGCGATGAATGCGTTGCGGCGCGCTTCATACAGCGCGACAAGCTCTTTGACGCAATCTTGCGGACCGAGGAGCGCCGCGGCGGCTGCTTCCTGGATGGCACCGAACAAGCTGACGTACAAATGATCCTGCAAAAGCTCAAGCGCCTGAATGATCCGCTCGTTGCCGACGGCAAATGCAACGCGCCAGCCGGCCATATTGTATGTTTTCGAAAAGGTGTAAATCTCGACGCCGACGTCTTTCGCCCCATCGGCTTCCAAGAAGCTGACCGGTTTTCGGCCGTCAAAGCCGATCGCCCCATAAGCGAAATCGTGCACAACGGCAATGCCGTATTTCCCAGCAAACGCCACCGTCTCCGCGAAAAATTCTTTTGTCGCCGTCGCACCGGTCGGATTGTTTGGATAGTTTAAAAACATCAGCTTCGCCTGGTCGGCGATCGACGCCGGAATGGCTTCGTAATCCGGTAAGAACCCGTTTTCCGAAGAAAGCGGCATCATCTCCATCCGCGCACGAGCAAGCGCGATCCCCGACCAATAGTCGGGATAGCCTGGATCCGGAACAAGCACCACATCACCCGGGTTGACGAGACAAAGCGGCAGCTCGACAAGCCCGGCCTTGCCGCCGAACAAAATGGCGACTTCGCGGGCTGGGTCAATCTTCACCCCATATTCACGTGCGTAAAACGCGGCGATGGCTTCTTTCAAAAAGGAGTAGCCTTGAAACGGCGAATATTTATGGTATTTCGGATTGGCCGCCGCCCGCTGCATCGCCTCAACGATATGCTTGGGCGTCGGCTGGTCCGGATTGCCCTGCCCTAAATTGATCACGTCGCATCCGGCTTTGATTTTCTCCCCAACTTTTGCGACAAGCGAGGCGAAAAATTGCTTTGGCAGCTGCTCAAGCAGCTCGGAAAAAGGAAATTCCATCGTCATCGCCCACACCTTCTTGAAAAATTCTTGAAATTCTAGTGCAAAATCATATATCGTAAAAAGCAAAATGTAAAGCAAATTTTTTATTGGGGTGAAACACAATGACCATCCGCATCGCTTGCCTCCAACTCGATATCGCGTTTGGCGATCCACAAACAAACGAACAGCGAGCCGAAACAGCCGTGCAATCCGCCGCCAAGGACGGCGCTGACATCATCGTCCTGCCGGAGCTATGGACGACCGGTTACGATTTAACGCGCTTAGATGAGATTGCCGATGACAACGCCGAACGGACGAAAGTATTCGTCTCCCGCCTGGCGCAAACGTACGGTGTTCATTTCGTCGCCGGCTCGGTCGCTAAAAAAACAGCAACCGGCGTGACGAACACGATGATCGTGGCTGACCGGAGCGGTCAAATCGTCAGTGAATACAGCAAGCTTCATCTGTTTCGGCTGATGGATGAACATTTGTATTTGCAGCCGGGAAGCAGCTTAGGTTTGTTTTCGCTCGACGGGGTTTCGTGCGCCGGGGTCATCTGCTATGACATCCGCTTTCCGGAGTGGATTCGCGCCCACACCTTAGCCGGGGCGGAAGTGCTGTTTGTCGTCGCCGAATGGCCGCTTCCCCGCCTGCACCATTGGCGGACGCTCCTGATGGCGCGGGCGATTGAAAACCAATGCTACGTCATCGCCTGCAACCGGGCGGGGCGCGACCCGAACAACGTGTTCGCCGGACATTCGCTCATCATTGATCCATGGGGCGAAGTGATCGCCGAGGCGGATGAGAAGCCTGGCATGGTCGCGGCGGACATTGACCCTGCGCTCGTTGCGGACGTCCGTACGCGCATCCCAGTATTTGCCGACCGCCGGCCGCATGACTACGAAGCGGCAAAAAAATTTTTCAAAACGTATTGACAATCGATGGATCGACCATGTATCATTCGAATCAAGCAACCAAACGATTGGGAACATCGCGAAAATTCCCAAAATTGAATACGAGAAACCGGTACTCTTATCAAGAGTTGGCTGAGGGAATTGGCCCAATGAAGCCCAGCAACCGACCGTAATGCTATCGTGAGATAGGGCGCACGCCAAGGGCGGCGCCGGAAGCGTTATGCTTCCGCAGGGCACGGTGCTAAGTCCAACAGAAAGACCGATGTCTTTCTGAAAGATAAGAGGCGCGAAGAATCCATGAATCTTCAAGCCTCTTTCATATGCGAAAGAGGCTTTTTCATTTGCCGAAAACGCCGAACTTCTGGTGCAGCGTCAACATCGGCATTTGAAAATGAGCGAAATGAAAAAAGGGGGAACATGAATATGACGACTGTGCAAACATCGGTTTACGAACCGCTGACCGAACCAAAGGCGGTGGCGCTCGCTGTCCGCCTCGGCCTATTCCGCGACGGAGCGCCGCTTGCCTGCCGCGAGATCGGCGACGGAAACTTGAACCTTGTTTTTCATATCGTCGATCAAGAAACGAAACAAGGCGTCATCATCAAACAAGCGCTGCCGTACGCAAAAGTTGTCGGTGAAAGCTGGCCGCTTACGTTAAAGCGCGCCGTCATTGAAAGCAACGCGCTGCGCACGTTTGCGAGCTATGTGCCGCAATACGTTCCGAAAGTCTATTATTCTGACGAATCGCTCGCCATCACGGTGATGGAAGATTTGTCCCGCCTGCAAATCGCACGCAAAGGGCTGATCGAAGGGAAAACGTACCCGCTGTTGTCCCGGCATATCGGCGAATTCGTCGCCAAAACGGCGTTTTATACGTCTGATTTCGGCATGAACCAACAAGAGAAGAAAAAATTGGCGCAAAGCTTCGTCAATCCAGAACTGTGCAAAATCACGGAAGATCTCGTCTTTACCGATCCGTTTTTTGACCATGACACGAACAACTTTGAAGACGAATTGCGCCCAGACGTTGAAGCGCTTTGGCGCGATGACCGCCTTCATCTTGAAACGGCCAAGCTGAAGCGCAAGTTTTTAACCGAAGCCGATGTGCTCTTGCATGGCGATTTGCATACCGGCAGCATTTTCGCCAGCGATGACGAAACGAAAGTGATCGATCCGGAATTCGCCTTTTACGGTCCGATCGGATTTGACCTTGGCCAATTTTTCGCCAACTTGCTGTTAAATGCGTTGTCCCGACCTGAATTCGAGCGTCAACCACTCTTTGATCACATCGACCAAACATGGGACGTCTTTGTGTCCGTGTTCTCAGAGCTTTGGCGCACCGAGAGCAGAGAAACATACGCCGCGACGCCGGGCTTGCTCGAGGACGTGCTCCGACACGCGTTCGTTGACGCCGTCGGTTTTGCCGGCTGCGAAGTCATCCGTCGGACGATCGGCCTCGCCCACGTCGCCGACCTTGACGGCATTGAGCAAAAAGACGAACGGCTCGCCGCGAAACGGCACGCGCTCCGCCTTGGCCGCCGCTTGATCGTAGAGCGGGCTGAATTGACGGGAACAGACGGCTTCCGTCGGCTGTTTGACGAAACGGAACGATGACACTTCCTGCCCGGGCTGGCTGTCCAATGCCAGCCCGGGCCAATCGACCAACCGAGAAAGGAAGACGACGATGAACTCATTTGCCATCCCGCGCTCCGTCGAATGGCGCGAGACGCATATCACCATTTTAAACCAACAAAAACTCCCATCCGTCACCGAATATATCGATTTGCACACCGTGGAAGATGTCTACGACGCGATCGCCACGCTGAAGGTGCGCGGCGCTCCGGCGATCGGCATCACCGCCGCTTACGGTCTGGCGCTTGCCGCTTTACGCTACGACACCGAATCGATCGATGAATTTCGTCGCCGCTTAAAACGGGATCGCGATTACCTGGCCGGTGCCCGACCGACCGCCGTCAACTTGTTTTGGGCGCTCGATCGGCTCATCGCCGCTGTCCAGGACGCTGTTTCCGTCAACGAGGCGAAAACGGCGCTCGTTCACGAAGCGATCCGCATTCAAGTGGAAGACGAGGATGTGTGCCGCCGCATCGGCGAATACGCCTTGTCCCTTTTCCGTCCGGGCGCCCGGGTGATGACGATCTGCAACGCCGGTTCGATCGCCACCGCCCGCTACGGAACGGCGCTCGCTCCATTTTATTTGGCGAAAGAAAAAGGAATCGAGCTATCCGTCTACGCCCTTGAGACACGTCCCGTTTTGCAAGGAGCGCGCCTGACCGCCTGGGAGCTCATGCAAGCAGGTGTCGATGTGACGCTCATCACGGACAACATGGCGGCGCAAACGATCAAGGCGAAACACATTAACGCCATCATCGTCGGCGCCGACCGGATCGCGCGAAACGGCGACACGGCGAACAAAATCGGCACGTTCGGCCTCGCCCTGCTCGCCAAATCGTTCGGCATTCCGTTTTACGTCGCCGCGCCGCTGTCTACGATCGACATCAAGACGAAAACGGGCGCAGACATCCCGATTGAAGAACGCCATCCGGACGAAGTGACCCATCTGGCTGGGGTGCGCATCGCCCCGGAAGGCGTCAACGTGTACAACCCGGCGTTTGACGTGACGCCAAACGAACTCATTACCGCCATCATCACCGAAAAAGGCATCATCCGCGGCCGTTATGAAACGGCGCTTCCATCTTTATTCGCAAAGGAGGAGCAGCATGAAACGATTTAAGGCCTTATCGTCCCTTTTTCTTCTTTTCTTTACGGTGTTCTCCATCTTAGCCGGCTGCACGAACGAGCAAGACGCCATGAGCGCCAAGCCGGCCAATGAAACGAAACAAACGAACAACAACGGCGACGCCGCATCGTCCAACAGTTCAACCGCCGCAAGCAGCGAGCAGGCGGCCATTCCGGAAAAACTGAAAAAGCCGGTGAAAATCGCCGCCATTATGCAACTGTCCATCGGCACATTCTCCTCGCAATACATCGCCGGCGTGAAGGAACAAGTGCAAAAATTCGGCGGCGAGGTGCAAATTTACAACGCCGACAACGATTTAACCAAAATGGCCTCGTACGTGGAGACGGCCATTACACAAAATGTGGACGCCATTTTGCTTGATCACGGCCGCGCCGATGCGCTCGAAGGTCCGGTAAAAAAAGCCGTCGCCAAAGGCATTCCGGTCGTGGCGTTTGACAACGATTTGAACATTCCCGGCGTCACCGTCATCGACCAAGACGACTATAGCCTCGCTTGGAAAACGTTAAAAACGCTCGCCGAAGATTTAAACGGCGAGGGCAACATCGTCACGATTTGGGTCGGCGGCTTTACCCCAATGGAACGGCGCCACGTCATTTATGAGGCGTTCAAAAAACGCTACCCGAACATTAAGGAAATCGCCAAATTCGGTACAGCCAGCGCCAACACGGCTTTGGACACGCAAACGCAAATGGAAGCCATTTTGAAAAAATACCCGAACAAAGGCGACATTGACGCCGTCTTCGCGACATGGGACGAGTTCGCCAAAGGAGCGACGCGCGCGATCGAGCAAGCTGGACGCACCGAAATCAAAGTGTACGGCATCGATTTGAGCGATGAAGACTTGCAGATGATCCAAAAACCAAACAGCCCATGGGTCGCGACGACGGCGACGGATCCGGCGGAAGTCGGCCGCGTCCAAGTGCGGTTCGCGTATCAAAAAATCGCCGGCGAAAAAACGCCGAACATTTACTCGCTTGAGCCGCATTTAGTGAAACGGTCCGACCTTCCGGACAAACAAGTGTCGATGAATGAGCTATCGCAATACATCCCGGGCTGGGGGCAATCCAATGTCGCCATCTCGCCTTGGATGAAAACGTTGGAAGCTCAGGTGAACAAAAAATGAACGGGTTGTCAATGCGGGGCATGGAAAAATCATTTGGCGCCGTGCGCGTGCTTGACGGCGTGGACTTCGACGTTCGTCCGGGCGAAGTCCACGCCCTTTTAGGCATGAACGGCGCCGGCAAAAGCACGCTGATGAACATGTTGGCCGGCGCCATTTCGCCTGATGCCGGCACGATCACAATCGACGGCGCCCCATGCGCGTTTTCCTCGCCGTTTGACGCGAAACGAGCCGGCATCGGCTTTGTCGTTCAAGAAGTCGACACAGCGCTGTTTCCCGGTTTGCCAGTGTACGAAAACATCGCCGCCGATGAACTCGCTCACGCAACGCAGCGGCCGATCCGCTCGCTGCGCCAAGAAAAAGAGCGGGCCGCCGCTCTCCTTCGCCGCGTCGGCCTTTCCATCCCACCGACAAAGCTCGTGCGCGACTGTTCGCTCCACGAAAAGCAGTTGATCGTGCTCGCGAAGGTGCTGTCATCCAACGCGCGCTACATCATTTTGGACGAACCGACCGCCGCGCTGAGCGAGGCGGAAACGAAGCGGCTGTTTGCCATCATTCATGAACTGAAACAGCAAGGCGTCGGCTTTATTTATATTTCCCATAAGCTGAAAGAAGTGCAAGAAATCGCCGACCGGCTGACGATTTTGCGCGACGGCCGCGTCGTCTATCACGGCGCCGCCGACAGCCTGTCGCTTGAAGACATCGTCCTTCATATGACCGGGACGAAGCGAAGAGCCTCCGCCAAACAAGCACGTACGTATGGAAGCGACATCGCCTTTGCCGCTCGCGGAATCACGATTGACAAAACCGGCACGACCATCGACCTATACGCCCATCGCGGCGAAATCGTCGGCATCGCCGGCTTGGTCGGCGCCGGCAAGACGGAGCTCGCTGAAAGCCTCATCGCCCATCGAAACACATCCGGCGAGTGGGAAATAGATGGCAGACGTTATATGTTCTCATCGCCTTATGAAGCCATCGCCGCCGGCGTTTGCCTCATTCCCGAAGAGCGGCGCAAGCAAGGGCTGTTTTTGCCCGAATCGGTGCGGGCGAACATCACCGTGCGCCTTCTTTCCCGCCTGGCGCGCTGGCAATGGATCAAGCGGGCACAAGAAGCGGAAGCCGCCAATGCTCTCGTGCGCTCGCTCGCCATCCATCCGCCGTCAAGCGCCACGGCCGTCCGCCACTTAAGCGGCGGCAACCAGCAAAAAGTTGTCATCGGCAAATGGCTCAACACAAATGCACGCGTCTTTTTGTTCGACGAGCCAACGAAAGGGATCGATGTCCACGCGAAGCAGGACGTGTTTGCCATCATCCGCTCCCTTGCCGATGAAGGAAAAACGGTGCTGTACTTTTCCAGTGAATGTCAAGAGCTTCTTGACATTTGCGACACCATCTACGTGATGGTCGACGGTCGGCTGCTCGCCCGCCTGCCGGCCGCTGAACTCACGTACGAGCAGCTTGTTTATTATTGCAGCGGAGGTGAGATCCATGAATCAGCCAGCTGTTTCCGCGACGCCGTCAAAAAAAACGGCGCCGTCTATTCTTGAGTTTTTGTATAAACATGGGACATTGCTCGCCATTCTGGCCGTGATCGCCTATTTTGGCATCACGCAAGACCGTTTTTTCACGTATGAAAACTTCAGCGACATTTTGCGGTCCATTTCGATCGTGACGTTGGTGGCGATCGGCATCACGTTTTCGCTCATCGTCGACGGCTTTGATTTGTCGGTCGGTTCGACAGTGAGCCTCGCAACGATCGCCAGCGCTGCGGCGCTTGTCCTGTACCGCCAAGAAATTTTCGTCACCTTGCTCGTGCCGCTGTTGCTCGGCATTGCTGTCGGGCTTTTGAACTCGCTGTTGATCGTCAAATTCAAACTGCCGGATTTGCTTGCAACATTGGCGACGATGTACGCCATCAACGGCGTACAGCTCACCTATACGAAAGGGTTTTCGATCTACAATGACATGCCGTTGCCTGATGGCGGCACAGCGCCGGGCAAATTCATTCCTTCCTTTCTATTTATCGGCCAAGGAGAGCTGTTCGGCGTGCCGTTTTCGGTTTTGCTCATGCTGTTTGTCGTCATTGCCGCCCACTTGTTTTTAACCTATACAAAACCTGGACGCCTCTTTTATTTAACGGGCGAAAATCGGGAAGCGGCGCGACTCTCCGGCATCCCGGTCAACCGTTACCGGACGTACGCGTACGTCATCAGCGGCTTTTTCGCCGCCCTTGGCGGCATCGTCCTTGCCTCGCGCATCGGCACCGGACAAGTGTCCGCCGGCGCCTCGCTTTTAATGGACAGCGTCGCCGCCGCTTACATTGGTTTTTCTGTCTTCGGCGCCGGCAAGCCGAACGTCGTCGGCACCTTGTTCGGCTCGATTTTAATGGGCGTGTTGCTGAACGGCTTGACGATGATGAACGTTCCGTATTACGCCCAAGATATTATAAAAGGCGCCATTTTAGTCGGCGCCCTCGCGTTGTCGCATTGGCAAAAAAAATAACGCCCGATCGCTGCCCCCGTGGATGTCTCCCCCGGGGGCAGACGCGTTTTTCTAGGAGGCCGGGGATCGAATGAAAATGCGGCTCAAAACCAGCTCTTCTCAAGTTGAGAAGCCTTGTACAATCAGCTCTTCGTTTCCGACGAACTTCCATCCATTCGGCAAACATAACGGCTTTTCACCAGCCTTCTAGAAGGCTGGTGAAAAACAACAGATTCGCTCGATTGGTGAGAAATCACCAGGAATAAAATGATGACGTTGCAAGGTTTTTCAATTTGAGAAACACTGTTGGAGAGCAGTATTTCCCCTTAAATCACCGGCCTTCTGGGCACACCGCCAGCCTCTTTTTCCGCCCACTTCATTGCAGCATCCGCTTACAAGTCTTTCCAAATCCTTTGCCTATTCTGCGAATGCAAGGACCTCCTCTATTTATAGCGCCGCTCAAGCTCCAACAGCTTCGCCTTCACATCGGTGCGGCTTCCCGCATAGCCAACGAGAGCGCCGTTTTTGCCAATCACACGGTGGCATGGAACGAAGAGCGGCAGTTCATTCGCCCGGTTTGCCTGGCCGACGGCGCGCACCGCTTTTGGGCGGCCGATTTGTGCGGCGATGTCAGCGTATGTCGCCGTCTCGCCGTACGGAATGCGGCAAAGCGCCGCCCACACCTCTTCTTGAAAGGCTGTTCCCTTCCACTTCAGCGGCAAGTCAAATGCCTGGCGTCGACCGTGAAAATACTCATCCAACTGCATAAGCGCGCGTTCAAGAAGCAGCGACCGGCTTTGAACAGCCGGATGTTCGCCGATGAACGCGCGCCATTCTTCCGGAAACAGCTCAACTTTCACAATCGCCTCGCCGTCAGAGGCGATGTAAATCTCCCCGAATTGTTTAAAATGGTACATCGCAAACTCAATCGTCATCGTCGTCTTCCCTCTCCGTTCGCTCGATTGGCAGCGTAATATGGAACGTCGTGCCGACGCCGACTTCACTTTCCACTTCAATTTTCCCTTGATGCTCTTCAATAATTTTATAGCTGACCATCAAACCGAGGCCAGTGCCGCGTTCTTTCGTCGTATAAAACGGCTCGCCAAGCTTTTTGATTTTATCTTTTGGAATGCCGCATCCTTGGTCAGTGATGGAGATGCGCACATAGCCCTCGGCGCGGGTGATGCGCACCGTAATGTCCCCGCCTTTTGGCATCACTTCGATGGCGTTTTTCAAAATGTTGATGAACACTTGCTTCAGCTGGTTCGGCTCGCAATACACCGGCGGCAGCCCGTTTTCAAAATCCGCGATGATTTGCACATTGTGCATCATCGCTTGGGCGCTGATCAAATCGATCGTATCTTGCATAATTTTGCAAATGTCGTTTTGCTTGTATTGAACCGCCTGGGGCTTCGCCAAAACCAGAAACTCGGTGATGATCGACTCAATTCGTTTCAATTCCGACATAATGACATTAAAATACATCGAATAGTCGCCCTCAATGCTTCCTTGCAACAGCTGAATAAAGCCCTTTAGCGCCGTCATCGGATTGCGGATTTCATGGGCGATGCCGGCGGCCAGTTCCCCGACGACGTTGAGCGTATCCGACTTGCGCAGCTGCAATTCCATCTCCTTGCGCTCGGTCACATCGCGCAGCATCATCATCCCGACGCCGGGAATCACTTCCTTTTTCAGCGAAAACTCAATAATCCTTCCTTTTCCCTTGTCGAAAAATTCGACCTCACCGCTCGCTTCGCCGGTGCGTTGGCATTGTTGAAGCAACTTATTGAGCTGGCGGCGCGCCCGCTCCGGAACGAGCTCGACCACCATCCGGCCAAGCAGCGCCTCCTTTTCAGCGGAAAAAATGCCGCAGACAACCGGATTGGCATCGATGATCCGATGCTGCGCATCCCAAAGCAAAATGCCATCCATTGCATGATCGAAAATGCTCCGGAACTTTTGCTCGCTTTCGCGCAACTCGCGCTCAATTTTCCGCCGCTCGCTCACATTGCGGAAAATCGTCAGGTGGTACCCGTCGATCGCTCCTTTTTTCATTGTAAACTCAAGCTGCTTATCCTCACCGTTTGGCATATGAAACGTCAGCTCGTCACGGATTTCCCCTTTGCGGCGGAACTCACTGAAAATGCGTTTCACCTTTTCGTCCCCATAGTCGACAAAATCAAACAAATTGCGGCGCACAAGCAAATTCAAGGGCAGCTCAAACGTCCGGCTCGCCGCCGGATTGGCGTTCAATATGCAGCCAAAATCGTCCCAAATGAGGATCGCTTCATGCGCTTGCTCGAAAATAGCCCGGAACCGTTCTTCACTTTTTTGCAACTTGATTTCCATGTTTTTTCGTTCCGTCACATCGCGCATAATGGCCATGTAAAACCCGCTGTAGACGTTGGAAGTCGCCGTCAGCTCAAACATTTTCACCGTTCCGTCCGGGCGGACAAGCGACAACTCTCCTTTGGCCGTTCCCTTTTCTTTCACTTCGGCGAGCAACCGAGCGAATTCATTGGCGCATTCACGGGCGACGAATTGCTGAAACGACAAATTGAGCAGTTTTCCTTTCTCCAAGTTCAAGCTCATCGAAAACGCCGGATTGACATCGATAAACCGCCCAAATTCATCGAAAATGACGATGCCGTCAACAGCGCGGTTGAATACGTCACGGAACAAAAATTCATGAATGATGCGTTCACGCTCAAGCGCCTTATGAGCTGAGATGTCGCGCATCATGACAAGGTCAAATTCGTCGAATACATCCTTTTTCATCGAAAATTCCACATGCTTTACTTTGCCGTCTGGCAACTTGATGAGCAGCTCATCGCTGAACGAACCGAATTTTTGCAACATCGAGCGCTGAAACAGCAAAATATCGGGCGGCACGAGTTCAAGGAACGAAGAAAACGAACGGCCGATCAGCGAAAACTTATCCATTTCAAACAGCTTGCACGCCGCTTCGTTCACATCGACAAATTCACCATTTTTATTTAAAATAACGATCGCATCGAGCGACCGCTCGAAAATGACCGAATAGCTGTTCAACCGCTCTTTTAGCCGCCGATTTTCCTCTTCAAGCAACCGCACATCCGGCGATGCATTTTGTTCTTCCCGAGGAGAAAGGCTTTGGGCCATATCCATCTCTCCTTGTCCATTCAAACCATTCCGAAATATATATTCGCTGTGGAAAAATTTACTCCTCCTTTGATTCACGAAGATTTTCGAAAAATCTTTTCCGCAATGTTCGACAAGTTTTTTTGCTTCTTTGTTTGGCTAAACTGCATTATAATAATAAGGTTAGTATGAATCATAGATGCAGCGAAAAAGGGCAACAAATCTTTGACGAAAAAAGCCACTTGTCTATTTTTTCAATGGACAGGGTCAAATCTGTGACTTGCCTCTGTCGCGCCAAGGCGTCGACAGAGGCCCTCCCCCACTCACAGCCCTATGCGTCATTCAGAAAGCGTTGTTGTTCACCCGCTCGACAGTCAATCAAAGGCCGATTGGCTCTGTAAAAGCTGCAAATGAAAAAGTCCCAAATTGCCTCTATCAGCAAAGGGGGGTTTGCTGCGATGAACATCGTCTGCACAACATTAAATGCGAAATACATTCATATGAATTTGGCTATCCGCTATTTAAAAGCATACGCGCAGCCAGAGTTTGACGTCAAGCTTGTTGAGTATACAATCAAAGACCCGGTGCTGAACATTGTGACGGATTTGTACCAACGCCGTCCGGATGTCGTCGGTTTCAGCTGCTACATTTGGAATATTGAAGAGACGATCAAAGTCGTCAAGCTGTTGAAGAAAGCAGCGCCGGACGTCATCATCGTCGCTGGCGGCCCGGAAGTGTCGTACGATGTGCGCGAATGGATGGAACAAGTGCCGGAGTTTGATTTTATTGTCATCGGCGAAGGGGAAGAAACGTTTAAACAGCTTCTTTTTGCCCTAGATGGCCGTGGAGAAGTGAACGAGGTGGCCGGACTGGCGTTTCGCGACGGAAAGCGCATCGTCGTCAATCCGCAGCGAAACAAAATCCGCTTGGCTGACATGCCGTCGCCGTTTCGCTTTCCGGAAGACATCCCACATCTTCCAAACCGAATCGTCTATGTCGAAACGAGCCGCGGCTGCCCGTTCAGCTGCCAGTTTTGCCTATCCTCGATTGAAGTAGGTGTCCGCTATTTTGATCGTGAAAAAATTAAGGATGATTTGCGCTATTTAATGAAGCACGGAGCGCGGACGATCAAGTTCGTCGACCGGACGTTCAACATCAGCCGCAGCTATGCGATGGATATGTTTCGCTTTTTAATTGACGAACACGCGCCGGGAACGGTATTTCAGTTTGAAATTACCGCCGACATTATGCGCCCGGAAGTGATCGAGTTTTTAAACAAGGAAGCGCCGCCTGGGCTGTTCCGCTTTGAAATCGGCGTTCAGTCGACCAATGACGAAGTGAACCGTCTCATTATGCGCAAGCAAAACTTCGCCAAGCTGGCGCGAACGGTGACAATGATTAAAGAAGGCGGGAAAATCGCCCAACATTTGGATTTGATCGCTGGCTTGCCTGAAGAAGACTACAACTCGTTTCGAAAGACGTTTAACGACGTGTTCGCCCTTCGCCCGGAAGAACTGCAGCTTGGCTTTTTGAAACTGCTGCGCGGCACCGGGCTGCGCCTGCGCGCCGAAGAGTACGGATATGTGTATATGGACCATGCACCATACGAAGTGCTCGCCAACAATGTCTTGTCATTTGATGATGTCATCCGCATCAAGCAGGTGGAAGATGTTCTGGAAAAGTACTGGAACGCCCATCGGATGGACGAAACACTTGAATACTTGGTGACCGACGTCTTCCCATCGCCGTTTGACTTTTTCCAGCAGTTTGGCACGTATTGGGATGAACGCGGCTGGGCGCGCATCGGCCATCAGTTAGAAGACTTGTTCCGCCGTCTGCATGAGTTTTTGCGCACCTCTGTGCCAGACGCTTTGCCTGTCGCCGAATCGCTCATGAAATATGACTACTTGCGCAACCAAAAATACAAACCGCGCAAGCCGTGGTGGGAGGAAAAAACGGACAAATCAACGCGCGCGTCCGTCTACCGTGCGCTGCTTGAACATCCCGAGACGCTCGGCGCGGACTTTGCCGCCCTCGGGCTCGGGGAAAAGGAATTATTTAAGCATACGATCGTTGAAATTGTGCCGGTCGATGTCGGGCGTTATCTCGCTGCAAGGCAACTCTCGTTCGCGCCAACGGCCATCGTCGCCTACTTTGACCCATCTGGCGCCGGAGCGACCGTCTTTTCCGCACCGCTTGCTTCACTGTTCGCATCATCTGCATCGGCTTAAACGCCCAAACGAAAAAGAGCGCTGCTTCCAGCGCTCTTTTTTGTCCGTTTGGCGACCTGCTCCCCGCAAAACGGCGTCCTCACCGCGGCAGCTTTTTTTGTTTTGTCTCCTTCTCTTTCGCTTGCTTTTGTTCCTCGATCAGCCAAAATGGCTGATGAACGGCGAAATCCCCCCATTCAAACGCCATTTCCTCATGGACCAGTGAGAATCGTTCGTTCTTCTGATCAGCCATCGCCGCCTCCTTGGCGTCCTTTTTTTGAATTGCGGTTTGCGCCGCGGATCATGTCTTCTTCACCAGCGTATTGGGCCGCAAATTCCGTATCCGGCAAGCTTTCCGTCGGCGTTTTGTTGTTGTTTTTGGCCGCGTCGAATTTCACTTTTCGCTTCATCATCGTTTCGTCTCCCCTTCATCCACCGTTTTTCGCTCATAAGCGACAAGCACAATTTCTTCTCCCGTCTCTTCGCGCAGCCGCTGTTCAAGCTGCTGGAGCTGGCGAAGCGTCCCGTCCTGCAAACGGGCCACTGGAAACGCAATGTTGGTCACACATATCCTCCTTCCCGCATTTTTTCTTATCGTGTCTCGACCGAACGTTCTTTATGCATCGCTGCGTTTCTAGTACGATTTTAATGGAGCCATCTTTTTATCGAAAATTTCATACGCATACATATTCGTTTTTCATCTTCGAGCTCACAATCGTCCAGAACAACAAATGGAGTGAAGTTGGCAAACGGCACACGCAAATATTCAGCTTGTCCACCTGGATACCCGCCAAACGTCTCGGAATAACCAAAGTATGCCCCGTTTCGCCATTCGGGTTCGACTCGTCGCATTGGCCTTTTGGATCGGGCCTTTGTTCGGCAGCGACCTCTTTGATGCCTTGGGTATGTGATCGCTTTCATCCTCTTTCTCCTTCATCTATTTCCGGGTTCGGACGGATCATCCAGATCGCGATAGTACCGCCAAGCAGTGCCAGCCCGCTCAGCATTTACGGATATGCCGTATCAAAAAAAGCTGCCGCCAAAGGAGGACAACCTTCCGTTTGGCGAACAGCCCCTTCTTCTTGCCATGATCGGTAAACCATTGTGCAAAACACCTATTATTTCCCGCCTGTGAACGAAATTCCTTTGATGAAGTAGCGGTTGAAAAAGGCGTAAATGACCAACACCGGCAGCGTAAACACCATCGATGCCGCCATAATGTAGTTCCAATAGCTGATGTACTGCCCTTTGAAGCTGTTGAGGCCAAGCGGCAGCGTAAACAGCTGCGGATCAGACAAAATAATGAGCGGGCGCATAAAGTCGTTCCACGAACCCATAAAAACGAAAATAGCCTGAGCCGCCAGCGCCGGACGGGCAAGCGGCAATACGATTCGGAAAAAGATCCCGAGCCGCCCGAGTCCATCAAGTTCTGCCGCCTCTTCCAACTCTTTTGGAAAGTTAATGAAAAATTGCCGCATCATGAAAATAAACGTAGCGTTCACCATCGTCGGCACGATCATTCCTTGATACGAGTTCAACCAACCGAGCTGTTTCAAAATCAAATAGTTTGGAATCATCGTCACTTGGGCTGGAATCATCAAGACAGCCAAAATGATCAGAAACAGCGGTTTTCTGCCGGGAAATTGCAGCCGAGCCAACGCATAGCCAGCCATAGAGTTGAACAATAAATTCAGCACCGTCACAGTTCCCGCAACCACAACGCTGTTTAGCAGCCAGCGTGGAAACAGCTCTTGTTCGACAAAAATCTGCTTATAATTATCAAGCGTAAACTTTTTCGGAATAAAGGACATGGTTCCGCTCACAATTTCTTCAAGCGTCTTAAACGACGAAGACAGCGCCCATAAAAACGGAATCATCGTAATCACGGCATATGTGATCAAGACCGTATACAGCAACAGCTTTCCAATGCCCATTTTCTTTTTCATCCATGCTCATCCCCTTAGTAAAGAGACTCTTCTTTTGACAACTTCCGTTGCAACAATGTCGCGATGAAAATCAAGATCGCTAACGCAAACGCGAGCGCAGCGGCATATCCCATTGTCCCCAATGTTTTAAACGCATATTGGTAAATCAAAAGCACAACCGTCAACGTCGAGTTGTTCGGTCCGCCAGAACCGCCCGAGAAAATATACGATTGGTCAAACAACTGGAATGTCCCAATCAGCCCCATGACTACGACAAATGAGGTCACCGGCCGCAAATAGGGAACGGTAATATGCCAAAACTTTTGCCAGGCGCTGGCTCCGTCCAGTTCCGCTGCTTCATACAAGGAATCAGGGACATCTTGCAGCGCGGCGAGATAAATGACCATAAAATACGGCGCTGTCGCCCAAATGTTCATGATCATAATGGCATTCAATGCTACATCGGGATCGCCGATCCAGTTATATGTCGGCAAACCAACCGCTTTCAATACGTGATTGATGAGTCCATTTTGGTTGTACATCCACATGAAAATGAGCGTTAACACGGCCGAGGACGTCAACGTCGGCAAAAAGTACACAATGCGGAAAAACTTTTGTCCCTTGAGCCCTGCATTTAATGTCGCCGCTAATACAAGCGCTAAAATGGTCTGGCAGGGAACGACAATGACGACATATTTCAACGTGTTCCATAATGCGATTTTGGCCCGAGTATCATCGGCGATCCGCTGGAAATTGTCCAACCCGACGAACTCAAACGAAGTCGTGCCCAACAATTGCACTTTATGAAAGGCTAGAAAAATCGCAAACAAAATCGGGCCGATAATAAAAAGAAGCAGCACAAATAAAGTAGGAGACAAAAACAAGTAGCTCGTCCCCACTTCACGCCACATTCGCTTCGTTGCCATTCTTTTCATCTTATTCCCTCTCCTTGCCGAGAATCGAAAATCGCTATTCCTCTCTTTCTAACGCAGCCAAAAATAGCTGCGGTTAGAAAGAAAGGAACAGCTCCCTGGCAGAGCATGCCCCGTCTGCCAGGGGCTGATTCGCCTTATTTGCTTTCGATTTCGCTGTTCGCCGTTTTTTGCGCTTCTTTCAACGCCTCAGCAAGCGGACGTTCACCGAGGAAAGCGCTGACAAATTGGTTATTGAAGTTGTTCGTAATAATCGGCAAGTTCGTTCCATTCTGCCATACGGTCGCATACGATGCGCCAGCGACAAGCGGTGCACGCAGCGGATCTTTGTCAAATCCCAATGCCGCAGCGACCGATTTGCGCGTTGGCAAAGCGTATCCCTTGCTCGTCCATGTTTTCATTCCTTCTTTTCCTGTCAAATATTCGATCAGCTTCCAAGCGGCTTCTTTCTTTTTCGAATCTTTGTTCATAACATAGGCAACCGTATAAGCCATAGTCGTTTTTTTGCCGTTGATGGTCGGAATTTCAGCTGTTCCAAATTCGAGGTTCGGGAACGTCTCTTGCAGGAACGGAATTGCCCAGTTTCCTTCGATAACCATGGCTGCCTTGCCTTGGCCGAACATCTCACCGCCCCATGTCGCCCCTACTTCATTCGGTTGGGCTGCCGATTTATCCTTTAAATGCATATCGACGATCGGCTGGAGCGCTTCGACGACTTTCGGATCGGCGAAGCTCGCTTTATTATCCGTCACAACTTTGCCGCCTTTGGATTCAGCAATGTAGTATAAGCGAGCCAATTCTGGAGCAACGCCAAATCCGTATACTTGTTTCCCTTTTGTCAGCTTCTTCGCCACTTCCCGCAGTTCGTCCCAAGTTTTCGGGACTTCAACACCCGCTTCTTCGAACATCTTTTTATTGTAAAACAGTGCTAGCGTCGAATAGTCTTTCGGGAACCCATAAATTTTTCCATCTTTCCCTTTAAACGCATCCAGCATCGGTTTTTCAAAATCATCAATATCAAACTCATCCGTCACGTATTTGTCAAGCGGCTCAATGGCTCCCGTTTCGATCAGGGCTGGCGCTTCAAATGCATCCAAGTAAAACACATCCGGCCCTTGACCGCCCGCTAAACGGGTCTTAATCACATCCATATACTGGTCGGCAATGACTTCATACTTGACCTTAATATTGGGATATTTTTTTTCAAAATCATCCAACGTTTGTTTCAACAACTTTTGCTCCGTTGGATTGCCGCCCCAACCTGCCAACGTCACTTCTACTTTTTCTTCTGCTTTGCCTCCCCCATTCGTTTGCTCAGCTTTCTCTCCTCCGCTGCAGCCAGCCAAAAGGCTGCCGAACAGCACTGATGCTGCGCCGACTGTTGCCAGCCATTTTTTCATCTCCATCAAAACCTCCCTTTTTCTATCAATGAAGTATTTTATATAACAAGGAAAGGAAGACCTTTCCTTGTTATTGTTGAATGATGAGGTCCCAGCCTGTCGTGTTTTCGTCAATATGAACACGACAGCCTTGATGTTCACGCATCACCGTCAGTGATAAGCGCCCGGAGCCAATCGCGATATTCTCGACTTTCAGCATATTCATGGAATCAAGCAAAGTCGGTGATAAATAAATGCTTTGCTCGATGGCATTGGGGAACAAGCCTAACAGCGCTTGGACAAACACCAATGGCGTGCCGGCCGCCCACGCCTGGGGCGAACAGGCGACAGGATAGCGAACCGGTTTTCCATTTGACCGACTGTAGCCGCAAAACAACTCTGGCAAGCGATCATACTCAAAATGCATCGATGCTTCCATGAGCCCCTCAATGACCGTCTTTGCCTCGCACCGCCGCCCCAGTTTGCTTAAGCCAAGCAAAATAAGGCTGTTGTCATGCGGCCAAATGCTTCCATTATGATAGCTCATCGGGTTATATCCCGCTTCTCCTTCGGCCATCGTTCGGATGCCATAACCCGAAAACATTTTTTCTGAGAGAAGGGTGTCAATGACAGCATCCGCCCGCTTTCCTTCGAGCATTCCCGAAAACAGGACATGACCTGGGTTCGATGTAATCGTCCTGACAGGGGCTTTGTTTTCATCTAACGCGAGAGCGTAAAATTTCCGGTCTTCCATCCAAAACTGTTCTTCAAAGCGCTTTTTCAAAGCCTCCGCCTGCGTTCGAAGCGCTTCCGCTTTTTCCGCTTCCTGAAGCTGTTCAAAAATATCGGCAAGCCCCATTTTGGCGTGATAAACGTAGCCTTGGACTTCAACAAGCGCGATCGGCGCGCGGGCATACTCGCCGTTTTCGTGCACAATCGAATCGCCTGAATCTTTCCATCCCTGATTAGCAATCCCCTTGCTCGACTCCTGGAAATACTCGACAAATAAATCGCCGTCGCGGTCGCCATACCGGTCAATCCAATGGAGCGCCGCATCGATGTTGGATCGAAGCTGCCGGACGAGATCGAAGTTGCCGGTCCATTTGACATACTCCACCAACAGAACTAAAAAGAGCGGCGTCGCATCGATCGTTCCGTAATAAGGGGTAAACGGAATTTGATTCGTATTGGCCAACTCACCGAATCGGATTTCATGCATGATTTTTCCAGGTTGTTCATCGCGCCACGGGTCTACTTTCGTTCCCTGATAGCGGGCCATTGTCAACAACGTACCTTTAGCTATTTCATGGTTGAACGGGAGCAGCTGCAAGGCCGCAATCAAACTGTCCCGGCCGAAGGGAACGCCAAACCATGGAAGTCCGGCCACCGGAAATGGTCCACAGCCAAGATCCGTAAGCAGCACCCGCAAATCCCCGATGCCCCGGCGGACTAAACGCTCAAACTGTCGTTCATCCGTGATGACGTTCGCTGTTTCCCCTTCCCAATGTTGGTATGATTCTTGCAATAGTTGAAGCGCCTGTTCCGGTGGAATGACCTC
This sequence comes from Geobacillus vulcani PSS1, assembly GCF_000733845.1. Taxonomy (GTDB): domain Bacteria; phylum Bacillota; class Bacilli; order Bacillales; family Anoxybacillaceae; genus Geobacillus; species Geobacillus vulcani. The sequence continues at coordinate 104,036 of NZ_JPOI01000001.1, forward strand.
CACTCTGTCTGTTTGGCCGATGATCGGCTCCACCACCAACGTAACCGTCTGCTCTTCCGCTCGGTCGAGCGCAAAGTCAAAAACAATTTCCCCGTGCTCCTTAACGGCTTTCTCCTCTCGATCCCAGCTGACCTTCGTTGCCCGTTCTACTCCGTCGGCTCCCTCATAATGGAACGTGAGCGAACGTTTCCCAATGGTCTGGCCTGTCCGCTTTCCCACCTCTCCTGTCTGAAAGCCGCGAACGATGAACATATCGGCAAAATCGACATCCATGTGCACGCTGATTTCCAATTGCACCGGCTTGGGATGATAGTTTTTCAGCTTAATGGTTTCATAGAGCACACCCGCATAAATGAATCGCTTGCGTTCAATTTCAACGGATTCGCGCCACAAAATCAGCTCTCCGTCCCGCTCAATATGAGGATTGGTCAATAAAATGGTAGCGACATAATTTTGCGCCGCATCAGACGCCAACAGCACCGGTTCTTCCCCATTGATGCGCAAACTCCATTTGCTCAAAAAACGAGTGTCTTTTGTATACAGCCCTAGCCCGTACGGATGATGTTCAGGAATATTCCCGTCTTGATCCGTCAATAAAAACACATCGTTTTCCTTAATCACTCGATAATCCATGTTGTTTCCCCCTGATTCTAGGTTGTCATCATCGGCTTAACAGCACGATGTCTTTCCTGCGCCAATCACGCTTCACAAACGAATTCCAAAACGTTTTCATTCATGATTCAAAAAAGTCTGTCTTCATGACAACACAAAAATCCGAAACGTTTTGGATTCTAACTGAAACTGACTCAGGGCGGTGAAAAAAGCCTCCATCACTCTTTTTTCACCGTTGACCCCCGTATTTTCAGTTCTGTTTCCAGAATCTTGACATGAGACTGAGCGTTGCCTTCCAGCATATCAATCAACAGCTTGGCAGCCTCATATCCCATGGCAAATTTGTCTTGAGCGATGGTGGAGAGTGCAGGCGATGAATAGGATGCTAAAATAATGTCATCATAGCCAATCACGGCCACATCATCAGGAACTTGCTTCCCCAACCGTTTTACGGCCTTGATGACACCTAGCGCCATTAAATCGCTTGCACAAAAGAAAGCGGTAATTTCTGGATATTGCTGAAGCAGCCTCAATGCCTCTTGCTCCGCGATTTCTTCGCGGAACGCTCCATTGGCAATCCAATATTCGCGTACGGGCAGACCTGCTTCAATCAACGCTTCCTTGAATCCTTTCTCACGCTGCTCACTCACAAATGCGTATTCATATCCATTGATCATAGCGATCCGTTTATGCCCAAGCTCAATTAAATGGCGCACCGCTTTCTTTGCGCCCAGCACATTGTCCGTTGTCACATAGCCAACGGTTTTGGACTCGATGGGAATATCAATCAGGACACATGGAATATCGCTTTCCACGACCTCATGCAAATACGGATCATCCGTACGGATCCCTTGCAAAATCGCCCCATCGACGCGCCGCTCGCGGCAAAGCTGTGTATACGTTTTTTCTCTTTGCTTGGTCGATGTCGTACTGAACAGCACCATATCATAATCAACTTCACTGACATACTCATTGACGCCGGCCAGCACCTCAAAGGTAAAATTATCCTTGGCACTTTCTCTTGTTAGTCCAGAAACAAGCAACCCGATTGTCTTCGATTTATTCATGACAAGCCCGCGCGCCAATGTATTGGGGCTGTAGTTCAACTGCTTCGCGATATCCATGATTTTTTGTCTCGTTTTTTCATTCACATCAGGATAGCCGTTCAGCGCACGTGACACCGTTGTAATCGAAACTCCCGCTGCCTTGGCAATATCTTTAATGGTTGTCACTTCCATTCCTCCAAAACGTTTTCGATCATCTGCTCGTTTTCATTATAAACAACAACCGAAAACGTTTGCAATCCTTTTTTTAATGAAAAACTCCTCCTTTAATTCCCATCCATATCTCTTTGTGAAATTATCCATACTAATCATGACGCATCAAAAAAGTGATCAAGGAGGAATGGCATATGGCTCGCTCCAGCAACAAACTGCTTGTTCCAGGCATCGAACAAGCGTTGGAACAAATAAAATACGAAATCGCCCAAGAGTTTGGCGTACAACTTGGGGCCAACACCGTTTCACGCGCCAACGGCTCCGTCGGCGGAGAGATTACGAAACGGCTCATTGCTCAAGCGCAAAGCGAATTGGCAGGACAAAAAACGGAATAAAGCCGAGCTTGGTCACTCGGCTTTTTTCATTTTGGGATTCATCCGTTTTTGTTGGTGATCGATGTGTGCTGGACGGCGCTCGTCCTTCTCGTCGCCTCCACGCCCATTCGCCGCCTTTTTCGCTTCATCATGAGCGCCTGGCCGCAACGGACGGGCGTTCCCATGGCTTTTCGGTTTCACATCACTCTCTTTTTCAGGAGAGAGGCTTCCTTGGATCGAGTCAGAATGTTTCTGCTTGCTCGGCAACTGTTTTTCGTTTTTCAATGGTTTCGGTTTTGACTCGTTATAGTTCTGTTTCTTTGGCGGCTGTTGTGCCGGTTGTTCTTTGACTGCCGGCGTTTGGTTTCCTTTTTTTCTGCCGTTGTCTTTATCTTTTCCATCTTCTCCTTTACGGCCGTTGCTATGCGCCGAGCGGACAGATGCCGGCGAAGCCAGTTTCACCTTTTTCTCAATTTGCAACAACTTTCCGGTCGTCATGCCCCTCTCGACAGCCCGTTTGCGCATATCCATCGTACTGTTCGCCGCGGTAATGACGATCCGATCATCTGCGACGGCACGCTGAATTTCTGCAAGCTCAGCGGACAGCCTACGTGCGGAAGAGGTATTATGTTCTTTTTCTACTGTCGTAATCAGTACTTCCCCGCCTGCCTTTAAATACCCCTTTTGTTCACTTAACGCAATGATTTGTTTCGTTACCGAAGAGAATGGTTCATTTTTCCATGACGGAAGCGCCGCCAATATCTTCTTTCCTTCCTCGTTGTAAGCCTTCAGCGTCAACACACGCAGTTTCGCGTCGACACCCGCTTCTATGCTTGGATTGATGTCGATCGACATGTAGGCGTACACCGTATTGGAAGGACATTGAATCCAAGTCGCCAGGAGCACCGCGGCCGCCGTCAGAACACTTATGAGCGCATATCGAAACGAACGGCGGCGAAACGGAAAAGGACGGCCAACCGCATTCGCTTTGACCTCTTCTCCAATCTCGCATTCTTTTTCTTTTTTCAATCGGAGAAATTCTCCTTCCGGCGTCAATACCGTGACGAACTCTTCATCCAACTCCAGCACAATCCCCTTTTTCACGATGAAAGCACCCCTTTTATATAGTCCTTTAAGTAAATGTAATCGCCCGCCAAAATGACCGCGACCGCAATAATGTATTTTCTGTTTCTCTCAATCGTCTTGCGGCTGACCGAGGCCATCGTTTCCAGTTGTTTGATCGGCAGCTGCTTTTTTCGAAACAACAGGGCGAGCCATTCCTCGTTCGCCACAAGCAGCTCCGCGACGCGAATGGCGTTGAGGCGGGCGTCTTTATGTTTTGGCGATTGTTCGACTAAATCGTGAAAATGAATGCCGAATTGTTTCAGCACTTGCTGGTAATGGAGAATTTCTTCCCGACGCTGTTCCTGTTCGATTTGCCTATAAAACTCCTCAACCGATAATTTCGCATCTACGTACGTTTGCGCCGCCTGCTCGCCGTCTTCTCCATCTTCGACATGCCATATGGCCTCTCGCGTTCTCACCTCTTTTCGAATGTAATCGATGAGGCGCCGCTTAATGAGCAGCTCCGCAAACGACAGAAAGGAACCTCCTTTGTGCAACGCATATTTTTCAATCGCTTCGTTAAAAGCGATCAGCCCAATGCTCGCTTCATCATCTTCCTCGTGGATGAACCTTTTGCATACATTGGAGACGGTTTTGACGATAAACGGCTTATATTGCCGGATGAGCTCATTGCGCAACGCTTCATTTCCCCGCTGAATTTCCGCAACCGTCTGTTCAAGCGTTCTCTCTCTTCTTTTCAATAATGTCCCAAACACCCTTTTCACCCCGCTTATACAAGCCGGACTGACGCTCGTTCTTTATACTATTCGCCCATCGTAAACCAAATATGGCCGTCGTTCAAAGGGAATTTTCTCAAAATATGCAAGTGAACACAGGTTCCCAAAAAGGTCCGACGCCGCACCGAGCACACGCCTTCCATCAGCAAAAAATCAGGTGTTTTTCCCAGCTATATAGATGCCATTTGAAGTTTTACCAAGAATTTGATCGACTGTCGGGCGACCGAACAACGCCGCTTCCAGGCCCATAGATGGGTCTAGCAGGCAGTTGTTCGGTCTTTCGTCACGCCAAGGCGTGACGGAGGCAAGCCACAGGCTTGTTCCTCGACATTCGAGAAATGAATCAGCGACTTTTTCGTCAAGGACTTCGCCGCATCTATAATAAATCCAATAAGGAAAAAGGGGTGAAACGCGGTGTTGCCGAAAAGTTTGACGAAATGGAAAAAGGGCTGTTCCCCCATGAGGACAGCCCCCTTTTCATTGTTTGGCCGTTCATCCAACCTTTTCTTCAGTCCGTGCCATTTCATTCAGCTCACTATGCTTGCGGCCGTAGATAAAGTAAATCACTAGACCGATCAGCAGCCACGAGACAAAACCGATCCATGTCATCGCCGGAAGCTGAAGAACGAGGTAGCCGCAGAATAAGACAGCCAAAATCGGAATGACCGGGACAAACGGAACGCGGAATGCCCGTTTTAAATCTGGTTGCGTTTTACGCAACACCAACACGCCGATCGAGACGGTGATAAAGGCAAAGAGCGTACCGATGTTCGTCAGTTCGGCCAATTTGTTGAGCGGGATGATGCCGGCAAATACCGCTACAGCCGCTCCAGTCAGCCACGTATTGACATACGGCACTTGGCGCGTCGGGCTGATGCGAGCAAACACTTTCGGCAGTAAACCGTCGCGGCTAATGGCGTAGAAGAGACGCGTCTGCCCATACATCATCACAAGGAGGACGGTCGTAATGCCGGCGATCGCTCCGAGCGAAATAAAGCCCGCGACCCAGTCTTGGTGGATATAGTTTAATGCAAACGCCACCGGGTTTTTCACGTTGAGCTGCTCGTACGGAACGATACCTGTCAATACGAGCGAAACCGCAATATACAACAAGGTGCACACAAGCAACGAAACGATGATGCCAATCGGCATATCGCGCTGCGGATTGCGCACTTCTTCCGCCGCCGTCGATACCGCATCAAAGCCGATGTAAGCGAAAAAGACTGTCGCCGCGCCGGTCGCCACGCCAGAGAAGCCATACGGCATAAACGGCGTCCAGTTTTCCGGCTTGACATACCAAATGCCGACCGCCAAAAAGAGCAGCACAACCGCCACTTTAATGGCAACGATCACCGCATTAAAACGAGCCGATTTTTTTCGCGCCTAAATTCAACAAAAACGTAATGAACAGAACGATTAAAATCGCCGGCAAATCGATGAACGTTCCTTTTGCCGGATCATACGCACTCGTTAGCGCCTTCGGCAGCTCGATGCCAAAACCGGAAAGCAGCCCTTGGAAATAGCCGGACCAACCGACGGCGACCGCCGACGAAGCAACTCCGTATTCCAAAATCAAATCCCATCCCAAAATCCAAGCCATGAGCTCACCAAACGTGGCATAGCTGTAAGTGTAAGCGCTCCCGGACACTGGCACGGTTGAGGCAAATTCTGCGTAACAAAGCGCCGCAAACACACACGCCAACCCAGACAAAATGAACGAAAGAACGAGAGCCGGACCAGCGTGCTCCGCCGCCGCCACCCCGGTCAGGACGAAAATGCCTGTCCCGATAATGGCGCCGATGCCAAGCATCGTCAAATCAAATGCCCCTAACTCTTTTCGCAGCGAGGCTCCTTTTGCCCCCGATTCCTTCATGAGCAACTGAATCGGTTTTTTACGAAACAAATTCATAGATGTCTCCCCTTGTCGTTTTTTGTAGAAAATTGTTGAATTTTATTGTCGAATACAGTTGTCATTCTACATGATCCTCGTTTTTTTGTAAAGTGCGAAAATAAGAAAAACAGCAAAAAATTTTTTCCGTTTTGTGCGGCAAAGCCAAAATATTTTCTAAATATAACAAAAAAGATTAATTTACAAATTTTTCAGATAAATGTATAATGAATATGTGACAAATTTGTGTCAAGAAAGGGGGATTCACATCCACCGCTTGCGGCAGAACGTTCCATTGCCCTTTTTAACGTAATTTCCGAAAGAAGTCTCCCCCTCAAGGAGCGTGAAGGGCGACAGCCCAGTGAGCAGGTGGGAGAGGTAGGATGAACTCTCGGAACGAGAGGGATCGCTCGGTCCATTTCCTGTCACTAGACGGGATTACCCGAGAAGCCCCCACTTCAAGCGACCCATAAGGGCGATAAGTGGTGGGTAGTTCACAAACGCTTTAACACAAACAAGGAGGGATCACGATGGCAGTAAAAAAGGAATCATTAGCCGGTGAAGGGGGCATCAACTATGAAGCCATCGCCCAATCCGCTTCGTTTCGCGAACTCATTCAGGCAAAGAAGCGGTTTATCATCCCGGCAACCATCTTCTTCTTCGTCTTTTACTTCGCCCTTCCGGTATTAACGTCGTACTCGAAAGCGCTCAATGCGCCGGCGATCGGACCGGTCAGCTGGGCTTGGCTGTTTGCCTTTGCGCAATTTGTCATGACATGGGCCTTATGCATTCTTTATTCGAAACGCGCAGCACAATTTGATGACATCGTCGAGCAAGTGAAGCAAGAAGCAAAGGAAGGAGGAAACGCCTAATGCACGGGCTGGCCTTTTTCCTCTTTCTTGTCATCGTCGCCCTGACGTTGATCATTACGTATTACGCTTCGAAACGGACCAAAACCACCAGCGAGTTTTATACGGCCGACAGCAGTCTTACCGGCTGGCAAAACGGGCTGGCCATCGCCGGCGACTATATGTCCGCTGCATCCTTCTTGGGCATCGCCGGCATGATCGCGCTGACAGGATTTGACGGCTTCTTTTACAGTATCGGCTTCCTTGTCGCTTATCTCGTCGTCTTGTACATCGTTGCCGAACCGCTTCGCAACCTCGGCAAGTACACGATGGCCGATATGATCGCCGCCCGTTTTGATGATAAGAAAGTGCGCGGCGTCGCGGCGTTAAATACGATCGCCATTTCGACCTTCTATATGATCGCCCAGCTTGTCGGCGCCGGCGGCCTGATCAAGCTTCTGTTGGGCCTAGACTACGTTTATTCTGTCTTGATCGTCGGCGTTTTGATGACGGTGTACGTCGTCTTCGGCGGCATGACGGCAACGAGCTGGGTGCAAATCGTCAAAGCCGTCTTGTTGATGGTCGGTACGTTTATCATTTCCTTAATGGTCTTTGCCAAATTCGACTTCAGCATCGCCAAAATGTTCCATGAAGTCAAAACCGCCACACCGCTTGGCGAGGCGTTTTTAAATCCAGGCAATAAATTTAAGGATCCGCTTGACACCCTTTCGCTCAACTTGGCGCTCGTGTTGGGGACGGCCGGGCTGCCGCATATTTTGATCCGCTTCTTTACGGTCAAAGACGCGCCGACCGCGCGCAAATCGGTCGTTTATGCGACATGGATCATCGGGACTTTCTACGTGTTGACGATCTTTTTAGGGTTTGGCGCCGCCGCGTTCGTCGGCTATGACAAAATCGTCGCCGCCAACCCGGCCGGCAATATGGCCGCCCCGCTGTTGGCCGAAGCCCTTGGCGGAGATTTCTTGTTCGCCTTCGTCTCGGCTGTCGCGTTTGCGACCATTTTGGCCGTTGTCGCCGGGCTCGTTCTGTCAGCCGCCTCGGCGTTTGCCCACGATTTTTACAGCCATATTTTGCGGCGCGGCCAAGCAACGGAAAAAGAACAAATGCTCGCCGCCCGCTGGGCGTCGGTCGGCGTTTCCGTACTCTCGATTTTGTTGGCGCTGTTTGCGCAAAAAATGAACGTCGCCTTCCTTGTGTCGCTCGCCTTTGCCGTCGCCGCAAGCGCCAACTTGCCGACGATTGTATTCACAATCTTCTGGCGCCGTTTTAACACGACTGGAGCGATTACAGGGATGCTTGTCGGGCTTATCAGCGCCTTGGTGCTCGTCTTCTTCAGCCCGAACGTCTGGTCGCCGCAGCCAGGGGCCGCCATTTTCGTCGGCGAACCGCTCTTTAAGCTCGCCAACCCGGGCATCATCTCGATCCCGCTTGGCTTTATCGGCGCCGTCATCGGCACGCTCGTTTCGTCGAAAAAAGCGGACGAAAAGAAATACACCGAAATTGTCGTCAAAGCGAACACCGGAATCGGACGGGTGTAACGCCACGAACAAAGAGCTGGCCCAAAGCGCCAACGCGTTTTGGGCCAGCTGAAAATGAGTGCTATAACAGTTTGTACATATAATATTCGTTGACAAATTCTCCGTTTCCGCGTCGCTAACGTCAATGGGTCTTATGATCATTTTTCGTTTCCCCTTTATGTAAACTCCTTGAAAGGCGTATTGAATGCCATCCGCTTTATGTCGTCGCCTGATGCAGCACCTTGGAAAACTGCGTATACCGCTCGACTTGGCGGCGGTCGACGTCGTAGCCGATGCCAGGAGCGGTCGGCACGCGAATCAAGCCGTCATCCACTTCGACTTCCGGAATGATCAAATCCCGCTCCCAATAGTGGGACGACGCGGCGGTGTCGCCAGGAAGGGTAAAGTTTTCCAACGTCGTGATCGCAATATTGTGGGCGCGCCCGACGCCCGCTTCGAGCATTCCCCCGCACCAAACCGGCACGCCGCGCTCAGCACAAAGATCGTGGATGCGCTTCGCCTCCCCAAGCCCGCCGACACGCCCAATTTTGATATTGATGATGCGGCAGCTGCCAAGGTCCAGCGCCTTGCGCGCATCGTCATAGGAACGAACGCTTTCATCAAGGCAAATCGGCGTCTCAAGGAGCGGCTGCAATCGCGCATGATCGATGAGATCATCGGCGGCAAGCGGCTGTTCGATCATCATCAATCCGAATTCATCAAGCGCTTTCAGTCGATCCGCATCGGCAAGCGTGTACGCCGAATTGGCATCGGCCATGAGCGGCACGTTCGGAAACACGCGCCGCACCTCGCGAATGACATCGACATCCCATCCGGGCTTTATTTTCACCTTGATTCGCCGATATCCTTGCGCCACATACCGTTCAATGACCCGCAGCAAGTCGCCCACCGTCGGCTGAATGCCGATGCTGACGCCGACTTCAATCTCCTTTTTCGTCCCCCCGAGAGCTTGATAAAGCGGGACGCCGAGCCGCTTGGCATATAAATCCCACACCGCTCCTTCAAGCGCCGCTTTCGCCATATGGTTTTGGCGGATGGCGGCAAAGCGCGTGGACAATTCCTCTGGATGATCGATCGGCTCCGCCAGCACAAGCGGGACAAGGAAGTCCTCGAGCATATGCCAGTTCGTTTTCACCGTTTCCTCGCTGTACCACGGGGCGGCAAACGCGACCGATTCGCCCCAGCCGGAAACGCCGTCGCGATCGACCGCTTCCACTAAAAGAAACTCTTTCGTTTGAAACGTGCCGAAGCTCGTTGTAAACGGCGACTTCAACTCCATGTGCAAATGGCGCAATATGACGTACTCAATGCTGATCGTCATTCCTCTTCCCCTTTCTGCGGCAGCCATTCGTTTCTCCGCATCCATATGTAATACATCGCCGGCTCCCCGGAACGGCGCCAAGCGCTGGCGGCAATCCAGCCTTCCGTGAGCAGCCGCTGAAACAGAGCGCGCGTCGTCAGCCGCCACTCAAGCGCCAACGCCAGATCCCGCTCTTTCAACTGCGGAAAGTCAAGCGGAACCGCAGCCAACAATAACGGCGCCGCTTTTTCATCGACGTCCTTCAGCACCGGCCGCAACAGGCCGTCAGCCTTTTGGTCTGCATCGAGCACCGCCAGACTTCTGGCCTTGAGAAAATCGGCTGTAGCCAAGCTCCGCTCCCCGGTCGGACGCTCATCAAGCCGCCATTCGACAATGAAGCGGTCGGACGGCAGTTGACCGTTCAACACGTCATTCATTTCGCCGTAGCAATTCTCCACATAGCCGACGGCTGCCGCCCCCAACTTCGCTAGGTTCAGGTAGCCGTTGCGGCTTTGCAGCGGATCGTACGTCCAGCGGATGACCCGATAACCACGCCGTCGCGCTTCTTCCGCCTGTTTCATTTTCAAACGATAGCCGAGGCCACGATCACGAAACGATTCGGCAATCCCCATCATATGGGAGCAAAGATACACTTCCCCGTTCCGAAACCCAGGAAAGCTGTAGACAAAGCCGACGAGCTTCCCGTCCGCATACGCCCCGATGATCAAGCCGCCGTTTTTCGCCGCCGTCAGCGTTTGATGGAGCGGAATCGGTGCTGTTCCCCAAATCTCCTCCTCAAGCCTGGCCATCTCTTTCAACTGTTCGATCGTCTCAATGATTTGCAGCGACAGAGGCACGCTCGTTCTCCCCCTGCGGCACAAACATCGCAAACGTATTCATCACAACCCGCGCCAAAATTTCCACGCCGGAAAGCAAATCCTCGCGCCGGAATGTCATGTTCGGGTGATGGAGCCCCGGATGCAAGTCGCATCCCAATCCGAGCATCGTCGTTTTCAGCTCCGGTTTTTTAAAGGAATAAAAATGGAAATCCTCCCCTCCCGACGTCACGACCGGCGGAACGCACTTTTCCGTCCCCAAAGTCGTGATAATCGCCTCCTCCATCAGCCGCACAGCATCTGGATCAGGATTAGCGGCGACGATGCGCGTCCGCTCAATAAGCTCAATATCAGCTCCGTAAATCGCAGCGACCCCGTTGATCACATGGCGCAGCCCCTCGATGAGCCGCTCCATCGCCTCGTTCGTTTGCGCCCGCAAATCAAGGGCAAATTCCGCGTAGTCCGGGATCGTGTTCGCATCTTTTTCACCAGCGTGAAACTTTGTCATCTTGATCGACGCTGGCACTTGTGGGTCGATATGAATTTTGCCGAGCTCTTGGACAATGGCGCTGCCGACCTCAATGACGTTGACGCCTAAGTGTGGCCGCGCGGCATGCGCCGCTACACCGCGAATTCGACCTTCGATGCATTGCGCCGCCCCGTGAAGGATCGCCGGCGCCGCGTATCCGCTTTTGACTTCCTGAACCGGACGTAAATGAACGCCATACAAAAACGCTAAGCCATCGGCCGCTCCCTTTTCCATCATCTTCAACGCCCCTGTGCCTTTTTCTTCGGCCGGCTGAAACAAAAACCGGAGCGTCCCGGGCGGCTCATAGCCGATGCGGCGAAGCAATTTCGCCACCCCAAGCACGACCGTCATGTGAGCGTCATGCCCGCACGCATGGTTCGGCTGCCAAACGCCGTCGACTTCTTGCCAAAGAGCGTCCATGTCGCTGCGCACCCCGACCGTAAACGGGCCGGCGCCGATTTCTGCCACCACGCCCGGGCAATCGGCAAACGTCCGCACCCGATACCCTTCGCGCTCCAGCTCCTGACGAACAAATTCCGTCGTCTGCCACTCCTCCCAACTGATTTCTGGATGACGATGAAGGTGATCGAAAATCTCCCATAGCTCCGCTTTCATCTGCTGGACAATTTCTTTCATCCCGCTCTCCCCCGCTGTTTAAAATCAATAGAAAAAACATGGTTATATTCATTATAATATTCAAGCAAACAAATACAACGATAGGCAAATGATTGGAAAAAACAACTACACGCAGTTAAGGGCGACGTTTTGCCAGTTGGTTGACGACCTCAGAAAAAATGAGCCCCATCGCAATCGCCCCAGAAATCATGAACGCTTTCGCCGCTAGTGAAATGGCCGCATTGTAATCGTTCATGACAACATGGCGCATCGCCTCAAACGCTGTTCCGCCCGGCACAAGGGGAATAATGCCGGACACGACAAAAATAGTCGCCGGCGTTCGATAGCGGCGGGCGAACCCGTTGCTTACAAAAGCGACGAAAAACGCCGCTACAAACGTGGCAGCAACACCGTCCACCCCCGACCGGGCGGCGGCCATATACATCGCCCAGCCGCTCATGCCGACAAATCCACTGTGAGGCAGCAATCGTTTCGGAATATTGAAAATGACGCCAAACAGCGATGACGCCACAAAGCTAAGCAACAGCTGCACAATCATCATCAGTACTCCCTGCTAACGAATCGATAAAATAAAGGCAATGCCGGTGCCGATCGCAAACGCGGTTAAAAATGCTTCAGCACCGCGCGACAAACCGGCGATCAAATGGCCGGCCATTAAATCGCGCACCGCATTGGTAATCGCCAGCCCCGGCACGAGCGGCATCACCGAGCCAATCATCATGTTTCCTATGTCTCCGACAAATCCGGCCCTTTCCATCAACAACACGATCCCACCGGCGACAAAAGCGGCAAAAAATTCAGCGAAGAACCGGATTTTCACGAGCCGATGCATCATTTCAAAACACCAAAACGCCATTCCACCGGAAAGAAGGGAAGGGAGAAAATGATTCATGCCGCCTAACAGCGAGGCAAAACAAGCGCTCGCCGCCGCTGCGGCAGCGGTTTGCTGCCAAAGCGGATAACCGAGTGGCTGTTGCTGAACACGTTCCAGTTCTTTGCGCGCTCCATCGAGCGACAGTTCGCCGCTGCTGATGCGGCGGGAAATGTGGTTGACAAGCGCCACCTTGGATAAATCGGTCGAACGCTCGGAAATGCGAATAAACCGTGTTACATTCGTTCCCTCAACGGAAAACATGATGCCCGTTGGGGTCACATAACTGTGAGAGCGGGAGACACCAAACGAAGCGGCAATACGCCCCATCGTATCTTCCACCCGGTATGTCTCCCCACCGCTTTCAAGCATCAATTTTCCCGCCAATAAACAAACATCTACAATGTCATCCACCCGCTCCGTCATGACCGGTTTGCTCCTTTCGTTTCTGCTCGGCATGGCATTGGCCGGTGCTTCCTGATCACGTTAAGCCCCACTAGGCGCTCATCGCAAAAACAAACTCCCACCAAACGGATTGGCAGGAGTCGCCTTGGATATCGTCGTTACCAAACTTGTTTCCATTATACCAAACAGGCGGCTAACTGCCAAACCGTGAAGGGAATCTCACCATTTCCCTTTCTTTACTATTTTTCTACTCCTTTCGCCCGATTTTTCGCTCCCACAGTCGAAAAAAGGCTCGCCAACGGCGAAATCGCTATAGCGAAACATCTCACATTCGATCAAGCAAAAGGAGGAACAATGATGATGAACAAGCGATTTTCGCTCCCTCGCATACTATCAACAAGCGCACTCGCCGCAGCTGTTGCGCTCGCTCCTTACGGCCCGGCGGTGTTCGCCAGCACAGGAATCGAGGGGAAAACAGACGGCAGCACGGCAACCGAAGCAGAGGCCGGTGTCAACCACGACGTCCCGGTTTTGTTGCCAGGCGACTTTTTCTACTTTGTCAAAACCATGATGGAAAAAATCGAACTTGCCCTCACGTTTGACGATGCGGAAAAGGCGAAACGGCTCGCTGAATTCGCTGAAGAGCGGCTAGCCGAAGCAAAGGCGCTGCTTGAACGCGGAGACGTCGAGCAGGCAAAAGAAGTGCTCGCCAATGCCCTGAAACAACAAGATCAAGCATGGAATGTGTATGAAAAAACAAAACAAGCGGATGAACCAAGCGAGGAAACTGCAAAACCTGATGCCGAAGCATTGCGCCAACAGCTGGAAGAAAAATTTTCGCAAAACATCACGGCTTTGCAAGCCGCACTGGAACGGGTGAAAAACCCGCACGCCAAAGAGGTGCTCGCCCGCAACATTGAAAAAGCGAAACAAAAACTGGAAAATAAAATCGAAAAGCGGCTGGCGAAACAAGCACAACGGAGCGGTGAGGTAGAGGAAACGAACAACAAAACGACAACGCCAACGGACGAAACGGAAGAATCGAAAAACGAAAGCGCGCCATCCGCTCCTGAATCAACCGAAACGGAAAAGCCAGCTACTGTATCCGCACCGGTGAAAGACGAGACAGCGATTCAGCAAAATGAACAAACGAACACCGGCATAAAAGCAGAAACGAAATCGTCCCCCATGCAAGTGATCAATATGGAAACAAAAGAAAATGTTCACCGGAATGCTGCTGCCAGCGCCAAAGCAAACGGCCAAAAACACCAAGCGGCGACCGCTGTGAACAAACACGAAGAGGCCCATGTCTCGAAACAGGCAGAGGCCCACATCTCGGTTTCCCATTCACACCAACTGAAGAAGGCGGCCACACCGCAAGTGAAAGCCGACCATCCGGCAGTCCACGGGAAACAGAACAAGCAAGAAAAGAAATGAGTTTCGAATGACACACTCCCGCCACCTGCGTACACGCGGAAATGGAGATTCTTCCCGGTTTCAGATAAGAACGGCTGTTTCCAACGCGCGTTGGAAGCAGCCGTTTTCGCCATGCATAGCTCCCCTCTTCGTCGGACTTCTCCTTCACACTCACGCCGGGTGATGACGGTTCTCCCGCTCCGAGATGATTTTCGAGATACGGGGAACGATCGGAAACACAACATAGAAGACAAAATCGAGCATGGCTACCCGTTTCCCATCGTCTTCCTCCCCTCGCCACCGTTTTCTTTATATACGTCTCAACCGTTCAGGTCGTTTCCGCGCCGATCACTTTCAGTCCTCTAGCCTCTATCCAAACCGACACTTCCCCTTCTCCCGCCTCTTCCCCATCCGCGTGAACAGGAACAGGGGCTGTCGGGCGGATGCACACGTTTCGTCCAGCGAACACGCAAACTTCTTTCATCCGCACATGTCCGCCCCAAAATACGGACAAAAACAGGGCAAGAATTTTCCAGCGGGAAATCGCTCCGACAACCGTCACATGAAGCAGGCCATCGTCCGCCCGCGCTGACGGAGCGATGCGCATTCCACCGCCGTAGTACGAATGGTTCGACACCGTCGCCATCCAAGCTTTAGGAAACGAATAAGCCCGTCCGTCAATGAAAAGTTCGAGGTTCGTTGGTTGATAGCAAAACAGCTCCTTCACTAAATAAACGGCATAAGTAAGCGCCCCAAGCCCGAAGCGATTCAGCCTTCCCTTCCATTTCGAGCGGTTGACCGCGCGGGCGATGTGGGCGTCAAATCCGCAGCCGATGCTGCTGGCAAACACGCCGTCCGGCACGGCGCTGCTGGCAAAACGGCCGAGATCGAAAGCCCAAGCCTTGCCGGACCGAGCGCCATTCACCAGCCGTTGGAGCGCCTGTTTCGGTTTTCGGGCCAGACGGAAACCGCGGACAAAGTCATTTCCCGTTCCGGCGGGAATGCAGCCTATCGCCACGTGCGGAAACATGCCCGCGCCGTTCACCACTTCATGCACCGTCCCATCGCCCCCGACAGCCGCGATCACCGTCGGCTCAACACGTTCCTCGCCGATTCGTCGGGCGATTTCCCTTCCCTCTCCCTTTCGGCTCGTCCAATACGCCTGATAGGCGATTCCTTCCCGATCCAGCAACGGTTGCAGCTGCTTCCAAATGGACACGGACCGGCCGTTTTTGGCGGCTGGATTGATAATGAAATAAAGGTTCATCCTCTTCCCCCATTCATAACCCCTTTTCTTACCTATTGGCCGTTGGTTTCATTTTTCCTCTCGTTGAAATGAAAAAATCCGAACCCGCAAACCGGATTCGGATCCTCCGTCATTCCTCGCCAATAATTTTGACTTCCAACTCCAGATCGACCCCGAATTTTTCTTTCACTGTTTTGCGCACCATTTCGATCGTCGCAATGTAATCGGCAGCGGTCGCATTGTTTTTGTTAATAATGAATCCCGCATGCTTCGTCGACACTTCCGCGCCGCCGAATCCTTTTCCCTGAAGGCCGCTGTCTTGGATGAGCTTGCCGGCAAAATAGCCCGGCGGACGCTTAAACACGCTTCCGACCGACGGATACTCAAGCGGTTGTTTCGATTCGCGCTGAAAGGTTAAATCATCCATTTTCGCCTTGATTTGCGCATAGTCGCCCGGCTGGAGCGCAAAGACCACTTCCAGCACAATATCATGCGTCCGGCTGATCAAGCTTGTTCGATAGCCAAGCTCCAGCTCTTCATTTTTCAGCGTTTTCAACTCACCGGCGAGCGTCGCCACTTTGACATGGTCAAGCACATCTTTCACTTCACCGCCGTACGCTCCGGCGTTCATCATAATCGCCCCGCCGACCGATCCCGGAATGCCGCAGGCAAACTCCAACCCGGTGAGGTGTTGTTCGAGCGCGAACCGCGACACCGCTTTAATATCCGCCCCGCTTTGGGCGATCACGTTGTTTCCTTCACGCCAAATGCGGTTCAAATGCTTCAGTTGCATGACAATGCCGCGCAGCCCGCCGTCGCGGATAATGACGTTCGAACCGTTGCCAAGAAGCGTAAACGGCAGGCCGTACTCTTCTTTCAGCCGCAACACCTCAATGACCTGCTCGTACGTCTCCGGCCAGACGAGAAAATCGGCCTTGCCGCCGATCCGCACCAATGTATGGTTTTTCATCGGCTCATCGCGAAGGACATTTCTTTCTCCACAAATCTCTACGAGTCTTTGATAAATATGTTCCGCATGTTCCATCGTTCTGTCACCTTCTTTACTTCTTCCGTGCCGCCCAGCGGCATTCATTCCACACCGTTTCCATTATCGCCGGAATCGCGTCGCATATCAAGTGGGCAATGTTCCTTATTCTGTTTTATTCCACACTGGGCCAAAAGGTGACGTTCGAAGGGGCCGAGATGTTTACGTCTCTTTCAATATGGAAAAGATGGTATACGACCATGTTTGGGGAGGGAGTTCATTGCACGACACGTTAAGGGAAGTTCACGCCATTCTCAGCCGGTCGAAAGAAGCGCTCGGCCAGTTTCAAGCGATTTTAGAACCGACGATTGAACAAGCCGCGGACGACCATGAACGGCTGTATTGGCATCATATTTACGAAGAAGAGGAACACCGGTTTGACCGTTTGGCCGCCTTGCTGCCAAAGTTGGAGGAGGCATTGGCGGACGAAGCATTCTTATCGCGGGAAAACGGCGACTTTTTGCGCCTGTTGCAAGACATCAGCCTTGAAAAATTCGGCTTGCACAACTTTTTGGAGCATCTCGATTTGTCCCTCTTCCACTATAAAGGGACGGAACATGAATCGACGATTGCGGCGCTGCGCGACATGACCGCTGCCGATTACCAACAGATGAAAAACGCCCTTGAGGCGCTGAATCGCGCATTGGACGCGCCGGTTTCCTTCGCCGCCGCAACGCCAACGGACGAAAAAGAAAATCAAAAAGAATATGTAAAACTAGCGCAATACGCCGCCCCGCCCGCCACATCGGCGCCGGATCGCCCATCGATTGGAACAAGACGGCAGCTGACAGTCGGCAGCTTAAAACACAGATAAGAAAGGAGAGAAAACATGGATAAAACGAAGCTGTACCCAGAAGCCCCGCTCACAAGCAGCCAATGGAGCGAGCTTGACGAACTAGTCATTGAAACGGCGCGACGCCAGCTCGTCGGCCGCCGGTTTATCGATTTGTACGGTCCGCTCGGCGAAGGTGTCCAATCGGTCGCCAACGATATTTATACGAACCCGGAGCACGGGGACATGAGCTTCCACGGCAAAGAGCTGAGCCTTTCCGAGCCGGCGCGCCGCGTGCATTTAACGATCCCGCTTTTGTATAAAGACTTTATTTTATACTGGCGCGACGTGGAACAGGCGAAACAGCTCGGCAGCCCGATCGACTTTTCCGCCGCTGCCAACGCCGCCCAGCAATGCGCCCTGCTCGAGGACGACTTGATTTTTAACGGTTCAGCCGAATTTGATGTGCCGGGCATTATGAATGTGAAAGGAAAGATCGCCCACATTCGCAGCGACTGGATGAAATCGGGCAACGCCTTCACTGACATCGTCGAAGCGCGCAACAAGCTGCTTCAGCTCGGCCATACCGGCCCGTACGCCCTCGTCCTGTCGCCGGAACTGTATGCGCTGATCCACCGCGTCCATGAAGGGACGCACGTCCTTGAAATTGAGCATATCCGCGAGCTGATGACCGCCGGCATTTACCAAACGCCGGTCATCAAAGGCAAACGCGGCGTCGTCATTGACACAGGGCGGCAAAACATCGACCTCGCTGTTGCTGTCGATGTGCAAACCGCGTTTTTAGATATGGAAAACATGAACTACTTGTTCCGTGTCTACGAATCGGTTGTGCCGCGCATCAAACGGCCAAGCGCCATCTGCACGCTCGAGGATCCGAACGAGTCGGCGTGAGCGGAGCGTAGCCCCCCTTGCCGTCAGACGGCAAAAACAGCGGAAGGGCATCGACCCGCACCAGCTTCACAAAAACACGCCCGAACGATAGGGGAGATCGCCGGGCGGTTGGTTGAGCTTCCCATTAAGCGGTGCGGGCCGTTTGCCCTTGAACGTTGGAGACGAGCAGCGACAATTCGGGGCTGAGCGCCTCAACGCCGATGTCATCGATAATCATTTTCGCTTCCCGCCAAAAATGAACGGTATAGCTGCCTTCATAAATCTCAAAGAGGCGTTTTAAATAGCGCCGCTTGTTGTTGATCGCTTCCCGTTTATAAGCGGCGTTGTTCAGATCGCGGATTTTTTTATGCTCGGGAGCGGAAATGACACTAATGTCATGAACGTTGACAACCATCCGCTCGCCTTGCTCGGTCACAAAACCGACGGAGTAATATTGAGCGCCTAGCTGATCGATATGGACGATGCAAGCGTTTCGATATTCTTCCCCGGAGCGGAGACGGAGAAATGCAGCCTCGATGGCGCCGCCGACTTTTCGCTCGTTGGCCAAAATCGCGTTCATATCGCGCAGTCCGTTCATTGGAGTTCCCATGTTGCTCCCCCTTTATTTGCATGCCAATCTAGTATTGTCATCATGCCTTTTACTTTTATAATAGCAATCATCTTTCATGATGTAAATGAGATTCATTTTCAAAACAAATATGTAATTGAAAGAAAGGGAGTAAAAAAATGGAACGTTCCTTTACAGTCGGATCACTCAAACCAATGGCACGTTCGCCCATGCGCCCCGTTCTGTCCGAACCAACCAAACCAACAGCGCGCCCAACCGTCATTCAAGTGGAACAAAACGGAACATCGTTTGCCATACAACCCACCCGTGGCCTCTCGCTCCTTGACGCCGCCCTTCGGCAAGGCATCCCGCTCGATTACAAATGCAAAAAAGGAACGTGCGGCCGCTGCATGGTCACCGTTCTCGCCGGCGCTCACCTTCTCGCTCCGAAAACGCGGCGCGAGCGCGAAAAAACGGATCAACCAGCCAAACGGCTTGCCTGCCAAGCACCAATCCAATAAGTTGAGCGCTATTATAACACGATCGTCTTATTTTTTCTCCGTGTAATCGTTCCCACCTTCTTTCTCTCATTGCCTGACTCTTTACGCCATGGTATGATGGTGGGAAATACAAAAAAACGGAGGGATGCCTATGAGAACGGTCACCTTAACCCACGTCTTTGCCTATCCGGTTGCGCAAAAATATTTAAAACGATCTGGCCTCGCCCACGCCATCAACGCGGCGTACCATGCCTACCACCTTGCCCTCCGCCACGGAGTGAACGTCGACTTGGCGACAAAAGCCGCACTGCTTCATGATATTGGCCATTACACATGGTACAAAAACGGCCGTTGGGACTACGAACAATATCGGCAAAACGACATCCACGCCATCAAAGGGGCCGAACGCGCCCATAAGCTGCTCATCCGCCTGGGCGAACATCCGCAAAACGCTAAGGAAATTGCCCTGGCGATTTTGCTTCATACCGATTCCTACCTTCCAGAAGGAGAATGGAAACGAACGCCGCTCCAAGCCATCGTCAAATGGGCCGACGAAGCCGACGAGGAGCCCGGCGGCTGCCACCATTATCGAACAATCAGCGATGATTTAGCATGGAAAAAAATCCGCCAGCTCGACGAACTCGTCAGCCGTCAGCAAGCCAAAGGGCGGCTCGGAGATATCGTTTGAACGCTTGCCTTGATGTCGTCATTCCCCTTGAACAGACACGAGACATTGCCACAAACCATGTATGCTCTGAACGGAAACAGCTCACCCTTGAATCAGGTGAGCTGCTTTGCGCGCCAGCAGCACAGAACGATCCCCCATCGAATGCCCCCTTATATCCTCATCGTTCACTCACGTTTGTAGACTGCTTGGCCATCTGTCCTTGCCAAAACGCCCGCTGCTGTTCGTTCAAAAAACGGCAAGTCAAGCAAAAGGCGAACGGCCTTGCCTGACAAAAAAGCCACGCTGACCGCTGTCAAACGTGGCTTCTCCATCATTACAACTCATCAAATCCGTTGTCCACTTGCACTTTCGTATATTGGCGTGGTTTTTGTTCGAAAAAGTCGGATTTGCCAAGGTCGACTTCTTCATACGCTTTAATCCAGCGAAGCGGGTTCGTCCGATAGCCGTCGAACGGGCGGTCAAACCCAAGCTGGTGGGCGCGGACGTTGGCGTAAAACTTAATGTACGCCTCCAAATCAGCCAAGTCGATGCCATCGATCTCATGGCCGATGATTTCCCGCGCCCATTCGATCTCCAGCTCAGCCGCTTTCCTAAACGTTTCCCGGACAAAATCCGCCAACTCCGGCGTCCGATATTCCGGATATTCGTTCAACACTTCTTTGAAAATTTTCGCAAACAAATCGACATGAATGTGCTCGTCACGGTTGATGTAATTGATCATCGTGCTCGTCGCCACCATTTTTTGCTGGCGCGCGAGGTTGTAGAAGAACGCAAACCCTGAGTAGAAAAACAGTCCTTCTAAAATGACGTCAAAAACGATCGAGCGCAACAAGTTTTCCACATTCGGCTCTTCCGCAAACGCCTTGTAGCCGTTCGTCACAAAATCGTTCCGCTTGCGCAGCGTCGGTTCGTTCCGCCAAAAGTCGAATACTTCATCTTGCTTCGCTTTCGGCACAAGGCTCGAAAGCACGTACGAATACGAATGGTTGTGAATGACTTCCTGCTGGGCGAGCATAATCATGAGCGCGTTGATGCTCGGGTCCGTAATGTAATCAGCGACACGTCCGGCGTAATCGGTTTGAATGCTGTCAAGCAGCGCCAGAAGACCGATGATTTTCAAAAATGCCTCCTGCTCGCGGGCCGTTAATTGCGGAAACTGCTTCACATCTTGCGCCATATTGATTTCAAACGGCGTCCAAAAATTGGCGAGCATTCGCTTATATTTGGCATACGCCCACGGATAGGCAAGATCATCCCAATTCAACACATTCGAGCAGCGGCCGTTGATGATGCCCGTTGAACGGTTCGGCGCCTCCGGATCCATAATGGGCCGTTTGACTACACTGATCGTCATCGTCCATTCCTTCCTTTCGTTTTCTAAAGAATTTCTGATCTCCATGTCCCGTCTGGATCACCTGACAAGCTGGCACGGTGACAAGAAGAGCGAACAATGCCATGGAAAACCAAGTTGCAGCTTATATAGTATCGTGTGCGCGGCCAACCGCTTACGCCTCTCCGGCACAAGGAAGTGAGCCTCTTTTGGCCCCGGTCAGCTCGCGCACGAATCGCACTCTTCGATCGTCCCCGATGTCGAACGCACGTAATACGTCGTTTTCAACCCCGACTTCCACGCCGTCAAATGCAAATCGAGCAGCTCCTTTGCCTTGATCGTATTCATGACGTAGAAGTTAAATGAGATGGCTTGGTCGACATGGCGCTGGCGCGCGGCGTTTTGCTTGATGCTCCAACGTTGGTCGATATGGTACGCCGATTTGTAATACCATGTCGTCTGTTCGTTTAGATCCGGCACGGTCACGGGAATTTTATAATCTTTCTTTTCCTCGGCATACACTTTTAAGAAAATCGGATCGATGCTCGCCGTGCTGCCGGCAATGATCGACGTCGAGGCGTTTGGCGCAATGGCCATGATATAGCCGTTGCGCACCCCATAGTGGGCTACATTGCTCTTGAGTTGGTCCCAATCGAGCTCGCCGTGGCTTTGGTAGCCGCGCCGTTCGAAATAAGCGCCCGTCTGCCAATCCGATCCGGCAAACGCCGGGTAGCTCCCTTTTTCTTTGGCGAGCTCCATACTCGCTTGAATCGCCAAATACGCGATCGTTTCATACAGTTCATCGGCGTAGCGAACCGCTTCCTCCGACTCCCAGCGAATGCCTTTTAACGCCAGCAAATGATGCCAGCCAAAAGTGCCAAGCCCGACAGCGCGGTATTTTTCGTTCGTCAAACCGGCCTGCAGCACCGGAATGTTATTTAAATCAATGACATTATCAAGCATCCGCATTTGAATCGGGATGAGCCGCTCCAACACCCCATCGGTCACCGCACGCGCCAAGTTGATCGACGATAAATTGCAGACGACAAAATCGCCCGGGATTTTTTCGATCACAATCACTCCGTCTTTCACATATTGCCGCTTCATCACCGTCGGGCTTTGGTTTTGCGCGATTTCTGTGCAAAGGTTGCTGCAGTAAATCATCCCGAGATGGCGATTCGGATTTTGCCGGTTCACTTCATCGCGGTAAAACATAAACGGCGTCCCCGACTCGAGCTGGCTGCGCATAATGCTTTTCATCACTTCGATCGCCGGCACTTTTTCTTTCGACAGCCTCGGTTCGTTGACGCATTGCCAATATTTCTCCCGAAAGCTGCCCTTCCCTTTTTCCTCATCATAAAAGTCTTCCAAACTAAATCCCATCACCGTCCGCACTTCATGCGGATCAAACAAATACCAGTCGCCGCGCTGTTCGACCATTTCCATGAACAAATCAGGGATGCAAACGCCGGTGAACAAGTCATGCGTCCGCAGCCGTTCGTCGCCGTTGTTGAGCCGCGCATCGAGAAACGCAAAAATATCTTTATGCCACACATCCAAATAGACGGAAATGGCTCCCTTTCGCTGCCCGAGCTGATCGACGCTCACCGCTGTGTTGTTCAGCTGCTTCATCCACGGGATGACGCCGGAGGAGACCCCTTTGAATCCTTTAATGTCGCTGCCGCGCGACCGGATTTTCCCTAAATAGACCCCAATGCCGCCGCCTGATTTCGATAAATTGGCGATATCGGTGTTGCTGTCGTAAATCCCTTGCAAACTGTCATCGACCGTGTCGACAAAGCAACTCGACAGCTGGCCGTATGACTTCCCGGCGTTGGCAAGCGTCGGCGTCGCCACGGTCATGTATAGGTTGCTTAACGCCCAATACGCTTCCTTCACCAACTCAAGCCGCCGCTGCTGCGGTTCATTCGCCATGAGCGTCATGGCGATGACCAAAAATCGCTCCTGCGGCAATTCATACAGCCGCCGCTCATAATCGCGGGCCAAATACCGATCCGCAAGCGTGCGCAATCCTATGTACGTAAACAAGTTGTCCTTCTCCGGATCAAGAAGCGCACCGATGGACTCAATTTCTTCTTTCGTATAACGTTCAAGCAGCAGCGGATGATATACTCCTTGTTCCGTCAGCGCAACAAGGAGCGAGTAGAAATCGCCATACCGCTTGCGCTCCTCGTACCCGCGATGCCGTGCTGCCTCGCGGTACAGTTGCTGCAAATACAGCCGGGCGCACACAAACGTCCATTCCGGCTCCTCCTCACTAATATACGACAGCCCTTCCAAAATGGCGGTTTGATACAGCTGCTCGAAGGTGACCATCTCTTTTCGGCTGAGAAGCTGCCATACACGTTCTTCATATTCCTCGAGCGACAAACGGACAAAGTCTGCCGCCGCCTGCTCCACCAACCTAGCAAACTCCTCGCGCGAAAATGATTTCTCTTTTCCTTGATCATCGACAACAATAGACTTCGTGGACACTGTCATTCGTTTCCCCTCTCCTCCATAAAAAAATCCGCTCGGGCAGGCGAGCGGATGAAACGACAGACGGAAAAAGGCAGACGAACTCCCTTTTTTCTTTTCCCCTATCGTTTCATCTTCTCACACCCCGAAGAACATGAAACGTTCCAAGCAAGGCAGGTCTCCTGACTCGTGCATCGTCCTACTTTGGGTCCTTCCCAGCGGCGCGCTGAATGGCTCTTGCCGCCAGTGGCCATCCCATTTCGTCCGCACATACAGTTGCGGGGACAGTTCCGGATTCACACCGGATTCCCTATTAAGTCCTGATGGACACCATTGCTTGGCGAAACGATATATAGTTGTTTAAAAAAGAGAACAAAACAATATATAGTAGATGATCATCCTGATGGAACAAGCATATACCAAAACCGGGAGAATTGCAAGAGTGGGTGAATCAAATTTTCTCTTCCTCAAAAAATCATGCCGTTGTTCACATTCCGTTCATAAAAGCATGCTACGATTCACCATGTACGAGAATCATACGAAGGAGGGGGACACAAAATGGGATACAAACCCCAAATCTCACCCGCCCATCAAGAGTGGGCAGTGGAAACACACGAATTGGTGAAAACCTTTGGCGACCACCGGGCCGTGGACGGTCTCAATTTGCGTGTGCGCGCGGGCACCATCTATGGTGTGCTGGGCCCCAATGGTGCCGGCAAGACAACGACAATCCGAATGTTAGCGACGTTATTGCGCCCGGACGCCGGTTCCGCCCAAATTTTTGGGTACGACGTCGTCAAACAACCGCAAATCGTCCGGCAATTGATTGGTGTCACCGGTCAATACGCCTCTGTTGACGAAACGCTCAGCGCAACAGAGAATCTAATGATCTTTTCTAGGCTTCTGGGGCTGAGCCGAACAGAAGCAAGGCGAAAAACAAGCGAATTATTGGAGGAATTTGGCTTGACAGAAGCAGCCAAGCGCCCATTGAAACATTTCTCTGGCGGTATGCGCCGGCGTCTGGATCTCGCCGCCAGCCTCATTGCCCAGCCGCCGCTCATTTTTCTTGACGAACCGACCACCGGACTCGACCCGCGCACGCGCAATCAAATGTGGGAAACGATCCGGCGCTTGGTGAATATGGGGACAACGGTGCTGCTGACAACCCAATATTTACAAGAAGCGGACGAATTGGCAGACCGCATCGCCGTAATTGATCACGGCCGAGTCGTCGCTGAAGGGACACCCGATGAACTCAAGGCGTCCATCGGTCAATCGTCATTGCAAGTCAAGCTGCAACATCCTGGAGAGATCGAAACGGCCAAGCGCATCATTGAGCGCGTTCTCCATGTTCGGCCGACAGTATCCTTAGAAACCGGGAACATCACGGCGCCGATGGCCGATCCAGACCATGTGACGGACCTGCTTGTCGCCTTGCGTCAAGAGGGCATCCACTTAACCGAGTTAAGTGTGCAAAAACCAACCCTCGATGAGGTCTTTCTGACCATTACCGGCCATGGAGTGGAAAAACGTGCAGATGAATCCAATGATGTAAGGGAGGAAGCGATGAGATGAAACCAGTGTCTCCTCAATTGGAGGTCAAACGCCAACAGAAAAACCGTACAAGCGTTTCCCAAGCTGTACGAAATTCGCTGACGATGGCCTATCGTGGTTTGTTGAAGGTGCGGCGCACACCCGAACAATTATTTGACGTTACTTTTCAGCCGATTATCTTCACCTTGATGTTTACCTACATCTTTGGTGGAGCCATCGCGGGGAATGTTCATAACTACTTGCCCATGATCATTCCCGGCATTCTCATCCAAACGTTGATCGGGGCTTCCGTCACTTCAGGAGTTCAACTTCGCGATGATATGGATAAAGGCGTGTTCGACCGCTTTAAATCGCTGCCGATCGCCCGCATCGCTCCGTTGGCTGGGGCGTTATTAGCCGACGTCGTCCGCTATGTCATCGCCACCACCCTGACGTTTGCCATGGGATTTCTTATCGGCTACCGTCCGGAAGGAGGGATCGCCAGTGTGGCGCTTGCGGGCGTTTTCGCCATTGGATGCGCGTGGGCCGTCAGCTGGATCTTTGCCTTCTTCGGCGTCATTGCCCGTCATGCGGCCGCTGTACAGGGAATCTCCATGCTGGCGTTGTTCCCACTGATGTTTGTATCGAATGCGTTCGTGCCGATCAAGACGATGCCCGATTGGCTACAATGGATTGCCAAAGTCAATCCCATTTCCCATATGATCGCGGCCGTCCGCGAGTTGACGAATCACGGAACGATAGGCACAGATTTCGTCCTCTCCTTGCTCGGCGCGGCGGCCATTGTTGCGATCTTTGCTCCGATCACCGTTCGTGTCTATATGCGCCGGGCATAACCACTGGGGATGTCCGCGATGAGCATCCCCGCTTCTCCAATGAATATTAAGAATCAAACCCATCGTTTCATTATCTGCTGTCACGACGAAATTATAAACGAACCAGCTTCAACATTGACGAAGGCCAAGCAAAAGCGACACAATGGAAAATAGCATGAAAGGACAATGAAAGGGGATGACGATGGCACGAATTTTAATCGTCGATGATGACGCGCATATCCGCGAACTCGTCAGCCACTTTTTAAACTTAGAAGGATTTACAATCCATGAGGCGGCTAACGGAAAAGAAGCACTTGACGTATTGGAAACGGTGAAAGTGGATTTGGTCATTATGGATATTATGATGCCGGAAATGGATGGTTGGGAGCTATGTCGCGAACTGCGCGACTACGACGATGTCCCCATTTTAATGTTGACGGCCAAAGGGGAAACAAGACAGAAGGTGAAAGGATTCGAGCTCGGGGCGGACGATTATCTTGTCAAACCGTTCGACCCACTTGAGCTCGTCGCCCGGGTCAAAGCATTGCTCAAACGGTATCGAATCGCTACATCGCAAATCGTACAAATAGGCCGTTTATCGTTAAACCGCAAGACGTACGAATGCCGTTTGGGAGACCAAGAGATCTTCTTGCCGCCGAAAGAATTTGAACTGCTTTTTAAATTGGCCAGCTATCCGGGCAAAACGTTTACACGCGACGAGTTGATTGAACAGATCTGGGGCTACGATTATGATGGGGATGAACGAACAGTGGACGTGCATATCAAACGGTTGCGCGAACGGTTTGCCCAACCAGATTCTCCATTTTCCATCCGCACGATTCGCGGGCTCGGCTATCGGTTGGAGGCACAGTCATGAAACGATTGCGATTTGTGCTTAAATCCATCTTGACGGTTATCGCTGTAATGTCCATCGTCTCTCTCTTTTGGACTGCGGCATATTTCATCACAGAAGCGCTCTACACCCGATTCGCTTGGCGGCCGCACCCGCTCGTTCGTCAAATCATTTCATCGATCCTCGGCTTTTTGCTGTTCGGGATGACTATGAGCGCGATCAGTCCTTTTTTGCGAAAGCGCGAAAAAGTATTTTGGCAGCACTTAATAGATGCCATTAATCGAATCGCCAAAGGCGATTTTCGAGTAAACCTACAGGCTGACTGGGGCGGACGGAATCATCCGTTTGCCGAACTCGTGACACGCATTAACGACATGGCCGCGAATTTGCAGGCCATGGAAGAAATGCGGCAAGAATTTATTTCTAATGTGTCTCATGAGATCGGCTCTCCGCTCACATCGATCCGCGGGTTCGCCCGAGCGCTCAAAAACGAGGACCTAAGCCGTGAACAGCGGTTGCATTATCTCGACATTATTGAAACGGAGTGCGTCCGTTTGTCGAAGTTAAGTGAGAATTTGCTGCGGTTGGCGATGTTAGACTCTGATCGCTACCCGTTTCATCCCACATCCTATCGCTTGGACACACAGCTGCAAACACTCATTCTTCACTGCGAGCCACAGTGGGCGGAAAAAGAATTGGACATGTGTGTCCTGCTTGAAAAAGTCATCATTACAGCCGATGAAGATTTGCTTAGCCAAGTATGGCTGAACTTGATCCATAATGCGATTAAATTTACACCGAAAGGGGGAACCATCACCATCCAGCTACAACGCCGCGGTGAACAAGCCATCGTCACCGTTTCCGATACAGGGCCAGGAATCAACGAACATGACCAGCTCCGCATTTTTGAACGATTTTATAAGGCCGATAAATCCCGCCATCGCGCCGCAGGGGGCAGCGGACTCGGGTTGTCGATCGCCAAGAAGATTGTCGATATCCATCATGGAATCATCTCCGTGCAGAGCCAGCCGGGAGAAGGAGCGACTTTTACGGTGGAACTCCCCGTTCATGGTCCGGTTTCTTAGCCCTCTCCATTCCCTATGACAAAAACAAACGAGCAGCATGTTCTTCCTTTTGGTGAAACGCCCATTTCGCGACATTGCTCTCGTCATCTAGAAGGTTGTGATGGAATAGAAAACTTTGGTTGAGCGGGAGGATTTCTAAAATGGAGAAACCTTACGAAGTTGTTTTTTGTCTGAACAAAAAAACAGACCATGTTCAAGGAAATCATGGTTTTTCACCACCCCCTAAAACAATGGGTTCCTGTTTCGAATATCAAAACGGGCTGAATTCCTTCACTTGAAAGTCAGCCTCTTTCAATCAAGAGATGAACAAACGTCCCGGCTGAGCCCCGGGACGCTTCCTTTCTCTGCTACGCCTCCAAAACAGACGCTGGCCGCTTCTCGTTTTGTACGGATTGAGCAAAATCGTACTTCTTTTCCACATAGACTTGATGCCAAATCATAAACGCCAAGACCGTCCACAGCTTGCGGCTATGGTCCGCCTTGTGGCGGGCATGCTCATCCAGCAGTCGATAGAGTACGTCCTTATGGAACAGATGATCGGTTTCACTTTCGTGGATGAGTTGTCTCGCCCAATCATACATTTCGTTTCTCAACCAATGGCGAATCGGCACAGGAAATCCTAATTTTTTCCGGTTTAATACATGATCCGGCACGATGCCTTCGGCCGCTTTGCGCAAAATATATTTCGTCGTGCCGTTGGCGGTTTTCATGTCAGGGGCGATTTGCGCAGCAACCTCAAATACCTTTTTGTCTAAAAAGGGAACGCGCAGCTCAAGCGAATGGGCCATCGTCATTTTGTCCGCTTTGACTAAAATATCGCCCCTTAGCCATGTATGAATATCAATATACTGCATCCGGTTGACGGATGGGTAATGAATCGTTTCGCGGTAAAAAGGAGCCGTCACCGCCGTATATTCGCGCCCCTCTTGGTACGTTTTGAGCAACGCCGCTTTTTCCTTTTCGCTATAGATTTTCGCATTGCCGACATACCGTTCTTCAAGCGGCGTCGTGCCGCGCTCCAAAAAGCTTTTTCCTTTCATTCCGTCCGGAAGCAGCTTCGCGATCACCCGCAACACCGCTTTTACAATGTTTGGCATGCGGGCAAACAGCCGCAACGACTCTGGTTCGCGGTAAATGTTGTAGCCGCCAAACAGCTCGTCCGCCCCCTCGCCGGAAAGCACCACCGTGACATGCTTTCTCGCCTCACGAGCGACAAAATACAGCGGCACAGCCGCAGGATCGGCAAGCGGATCGTCCATATGCCACATTATTTTCGGCAATTCTTCCATATACTCCTGCGGCGAAATGACATAGCTAATGTTGTCTACCCCAAGCTTCTCTGCGGTTTCTTTTGCGACATCGATTTCACTAAACCCTTCCCGCTCAAACCCGACGGAAAATGTCTTCAGGTGCGGATGGAATTGTTTGGCGATGGCGACGATGAACGATGAATCAATGCCTCCCGACAAAAACGCACCGACCGGCACATCGCTGCGCATATGGACGTTGACCGAATCAAACAGCGCATCGCGGATTTTCTTGACAAGCTCCTCTTCCGATTGGCGAATGGACTCGAAGGATGCCTTCCAATAACGATGAATGGTGAGCGGTTTTCCGACTTTTTTCTTGAGATAATGCCCCGGCTCCAGCTTGTAAATGCCGGCCGACATCGTCAGCGGCTCAGGGACGTATTGGAAGGTTAAATAATGCTGCAGGGAGTCGCCGTTCAGCGATTCCTGTCCGAGGGCCAGCAAGATGCTTTTCTTTTCCGAAGCGAAAAACGTGCGGTCTCCTTGCTCCGCATAAAAAAACGGCTTAATGCCGAACGGATCCCGCGCCGCAAACACTGTTTTCTCTTGCTTGTCCCAAATGACAAACGCAAACATCCCGCGCAGCTTTTCGACTGCTTTTTCTTTTTCGGCGCTGTAAAGAGCAACAATCACCTCGGTATCCGAATGCGTCGCAAACGAATATCCTTTCGCCGCCAGCTCTTCCCGCAATTCAAGATAGTTGTAAATTTCCCCGTTAAAAATGATCCAATATCGATCGTTTTCATAAGACAGCGGCTGATGTCCCGCCTCCAGATCGATGATGCTCAAACGCCGAAAACCAAAACTCACGTAGTCATCCAAAAAATACCCCTCATCGTCGGGGCCGCGATGGATAATCAGGCGGTTCATCTCCGCCAACGTCGTTTTCCATGTTTGCTCCATCGCTTTCGGGCGATCATGAATACAGCCAATAAAACCGCACATGGCGATGATTGTCCCTCCACTTTGTTAAGAAAGAATCCAAAAACAACATCAAAAACTTTTTGATTTAAACCGAAGATGAAGAATGATTTATACAAAGACACTTTCATTCTATCGTACACAAAATCAAGTTTCAAAAACAATCTGTTTCCATTTTTTCAGGAAAACTGCTTGCAACATTTTCAGTTTCTCATAACATTAACGATAAAATATGGAGAAAGTGTGAATTTCACCATTTTTGCACATAGATCTGTTACGATAAAAACACACACGCATGATAAAGGAGTGGAAAATAGCTTGTTAGCGTTTACCCTTGCTTTTCTCATCGTTTCCCTTTGTTTTGTTCTCTTGAGAAGACCTTTAAATGGGAGGATGGATCAACTGTCGCTCGGATTGTATATTTCCTGTTTCTTGCTATTGGCCGCCTCATTATCCTATTATGCAAGTTCGACCCAGACAGGCGATGCCATCAAAGCCTTCGTACAGAAAAGAAACAGCAGAGAAACCAATCCGTCCCCCAGCAATCAAGCGGAGGAGGCGAATCGATCAGCTGCTCCTTCAAAGAAACAAGCGCTAAGGACATCCGTCCTGATTGACGCTCCCCTTTTGTCTCAGCTTCCGGAACTGCCGAGGGGATGCGAAGTGACCAGCTTGGCCATGCTCTTGAATCATGCCGGCATTCGCGTCGACAAGATGACGTTGGCGAAACAAATCAAGAAAAATCCTGTTCCATATCAAGTGCGGAATGGCCAAGTGTTTTACGGACACCCAAATGAAGGGTTTGTCGGCGATATGTATACATTATCGAAGCCCGGATACGGCGTGTACCATAAGCCGATCAAGCAGTTGGCTGAACGGTACTTGCCGAACCAAATCGTCGACTTAACCGGGCAATCGTTTGAAAACATCTATACATACTTGGCCAAAGGCACACCGGTTTGGGTGATCACAAACACCACCTTTCGTCCTCTTCCTCCCTCTGCCTTTCGCGAATGGCAAACACCGCAAGGACCGGTCAAAATCACGTATCGGGAACACGCAGTGCTCATTACGGGATACGATGAGCAGTACATTTATTTCAATGACCCATTGACCGCCATCAAAAATCAAAAAGCACCGAAGCAAGAGTTTATCGCTGCTTGGGTTCAAATGGGACGGCAAGCGATTACGTATCGCCGTTAAGCATCGGCGAATCCGAATCGCTTGCTTTTTTTCCATTTTCGTTGAACGATTTTCTCCATACATTTTGCACATCTATTTTTTCATTATAACATCTCGCTTTCTCGATATTCTTCAAGAAGAGAAAAACGTTCCCCAGCCGAGAACTCGTTTAGGCGATGACCATGTCCCGTTACGCTCTCGATAAAAAAGGCCCCGTCTTCCCTTCGGGGCCCCTTCCGTATGTTATTTCACATCATATCCTTGCTCTTCAATCGCTTCTTTCAGTTTTTCTACGCTGACCTTTGTTTCATCATACTCCACATCGACCGTCCCGTCTTGCAAATGCACTTCGACGCGGCTGACGCCATCCAATGCTTGAAGGGCGTTCGTCACCGCCGCTTTGCAATGTCCGCATGTCATTCCTTGTACTTGCAATGTAATCGTCATCATCCATTCCTCCTTAAATGTTTATATTTTCACACGCTTCAAACGAAGCGCGTTTGTCACAACCGACACAGAGCTAAACGCCATCGCCGCTCCCGCGATCCATGGCTCCAACAATCCGAAAGCGGCGACCGGAATGCCGATCGTATTATAAAACAACGCCCAGAACAGATTTTGCCGAATGTTTTTCATCGTTTGCCGGCTCAACTCAATAGCTTTCGGGATATGGCGCAAATCCCCGCCGACCAAGGTCACATCGGCCGTTTCGATCGCCACATCCGCTCCTGTGCCAATCGCCATCCCAATATCCGCTTTGGCCAAAGCCGGCGCATCGTTAATCCCATCGCCGACCATCGCCACACGTTTTCCTTGTTTTTGCAATTCCTCGACGATGTTCGCTTTTTCTTCCGGGAGCACCTCGGCATACACATGCTCAATGCCTACTTCATGGGCGATCGCTTCCGCTGTCCGCTGATTGTCCCCTGTTGCCATATAGACATCGATGCCCATTTGTTTTAACGTTTGAATCGCTTCTTTCGCGCTTTCTTTCACCGTATCCGCGACCGCCATGATGCCGGCCAGCTGTCCATCGATGGCAACGAGCATCACTGTTTTCCCTTGTTTTTCAAGCTCTACCATTTTATCTTCATGCACAGAAATCTCTACAGAGCGTTCCTTCATCAATTTTCGCGTCCCAATCAAAACGGTTTTGCCGTCAATGACCGCTTCAATGCCGTGGCCGGCAATAGCGGAGAAGTGCTCCAATGGCTTCATCGAAATCGCTTGTTTCTTCCCGTATTCGACAATCGCCTGAGCGAGCGGATGCTCGGAAGCGCTCTCGGCGGAAACCGCATAATTAAGCATGTCCTCGCGGAAGGCCAGCACATCGGTGACTTCCGGTTTTCCTTTTGTCACTGTTCCTGTTTTATCGAGCAATACGGCATTGATTTGCTGCGTTCCCTCTAGGTACTCACCTCCTTTAAAGAGAATGCCTTGTTCCGCCCCTTTGCCGGTGCCGACCATAATCGATGTCGGTGTCGCCAAACCGAGCGCACAAGGGCACGCGATGACAAGAACAGCGATGGCCACCTCAAGCGCTTTGGCCAAATCACCCGGCGCAACGAAGAAGTACCAGATGAGAAAGGAAACAACCGCAATTCCGACAACAATCGGTACGAAAATGCCGGAAATGACATCCGCCATTCGCTGAATCGGGGCTTTCGACCCTTGCGCCTCTTCGACGATTTTAATGATATGAGAAAGCGCGGTATCTTTTCCGACTTTTTCGGCGCGAATAGTCAGCACCCCATTTGTATTAATGGTTGCCCCGATCACATAGTCGCCTTCCTTCTTATCGACAGGAATCGATTCACCTGTAATCATCGATTCGTCTACGGAAGATGCTCCGGCGATGACCGTACCGTCTACCGGAATTTTTTCTCCGGGCTTGACAACGATCGTATCGCCGATCACCACTTCCTCGAGCGGAACTTTCATTTCTTCCCCATTCCGAATGACGGTCGCTTCCTTCGCCTGCAGGCTGACCAACTTCGAAATGGCTTCGGTTGTCCTCCCTTTTGCCAAAGCTTCAACATATTTGCCGACAAGCACAAGCGTGATCAAGACGGCGCTCGTTTCAAAATACAGCCTCGGCATATAGTCAGGATTCCCGAGCGTCCGAAAAGCTTCAGACAAGCTGTACACGTACGCGGCGGATGTTCCCAGCGCCACAAGGACGTCCATGTTGGCGCTTTTGTTTCGCAACGCCCGGTACGCCCCGACGTAGAAGGGACCGCCGATGTAAAACTGAACGGGTGTAGCGAAAAGAAGCTGGAACCACGGATTCATCAGCCAATGCGGCATCGGCAAGCCGATAGCAAACGGCATATGCGCCAGCATCGTATAGAGCAGCGGCAACGATAAGAGGATGGAAATGGCGAGTCGCCGCTGCTTCTGTTTCAACTGCTCTTCTTTCCGGCCAGCACCGTCTTGTTCTTCGTTTCGAATTTGCCCCCTGTACCCAAGCGTTTTGATTTTCTCTAAAATGTCTTCGACAGATGCAACTCCCTGCTTGTATTCAACGACCGCGCTGTTAGTCGCCAAGTTGACCGCAGCGCTTGTCACCCCTTCCATCCGATTCAACCCTTTTTCAATCCGTGTCGCACAGGCCGCACATGTCATGCCTTCAATATCGAGCGTCACTTTTTCTGTCGCCACGCCATACCCTAAATGCTCAATTTTCGTTTCGATATCGGCGATCGTTTGCTTCGATGG
Source organism: Geobacillus vulcani PSS1 (assembly GCF_000733845.1). GTDB lineage: Bacteria > Bacillota > Bacilli > Bacillales > Anoxybacillaceae > Geobacillus > Geobacillus vulcani. Next base: position 138,342 of record NZ_JPOI01000001.1, read on the forward strand.
ATCGTATTGAATCGTTGCTTTTTCCATGGCCAAATTGACATGGGCGTTGACGCCGTCCATCTTATTTAATGCTTTCTCAATCCGACTGGCGCACGCGGCGCATGTCATGCCGGTCACCTTCAGCGTCACGGTTTTCAGCTCCCCCATTTCCCTTTCCCTCCCTTACTTTGAAAATTGTTTCATCACATCCATCAATTCGCGAATCGATTCATCTCCGCTCCCTTCACGGATCGCTTTGGCCACGCAATGGCTCACATGGCGTTCAAGCAACTGTAGCCCGACTTGGTTCAACGCTGCTCTAATCGCGGAAATTTGCACTAAAATATCGATGCAATACCGATTGTCCTCCACCATTTTTTGCACCCCGCGCACTTGCCCTTCGATGCGCTTCAAGCGCTTGATGATGCGTTCGATTTCCTGTTCCGTCCGTGGAACCATTTTGGGATCGATATGGTGATCTTCATAATGGTTCATCCAACATCACCTCTTTCAATTACATTATACCGGTAATGGGTATAAAACACAACGGAAGTTGAAAAGTGACCCCTTCATTCCTGCCACTCGCGGCCGTGGCCATTGACACGAACGTTCTCTTCCCCCTAGCCCTGCGGCTCAAGGCAATCCACCAGAGAAAAAACTTGTTCAAAACGCTATGTTCTTTCCTTGCTGCACGTTGTATAATCAAACCCAGAGGAGGTGAACAAGCATGGAACGCGATACCATCGTGAAAGAAGTAGTCGAGGCGCTGAAAATATTTTCCCGCGACATCCGCACCCAAATTGACGAAATGGGAAGCCAATTACGAACAGAAATCCAAGACACAGCTAACCAGCTGAGAGCAGAAATTCAAGACACAGCTAACCAACTGAGAGCGGAAATCCAAGACACCGCTAATCAGCTGCGGAAAGAAATGCAAGACATGGCTAACCAATTGAGAGCAGAAATACAAGACACAGCCAACCAATTGAGAGCGGAAATGCAACAATTTCGCGCCGAGGTGAACGAGCGGTTTGATCGACTCGAACAAAAATTCGCCGGCTTGCGCGTGGAGTTGACAGAAACGCAAGAAACCGTCCATTTCCTCGCGTCGAAAACCATCCAGCACGAGAAAAAGCTCCACCATCTTGCCAAGCAACTCGAATCCGTTCGTTAAATTCCCTTCACTCAAGAGTCGCGTTTGATTCATTGTCAAACGCGGCGTCTCTGTTTTTCCGCTCGCACGTCCAAGCGGGCAAAAAGGTTGAAGAAAAACGAGTGGCGTACGGAAAACAAACGTTCTCCATCCTTCCGTACAACCAAACAGGTTTTTCTCATTTCCAAAGCGACAGCAACCATGCATGCAAAACAGTCAACCGTATAAACAAGAAGATCTGTTGTTTCGCATCTTCCTTAAAATCACGCCCTTCTAGAAGGCTGGTGATGTAAGCAGCATGCTGATTCACCGCCTTGTTTCGCAAACTAAAAACCTTTTGCCATCGGCTTCTCGTTTCATGCCATCCGATGTCAGCTAAGGGCCATCACTATTTTTTGCCGCGCTTCTAAAACCGATTTGGCAAGATTTGCTGAATGCCGTAACAGGTTTGCCTGCTGCTTTGCAGCCGATTTTACAAGATGTGCTGAATGCCGTTAACAATGCCGTTGCCAATTTGCAGCCGATTTTGCAATCGATTCTCGATGCGGTCGTCAATCTGCCGACAGCGTTGCAGCCGCTGGTGCAAACGATTGTCGATGCATTGAACAATCTGTTGGCCAACTTGCAAACGACCGTGCAAGCCATTCCCGATTTCTTATCCAACACGCTGGCGCCCGTTTTAGCTCAAGCCGCTTAATTGTTGGCCTTCCTAACCGCTGAACTCCCGAACATCCAAACGATACTGCAGCAATTGCCTAGCGCAATCAATACGATCAACACGACCTTGCCAACGATTTCATCCACCTTGCAACAAGCCCTCTCCGTATTGCAGCAACTGCTCAACGTTCTCGGCGGCTTGCCCCTTCCTTTCCAACACAATCAACAATAATTCACTTTATCGGCCAATGGAGTGTCTCAGCACCATGGGACGCTCTATTGGCCATACATAGGCACAGCCGGTCTTTCTCGCTCACATGCCGCAGCTTTGAGGCCATCGGCAGTCTTAACCGCCCCCCTCCGCCGACGAACGAGTGGACAACGACCATCAGTCAACGTCATTTGAAAAAATCGCTTGCGCACATTGTCACTATTCAAAAGAACTAGTATAGTAGACTTAGGACTACCATTGGCTTTTCGGTTTTTCATCCCTCCGGTGCCTCGTTGTCACCGGCCCTTTAAAAAATGAGGAACGAAAGAATGCAAGGTGCGCCGAATCCAAGGTTTCATCGCTCGCTCTGCCTTAGCGGACGGGAATCACGCCTCTGTTCAAACAAACAGCATCCAGACATCATCACTTGCCGAATTAGACAAAGAAAGGTAGGAAACCAATGTATCGTTCCTTTTTGCGGCAATTATGGCGCTACTACGTCATTGGATCCGCAATGGCCGTCGGAGGAGTAGGCACAACGTTCATGCTGACAACGTTGCGTGTATCAGCGCAGGAAGGAAAATGGCTGATCGCCATTTTATTCACATCGGCAATGGTGATGGCGACCGCGGAAGCGATCGTCTTCGCCCGGGATGTAGCCCCTATTCGCCGCTTTTTTGCATCCCAATCTCCAGACCCGTCATTGGCGCTCGCAGCCTTCAAACAAGTGCAGCGCTTTCCGCTGTTGGCCGTTCGGCGGATTTTAGGACCGCACTTATTCGGATTATCGATCCCGGGCGCCGGGCTGACCGCCTTGTGCATTCACTACCATATTTTGTCCCTTCCATATCGATATATTATGTACGCGTTGGCCGGGGCTGTGCTGATCGCCTCGCTCCATGCACTCATTGAGTTTTTTTTGACAACGAAAGCATGCCGACCATTGTTGGCATCTTTATCAGCGCAAATCGGTCCAAGGACGGAACAAGTGCCGCTTTCCATTTCCTTAAAAACGAAACTGCAGCTCACGGTGTTATTCAGCAGTGCGTTTCCTGTTCTGCTGTTTAGCCTTGCTACTGAAATCAAATGGTCGATGACCGATCCAAACGGGGCCCATTGGTCCTACTGGCCTTGGGCTGCCACGATTTTGCTCTTTTGCATCGGCTTTTCTATATTTTTGGCGCGCTTATTGGTCGAAGAAATCCATGAACCGGTCAACGTTTTGCTTACTCACATGAAACGGGCGGAAACGGAAGCGTATGAACCGATCGCCCACAATGTCTATACGGATGAGTTCGCTGAATTGCTTCGCGGATTCAACCATATGATCGGCGCTGTACACAGTCGTGATCAGCTGAATAAACAGCTGCTGGACAGTTTCATCACGGTTTTGACCGCGGCGTTGGACGCCCGCGACCCTTACACCGCGGGACATTCGTTGCGCGTGGCGCATTATGCCCGCGCCATCGGGGAGAAACTGGCTTTGCCGCCGGAACAGCTTGAGGTGCTATACCGCTCAGCCCTTCTCCATGATATTGGCAAAATCGGCATCCCCGACGCTGTTTTGCTGAAAGAAGGGAAACTGAGCGAGGAAGAGTTTGCCTGGATTAAAAAACATCCTGTCATTGGCGAATCGATTTTGCGCGAGATCCAACCGCTAAAACCGGTTGAGCCGCTGTTGCCGGGGATCCGCTCCCATCATGAGCGGATCGATGGAAAAGGATACCCAGATGGACTGCGCGGCGAGGACATCCCTCTGTTCGGACGAATCATCGCCGTCGCTGACGCATTTGATGCCATGACATCAGATCGCCCGTATCGCAAAGGCATGGAAATTCACCAAGCAGCCGCTATTTTGCGTCAAGGAAAAGGGACACAGTGGGATGAAGAAATGGTGGAAGCCTTTTTGCAGTGGATGGAAGAAACAACGCCGTCGACCGCCACGGCAGTATCTTAAGGGGCGGGAAGTCCATCCCCGTCACGCTTCGTGCTCATAAACGCATTGACCAAAGATGTTGATCACTCGTAGCGGACATTAAAACTCAACTACAGCTTCTTAATCAAGTGGCACAAGACAAGTGGAAAAAACAGCATGGATATGACGATTCATGCGACAATGGACACAAAATCCTCCCGATTTTCATCGAAAGAATGAGAAATGTGAGTTCAAAACTGTCGAACTCGGATTCTCAGCACTTCACTCTTTCAAAAAACGAATCAATTTTTCAAAAAACGTCCTGTGCAAACGCAGGACGTTTTCATTCAAGTTGCTGTAGACTCAAATCTCTCTTTTATTATCTGTAACTTTTTTGGCGGTAAATTTAATTTCTCAGGTATCTTCTCAACTGTCTTTCCTTCAAAGTAATAACTTCACAACAGCTAATGCGTCTGTATTTTTTATAACTTTGCTCTAGCCCTGAAATCATGAAGGACAGCTTCTCTTTTGCGGAGGCATTAAAAAAGCTCATCCAAAAGAATGTAATACCGAATCTTGTCCCAATTGGGTTCTAATCCTAACTTTTCAAACAGCATATCTGCATAAAATCCCTGATGTTGCTTTCCAGTATACTTCCCATTAAGATTATGGAGCAAGCTGCGATAACACAAAGCGATATCCTGCCATTTATCTGCGATCCCTGCCCTTCCTAAATCAATATATCCTGAAACTTTTCCATTTGCTAAAAATATATTTGGAAGACAAAAGTCTCCATGGGATAGAACAAGCTCTTCCTCTGGCTTATTCTTATTAAGCCATTCAAGAAGATGATGTGGATTTTGGAATCCATTTTCACCAAATGTACCTGGCTCTGCATCATCTATATCCACAAGGTTATTTTCCACTCTATATTTCGCCATCTGCAATTTTTTCTCTAGATTCCAACTGTATGGACAGTTACGGATATCAACATTCCATAGCATTTGCACCCCTTCTGCTAGCATCGTCGTTAATTGCTCTGGATCTTTCAGATATTTATCTGCGCACGCCATTTCTCCAGGTACTTTGGTCATTAAGAAATAGGTCTTCTTTTCATCTTTTTCATATCCCAAAACCTTAGGAACGGGTAGTTTGCCCTGCAACCATTCCATCACATAATATTCATTTTCTGCTTCTTCACTTATGGTTTGGATTTTAAGCACTTTATCCTTAAACAGAACGACTGTAGAACCTGACATTCCTACATCGTCAATAGAATACTCCTCTTCATGAATTAGGCTCTTGATTTTATCAGGTAAATCAATCATTTGTAACCATCCCCTTCAACATCACTATTTACAATCTGGTTGAATGGTAAACTCACTTTCCGCATCCGAACAGGGATGAAAGAAAGAATTGTTTTCGTTTTTTAGAATCACTTCCGACCAACACAACCAGCGATAGTAATACGTTTTTACCATCGCCGGTCGCTCCGAATCACATTGCACGTAGATGCTCCCATCCAGCACTAATGTGCCTATAACTCCCTGCAAGGAGGTTCATGTCTCATGAATCGATGAGCACATCATCAAGGAATCCACAAGTTTTTCATGAGGTTGAGGTGAAAAATAAAAAACCCCTTGAAGCCTTGTGGCTCAAGGGATTTCACTTGATGATTCCGACTGGGCTCGAACCAGCGACCTCCACCCTGTCAAGGTGGCGCTCTCCCAGCTGAGCTACGGAATCATATATTGTTGTCCGCTATCGAACACATTTTTAATTATATAGACGAGCATATGCGTTGTCAACAACTTTTTAAAAAAATTGCTGTTCAGTTTAAGAAAGGGAAAGCGGCCTTCCCCTAAAAGGTTGGTGAAAACCCGCTGTTTGCCTTGATCGGCGATGGAACGCGTGAACATAGAGGCTGATGCAGCAAGTTTTTTCTACTTGAGAAACGATCCGAAGAAGCGGTTGGGCGAGTAAATCACCGGCCCCCTAAACAAACAATCGGTGGCGGAACGGTTCAAGCAAGAGCGGGGGCAACGGCGCTGGATGGTTTCGTATTGCCCAGTGGCGCGGCGGTGCTGTTATTCGGCGAAGGCTGCCGTTTTGCCGGGAGGCGCGGGGGTGGGGTTACGGCCGATTGAAGGCGCTCCATGGCGGTTCTGTGCTGAGGGGGAATGGGCGTCAACCGCTGCGCTGTACGCAGTGGTTCCCCCCTCCGTTTTGCGATGACAACGTTGAACGATTGGAGCGCCCTCGGCATCGGTCGGCGGAAAAACGGCGGCACGGCGCCGACGGGGCTTTGGTTCACCGTCTTTTCGCGCTTTGTGTGATGACCATGTTCACCACTTCCGGGCGCGGCCGGCGTTGGCACTGGCGCAGGGATAGATTTGCGTGATGACCATGTCCATCACTTCCCCCACGACAACGAAGCTTTCGTTCTCCGCCTTTTAGCGCGCCGAAATCGACGGCCGTTCTTTCACAAACGACAGCGCCTGCTCAACATCGGCGATCAGATCGTTGACATCCTCAAGCCCGACGCTCAGCCGCAGCAAGCCGTCGGTAATGCCGCGCCGCAGCCGCTCTTCCTTCGGCATGGCAGCGTGCGACATTTTCGCCGGGTGCGACAAAATCGATTCGACCGCCCCAAGGCTGACGGCGAACACCGGCAGGCGGACGTGGCGGACGAACGTCCGGGCCGCTTCCTCATCGGCCAAACGGAACGACAGCACGGCGCCAAACCCCGCCGCTTGGCTGCGTTGAATGTCATGGCCTGGATGGTTCGCCAATCCCGGATAATACACCTCTTCCACTTTCGGATGGCGCAGCAAATACTCGGCGATGGTCATGGCCGATTCGGACGACTGTTTCAGCCGAACGTGAAGCGTTTTTAGCCCCCGAAGCACAAGCCACGCGTCTTGGACGCCGAGGACGGCGCCAAAGGCGTTTTGCCATTTGTACAGCTGTTTGCCGAGCTCCTCGTCTTTCACGACCGCCAGTCCGGCGACGACGTCGCTATGGCCGGCTAAAAACTTCGTCGCGCTGTGGAGGACAACGTCGACGCCGAGATCCAACGGCCGTTGCAGCGCCGGGGTCATAAACGTATTGTCCAAAAACGTCAAACAGCCGTGCGCTTTCGCCAGCTCGACGACAGCGCGAATGTCGGTCACTTTTAACAGCGGGTTGGACGGCGTTTCCATATAAATGACCTTCGTATTCGGCCGGATGTTTTCCGCCACCGCCTTGAGATCGGTCATATCGACAAACGTATAGTCAATGCCGAACCGGCTCAGCACTTCGGTGACGATCCGATACGTGCCGCCGTAGACGTCTTCGGTTACGAGCACATGGTCGCCTTTGGACAGGAGCAAAAACGCCGTGGAGATGGCGGCCATGCCGGAGGCGAACGCGAACCCGCGCACACCGCCTTCTAAGGCGGCGATCGTTTCCTCAAGCGCCTCGCGCGTCGGGTTGCCGGAGCGGCTGTAGTCGTATTTGCCGAACGAGTCGAAATCGAACTGATGGAACGTGGAGGCGTGTTGGATCGGCACGCTCACCGCTCCCGTGTGGCGATCGACTTTCCATTCGTTATGGAGCAGTTTTGTCGAAAACGACCATTCCCGTTCCATCGCTCACACCTCTTTCATGTTTTTGAACGCCTGCGCCAAGTCGGCGATCAAATCATCGGCGTGCTCAATGCCGACCGAGAAGCGGAGCAGCCGGTTGCAGACGCCGTTTCGGATGCGGATGTCTTCCGGAATATCCGCATGCGTCTGCGTCGCTGGGTACGTGATGAAGCTTTCGACTCCGCCCAGGCTTTCCGCGAACGTAATAAGGCGCAAGCTTTTTAAAAATCCGTTCACCCACTTTTCATCGGCAATCCGGAACGACAGCATCCCGCCTCTTCCTGGATATAAGACGTCGGTGACATCTTCATGTTCGCGCAAAAAGGCGCTGATGCGCTTGGCGTTTTCTTCATGCTGGCGCATCCTTAGCGCCAACGTCTTCATCCCGCGGATCAACAGCCAGGAGTCAAACGGGGACAAGACGGCGCCGATGGCGTTCTGATACTCAGCCAAGCGTTGACAAAGCTCTTCTCCCTTGGCGACGACCAAGCCGGCCAACACATCATTATGGCCGCCTAAATATTTCGTCGCGCTGTGGATGACGATATCGGCTCCTTGTTCGATCGGGCGCTGGAGCACCGGCGTGTAAAACGTGTTGTCCACGATCAACAGCAGTCCGTGCCGCTTGGCGAGTTCAGAGACAGCGGCAATATCTGTCTCCTGCATCAGTGGATTCGTCGGCGTTTCCAAGAAAATTGCCTTCGTTTTTTCGGTGATACACGCTTCCACCGCATCGAGATCGGTAAAATCGACATAATGGAACCCAAGACCGTACTTGCGCCAGCCGCGCTCAAACAAACGGTACGTGCCGCCGTAAAGGTCGGCCGATACGAGAAACTCATCTCCGCTCTCAAACAAGGCGAGCACCGTCTGAATGGCGGCCATGCCGGAGCTGAACGCATAGCCTTGGTCGCCGCCTTCCAGTCTCGCGATTGCTTCTTCGACGATTTTGCGCGTCGGGTTGCCGGTGCGGATGTAGTCAAACCCAGTCGACTCTCCGATGCCGGCATGGCGGTAAGCGGTGGAAAAATAAACAGGCGGGTTGACCGTTCCCGTCACGGTTTCGCTCCGGTTGCCAATTTGCGCTAACAACGTCTCCAGTTTCTCCATCTCATCTCTCTCCCTCTGCTGAAAATTCCATCATGGATCAACGGCCGACTGCTTGACGCCCAACGAAGCACCGCTGTCCGTTGGGCAGCGGCCAAGCACCTTCGTCCTAAACCGCCTCGCGGTTGATGGAAGCGGCCGCCTGAATAAATAAAAAAAGTCTTCTAAGAAGAAGACTTTTCCATACACATGGTCATGCTTCTTCTTATCTGCCGAATTGAATGCTCAATTCGCTGGATTTAGCACCTGGCCGCCGGGCGGCTGGTTGCTGAAGCTTCATTGGGCCAGTTCCCTCCGCTTCTCTTGATAAGAATGGGACGCGTATTCAATTTTTTTAAATTTAATAAAAATGTAACGCATTCCCCCCGTTTTTGCAAGCTTTTTTTGTCAGCGGTGCGATTCGGCAAATTCGCGAAAAATTCGAGCCCTTGCATTAACATCTTTGGGCGCAAATATGTTACAATAACAGATGAACTTACGCTTTCATGGAGGATGGTCATGGCGACAGCAACAGGAACGATGCGCGACTACAAGTTGTACAGCGGAGAGCTGCAAGAAGAAATCGAACTGCTCGTCTACTTGCCAAGCAATTTTTCGCCGCTTTACAAATATTCTTTATTAATCGCGCAAGACGGCAAAGATTATTTTATGTATGGAAAAATGAAAAACGTCATCGAAACACTGATGAAAGAAGGAACAATCGACCGGACGATCGTCGTCGGCATCCCGTATCGGAACGTCAACGATCGCTACGAGAAATACCATCCGGAAGGCCGAAAGCACGAAGCATACCTTCGTTTTTTAGCCCATGAACTCGCCCCGTTTTTGGACCGCGAACTACCGACATATCAAATGGGCAAAGGCCGGGCGCTGATCGGCGATTCGCTCGGCGGAACGGTGTCGCTTCTAGCCGGGTTGTTGTATCCGCATACATTTGGGAAAATCGCCATGCAGTCCCCCTATATCGATGACTCGGTATTGGCGCGCATCCGCTCATTCCGCGATCCATCGCTCCTTTCGCTTTACCATTCTGTTGGCACAGAGGAAACAGCGGTGAAAACGACGGATGGCCATGTGCGCGATTTTATCACCCCGAATCGAATGGCGCGGGACTTGTTTATGGAAAAACGGTTTGCTTATACGTACCATGAGTTCGAAGGCGGTCATGCGTGGACGTATTGGCAGCCGGATGTCCCCCGGGCCGTAGCCGCTGTTTTATCGTTATAGGCCAAAACAGGGCAACTTCAAAGATGTCGAGCCGCCGCATCCATTCCATACGCTGCCTGCGCGTGGAAAAAAACTGGTTCAAGGAGGGAAAACAAAATGAAGTACGGCATTGTCATCTTTCCGCCAAAACCGATTCAAGACTTCGCCAACTCGTACCGGAAACGGTACGACAGCCATTATGCCCTCATCCCGCCGCATATTACACTGAAGTATCCGTTCGAGGCGAATGAGGAACAACTGAAGGAAATGACAAAAGAGCTGCGCCGCATTGCGGCGGAAACACCTCCCATTCCGATCAAAGTGACGAAATTCAGCTCGTTTTACCCGACAAGCAACATCATTTATTTGAAAGTGGAGCCCAACGATGTGCTCGAGCGCCTTCATGAACAACTGCACAGCGGCTTGTTCGCTGGAAAGCCGGAGTTTGTATTCGTGCCGCACATTACGATCGGCCGCGATTTGCCGGGGGCGGAATATGCCGATGTCTACAGTCAATTGAAGCTGCAGGAAGTGCACTTTGAAGAGACGGTCGACCGCTTCCATCTTCTCTACCAACTTGAAAACGGATCATGGACCGTCTATGAAACGTTTGTCGTCGGGGGAAAGGAAACGATCTAAAGATGAACATCGCTATTGGAACAACGAAGGATCGCACTTTGTACGAAGACGCCTTGCGCGTCCGCCGGATGGTGTTCATCGAAGAGCAAAACGTGCCGGAAGAAGAGGAGATGGATTCGTTCGAGCACGAATCGTTCCATCTCGTCCTGTATGATGGCCAAACACCGATCGGCGCTGGACGACTCCGTTTCATTGACGAAGGCGTCGGCAAAATCGAGCGCATTTGCATCCTGCCGTCCTACCGCGGCCGTGGCGCCGGACGGATGGTGATGGAAGCGATCGAACAGCTGGCGAAAACACAAGGGGCGAAAACGGCGAAACTGAACGCTCAAACACACGCAGAACCGTTTTACAAAAAGCTCGGCTATACGACCGTCTCCGGTGTCTTTATGGACGCCGGCATCCCACATGTCACGATGGTGAAATCGCTCGAATAACCAGCTGCTTGAGCGTTCCTCGCCTACCTTGCATCAAGTGCTGGGAGATCTCTAGACACCTGTTCTTTTGCTTGGGCAGAGAGGATAAAAAAGGGAGCTGTGCACACGCAAGCTCCCTTTCGCTTATTTTTTGTTGTTCAGCATATTGGCGATCGTATTGAAATCAATTTGCTTGCCGTTATGGACGATGGCCTTGACGATTTGGTCTTCAAGCTCCTTGGGCACTTTTCGATTGGCGATTTGCGCCACCCGCTTCACGACTTGGCGCACCGTTTTCTCGTCGCTGAAATTCGCGTTTTGCAGCGAGTTGGCGAGCTCAAAGACGTCTTTCATATTGACCCCGGTTTTCTTTTCGATGTTTTTAAAAAATTGCTGATCCATCGTTCCGCCTCCTTCTCCCTTCTATATCGTATGATGCCCCCGCCGCAGCGTGCATCAATCAAGGAAAGAAAAATACGAGCCGCTCCGTGGCGCCGAAACGGCCCGTATCGAATCCGCGCGTCTGTTAAGCGACAAATGCCGCGCCGACAATAATCAACAAAATGAACAACACAACAATCAACACAAAGCCACCGCCATAGCCACCGCCATAGCCGTAGCCGTAATACGGAAAGCCGTAACCGCAGAAGCCCATTCGGATGCACCTCCTTCTCCGTTTACTGTATCGTATTCATCCGTGCATCAGGACGTATGGGCGCAAAGGCCATTTTGTCATCCAAATCGGCGGAACAGCTCGGCAAATTCCCGCTCCTTCTTCGCAAACCATTGCTCGATGTAGTCCAAGTGGCCTTGCACACTTTTGAGAAACCCGTTGTTCAGTTTTTCGATTTCTTGCAGCTGTTTGTTAAAGTCCTTTCCCCATTGTTCAAACAGGCGGATGAACGTTTCATGCCCTTCTTTGCGCGACGCCACCCAATTTTCGAGCGCTTTTTCCAACTCTTTGCTCACCCTTTTCCCCCCTTTCTTACTGTTGTATGCCAAAACGGCTGCACAGGGTGAAGGCGTCACCGTTCTTTTTTTGCCTTGCCATATGATAAAGTAAAGATGAACGGCAACATGAAAGGGAGGGAACGAATGTGAAACGCATTGAAACAGTGGAGCAATTCGAGGCGGTCATTTCCGGCGATCAACCAACGATCATCAAGTTTTACACAACTTGGTGTCCGGACTGCGTGCGACTGAACATGTTCATCGATGACATCGTCCGCGACCACAATCAATATGATTGGTGGGAAATCGATCGCGATCAGTTTCCGGAACTTGGCGAGAAATACCAGGTACTTGGCATCCCGAGCCTGCTTGTCTTCCGCAACGGAGAAAAAATTGCTCATCTGCACAGCGCTGACGCCAAAACGCCGGAAGAGGTGCGCGCCTTTTTGCAGTCTCTGCCGGAGTAAAGCGGGGCGGCATCCTTGCCTCGCCAGAGACGAAGGGCAACAAAAAGAGGCTGTCCGGGAAAGGAATTTTTTCCTTCTCGGACAGCCATGCGAATGAATAGACAGCCCCCTATGGAACACCGATTGGGGAAACGGAAGCCGTCAATATTCGATTTCGTCGTAGTCTTTCGGCTGGCGCGTCAGCTGCGGGCTGTCGAACATCAATTCAATCGACATTTCCTCATCCGTCGTCCGCGCCCGCTCGGAGCCTTCATTTGGCTTCAATTGGATTTGAATTTCCTCATCGGTCGTTTTCGTTCGTTTGTCTTCCATCGTTGTTTCCTCCTATGTCATCAGTTTTGCAAGAGTGGTTCAACTTTTTGCACAAGCTCTGCCATTTTTGTGGCATTTCGTTCATACAGCTCCTTCGCCTCTTCCGCATTCGTCTGCAGCGCATACAGCTCCAGATCAGCCTGCACTTTTTTCATTGCGGCCAAGAGCAGCTTTTTCTCCTGCGGCTCGGCAATTTGAATCTTGTCATCATACAAATCGATCGTCAGCTGCCCATATGAATCGACTTGGGCGAGAAACACATTTTCAATCGCCACTCCCTGCTTGTCAAGCTGTTCCTTCAGCCAGCCGCGGCCAAGCCCCATCGTCGCGAGCGGCTCATCCAAAATCATGCCGTCCATAATGACCGTTTGTGGCTCTTTTTCCCGCGGTGGGTTTGGGAACACATCGCCGACGGTGAGCGGTTGCTTTTCCCGCTTCAGCAACACGTTCAAGTCACCGTTGGGCTCCAGCACCGCAAACTCGACGTCGGCGACGCGAAACACATCTTTTTTGCGCAGCTGCTCAAGCAGCTCATCCACCGTATATTTTTCCCGCTTCAAATTTTCTTCTAAAATTTTGCCGTTTTTAATAAAAACCGTGGAATTGCCCTCGACAAAATCACGAAATTTCTTATTGCGCAGCGAGAGACGAGCGACAATGACTGGAAACAGCGACCAAATCAAAATGCTGGTAATGCCTTCTTGCAACGAAATCCCTAAATCGACCGACATCGTTCCGGCGATATCGCCGACGGTAATGCCGACGATGTATTCAAAAAACGACAATTTTGATAATTGCTTTTTGCCGAGAATGCGGGTAATAACGAACAACCCGATTAAAATGCAAATCGAACGAATGGCGGTTTCTAACCATATAGGCATCGATCATGCTCCTTACTTTCCGTGGTATTGCGGCTCTTCGAACTCGAGCCGGCCGATCCGGTCTTTGATGTCCGCGATGATCTCCTCTGTCACAAGCATCGCTTCATGAAACGTCCGCTGCGCCGTTTCGTCCTGAGAAGTGAGCGCCAGCTGTTGCAGCCCAGCGTGAATGCCTTTTAGGCTCGCCAACGTTTGTTTCACTTGCGAAGCAACGGTCATGAACGATCCCTCCTATCCTTTCGGGCGGAACAAGAGCGCCCCGATAAACCCAAAGATGATCGCTGCGGAGATGCCAGCGCTCGTCACCTCAAACATGCCGGTCAATACGCCGATAATGCCGTGTTTTTCCGCCTCTTGCATCGCACCATGAACGAGTGCGTTTCCAAAGCTCGTAATCGGAATCGTCGCCCCGGCGCCGGCAAAATCGATGAGTGGCTCATACAAACCGAATCCATCCAAAATCGCCCCGATGACGACGAGAATCGTCAACGTATGCGCAGGTGTCAGTTTAAACACGTCCATCAAAATTTGCCCGATCAAACAAATCAGCCCGCCGACAACAAACGCCCAAAAAAACATAGCCAGCACGCTACGCCTCACCTCCATACTCGATCGCCACCGCGTGAGCGATGCATGGAATCGTCTCGTTTTGCTGGAACGATAACGGCGACAAGAGCGCCCCCGTCGCCACTACCAAAATGCGCTTCAGCTCGCCGCGACGCATCCGGTTGATGAGATGCCCGTAAACGACGACGGCGGAACAAGCCGCCCCGCTCGCTCCGGACAAGATCGGTTGCCCATCGCGGTAAATGAGCAGTCCGCAATCTTGGTAACGCTCTTCATCGATGTCAATGCCGTGCTGACGCAGCAAGTCAAGGGAGACTTGGCGGCCGATCCGCCCTAAATCGCCGGTGACAATCAAATCGTAATATGATGCGTCGATTTGCCGATCGCGCAAGTGCGCCTCAATCGTATCGACCGCCGCCGGCGCCATCGCTCCACCCATGTTGAACGGATCAGCAAGACCCATATCTACAACTCGGCCGATCGTCGCCGCGGTCACGCGCGGCCCGTCCCCTTTCGGACTGACGATCGCCACGCCAGCTCCCGTCACTGTCCACTGCGCCGTCGGTGGCTTTTGCCCGCCGTATTCCGTCGGGTAGCGAAACTGCTTTTCGACGGCAGTGTTGTGGCTTGAGGCTCCGGTTAATATATAATCTGCCCCTCCGTAGTTCGTAATAAAAGCGCTGAGCGCCAGCCCTTCCATCGAAGTGGAGCAGGCGCCAAAAATGCCGAGATACGGCATGCCGAGCGTCCGCGCGGCGAAGTTCGTCGGGGTCATTTGGTTGATCAAGTCGCCGGCGATGAGAAATTGCACTTTTTCTTTCTCCAGGCCGGCTTTTTCCATCGCCTGAAACGCTGCTTCTTCCATGAGCACTCGATGCGCCTTCTCGTACGACTCCTCTCCGAGCCATAAATCTTCGTGAAGAAGATCAAAGTCATCGGCGAGGCGGCCGTTCGCCTCAAACGGCCCGCCGACGGCCGCCGTCGCGATGATCGCCGGCTTGTTCGCAAACACCCATGTGCGGTGCCCTTTCAGCATTACAATCCCCCCCACTGGGTCGCAATCGTTTTGACAAGGGCGATGACAAAAGCGGAAAACGTACCAAACAAAATGACAGAGCCGGCAAGCTTAAACATGTTCGATCCAACCCCCAACACAAACCCTTCCGTGCGGTGCTCGATGGCGGCGGAAATGACGGCGTTGCCAAACCCCGTCACCGGCACGGCGCTTCCCGCCCCAGCGAACTGGGCGATCCGGTCGTAGACGCCAAGACCGGTTAAAATCATGGATATGAACACCATTGTCGCCACTGTCGGATTGCCGGCCGTCTGCTCGGTAAAGTCAAAAAAATACATGTAAAAATAAGAGATCGCCTGTCCGATCGCACAAATGGTCCCGCCGACGAGAAACGCGCAGGCGCAGTTGCGGACAATCGGGCGCTTCGTTTCCCGTTCTTTTTCAAATAAATGGTATTCTTGTTGGACCGGAGTCAATTTTTTTCGTTTTTCATTCGCCATAATGACACCTCTTATGTTTGCTCTTTACTTAGCTTTTCAATGCGCCCCATTTCCCGGTTGACTTTTCGTTCATCCCAGCGCCGGTGATCCATATTGGCTTTCAGCTGTTTCGTCTTCCAAAAAATTTTCAAATCGCTCGAGGAAACGACATTGTAGCCGGGAAACATGCCGCGCAGTTTTTGATCAATATCTTTCTCGATTTGTTTTCGACTCCACCGTTTCATATGGGGAATTTGATACGCGACGAGCAGCCGATCCCCGCTGTTGACTGCCACCACGTCCCGAACGTCGTCGCGCCCGCGCAAATAGCGGGCCGCCCGCTCGGCCGGACCTTGGTTCAGCTCCGCATGTTTCGCCGTCCCGGACGTTTGAGTTTTCAGCAAGTTGGCCCCTTGCAGCGATTGTTTTTGTTCCGTTTCTTCTTTGGCGCAGCCGCCGACCGCGATCATCACAACGACGGCCGTCAACCACCATTTTTTCATCTTCATCAACCCATTCGTTTTTATGTATTTCCGCCAAGTCGGGAAAGGTTGGCGTGCTGTGCCAACCTTTCCGCCTGAACCATCCCATTCGCTTCAGCGAAGGTTATTGTTGTTTATATTGTGGCTCTTCGTTTTGAATTTCTTGCATGCGCGAGTTCACCAAATCAATGACCGCCTGCGTTTGTTGAGCAGCTTGTTGGTAAAGCTGCTTCGCGGCTTGGTTTTCGGTTTGCAAAGCAAACGTTTCGAAGCTCGCTTGGGCGGTTTTTAACCCGGCTAATGTTTGTTTCACTTGTGTAGCAACCGTCATGATGGATGTCCTCCTTTATGGTGTAAGATGGCTGGTGACAATGTTTAGAATGTTTTTTTGCCGTCAAATTATAATTGTCATTTTATGAAAAACGTTCTGCCTCCTTTCCAGCTTTTCCAAGCACAAAAAGGGCGCCTTCTGCAGGCGCCCATACCGTTTACGACTTGTCATTAACTTTGTCGGAATAACCGCGGCCGAGCGACGGGTTGTTTAAAATACCGGCCATCACCAAAATGCTTAACAACGCATGATACAACTGTTCATACTTGCCAAGGTCGATGTCGACGCCAAACGTCTCCAGCGCCAGTACAACAAACGATCCGATCCCGAGCCAAAGCCCGTAATTTTTAAAACGCTCCACCGTTTGCGTCCCCCATTTGCTTTATGGCTAAATCCACGAGAACGGTCTCCTTTCTCCTTCGTCCCGGTCATGTTCTCCTTCATCATGCCCGTCTTGATGCTGCACCTCTTCTGCCGCTTTAACCTCATCGTCGATCCGATGCGGGAACAGCCATGGATCACGAATGCGGCCGCGCGGCATAATGACGATGTCATCAGCATGAATGATCAATTTATCGACGTGAATGACCTTCGCTTTTTTCCGATCCGACATGCCCTTCCCCCCTTCCTTTCGCCTAGTGGCACTGTTAGACTATGCAAGGAGGCGAAGCGAAGTATAGGCATCTTTCACGGATTTTAGTTATTTCTTGATGACGGCTGGCCGACCGCAGCCGCATCCACTCGGACGCCGAACAGGCTGCGTTGTCGAAGAAAGAACCCTTGTCACCGGTTTCGACGGAGTTGGTTTCTTCATTCCTCATCCCTCCATCCCGAAAAAGTGTAGCCCTCGCCGATCAACCAATTTATGTTCAAGTCCATTTTCGTACGACTCGTCTCTAGTTGGAGCGGCATAGAAAACAAACGATGTTCAACGGCAAGAGGAAAAATGAGCGGCTACTGCTATTGTATGGCTTGGTGAGCCAAAGGTGCCTCTCATTTTTCTTTGGTTTGCTCCGGGCGGGGCATGATGGCATTTTCTTGCTTCAGCGTGCGGAAAAACCAGCTGTCCGGCCGTTCGTCCTCATCCGCCTTGCCCGCTTCTTCGATCCATGGCGATAGCAGCAGCTGGCGGCGGAGCTCGTCATTTTCCTTCGCCAACTGTTTGAGCTGCTCGTAGCGTTTGGCGCTTTGGTAAGCCAGCTCCTTTAACACAATGTTTTCGGCTTCCACCTCTTTCAGACGGCGCTCCAGTTCAGCAATTCGCTCAGCAAGCCGCTGTTCACCCGCCCCCCTTCTCTCTTCGTTCATCGCCCCATGTTTGTCTTTCACCATTCGACATCTCCCCCTTTGATTCATCGCTGGCTGCGCCCACCAACAAAAAATCCGCATCTGTCCCAACACATTTACCTAAGCCGTTCCATAGTATACAGTAGTCCCAAACCACCAGGCGTTGGGGAACAACTGAACGATAGGAGGAACGAAGAAAAATGGGTCATCATCACCGTCGCGATACAGAAAGAGTATGCATCAGAACGCGCAAAATTTACGACTGGGTGACGCGCCAAATCGATGTGCCATTGCGAAGCTTCAGCGGCGAGGATTTGGAAGCGATTTTCCCGATGGATCACTGCCATCGGGAAGGAACGATTTGCGATTTTTTGGGAGCGCAACATACAAACCCGCAAAATTTGACAATCCGCTGCTTCCTGACAGACGCTGAAGGCAATCCGATCGACTCAGTCGTTGACCAGGACGCATTGATTTGCCAGGAAATTACGCAGCCAAACGGCCGGCAGTCCGTCAACGTCACTCTTCCTTCCGGAGATACTGTGACACTGCAAAAAGTCAAAGCGCTCGTCAAAGGGCATGTCGTCGTGCAAATTGTCAGCCCAACCGGCACGGTTATTTGCCAATCGAAGCCAATTCCGTTCGCTACCGCACAAACGTTCATCTTGTGCGCCCCAGAAGGCACACAGCTCAACTGCCATATTTCGTTCTTCGAATGCGACACGAGCCTAGTCTGCACAGACAACTTTGCACAACTTGATGTTTCCATCACCTTGTGCCTTGAAGTCCAAGTGGAAGCTGATGTCAAAATCGAAGTCGAAGCTCGTTTCTGCCAACCGCGCGAAGAACTGGCCGAAGCCGTGCTTTGCCCGACAACCAAATTCCCGCCGCAATGCCCGGACGTATTCCCGGCCATGTAGCGTCCTGCACCATTCAGGCTGTTGTTCCAACAACAGCCTTTTTTATATGGCATGCGCCCGCAACGGATACATAAGATGAGAATGGAAGGGGTGGAAACCGTATGAAAAACAAAAACGACCAACATCTCCGTCTGCAGCAACAAATCATCCACTACCGGTCAGAAGCGGCCTCATGCCGGCAACAAGTGCAACAGCTGGAGGCCGAGTTGGCCAAGGAAAAAATGCGCAGCGCCTATTTGAAAGAGAAGCTGCGTGAAGCAGAAACAACCAACGTGGAAACGTACAAGAAAAAAATCGCTGCCTTGGAACGCCAGCTTCTGTTGTGTGAAATTGCACTGGAAGAAACGCGATATAACACCTCAAAAGAGACACAGACACCAGCGTTTGAACGAGCTGCTGCCGTGTCAGCGTTGTTTCACTATTCTGTCGTCGTTCCGACGCATCTTGATGAGGAGGAGCTGACCGTCATCGGCGATTTCATCATTCGCAATCACGGAACAGCGCCGCTTCACCATTTGATTGTCTGTCTCCGCCTTTCACCTCCAAAAACGGCGGTGCTCAGCGGGAAAATTGTTTTGCCAAACAGCGGACGGGCCGAGCAGGAAGCGCTGATCTCCAATAGCGCGGAAAGCTGGACGTTCACCCAAGAAAACTGGCGTGAAAGAGTGCGGCAAAACGGCGAATATTGGCTCACTCCACTTTATGACGCCCCGCTCGAACCAGGCGAGGAGCGGCGCTTTTCCCAGTTTGAAATCACCGTTCGCCCGTCAGGCAATATCCGTTCGTTGACCGTTGATGGATTCGTGTATTGCGCGGAACTGCCCAAGGGTGTTCCTGCCGCCAACCATATTGCCCTTCAGTGGTGACCCGCTCGTTTTGCACCTTCATGCTGCCTGGAGGCTGCACCTGCTGTTTTGGCCGGCCGTTTTGGGCCGGCTCCATGATTTCAGACAATAGCGGCTGGGCGTTTTCTTCCATCAACGTCATCCCGACAAACTGCGCGGCTGTTTCCGCATCACCGGCTGCCGACGGCTTCCATCCACACCGCCGCCCATCCCTTCAGCGAACGTTGCCCAACCAGCAACAGCGATTCGCTGTCCATGCTTTTGATCAAAACGACGCCCGCCGGCATCCCTCATTGGCTGTGCCATGACTGCAATAGCCGCCTTTCTCCTTATGACAGCCATTTGCCGACGTCTACGTCAATCGTTCGCTGACGTAGACGTCACCCATTTGCTCTGCTGACGATTGTCTCAATGATCGCCGCCCCGCCGGCAATGGCCAAAAGGACGATGAGCGGCTCGAAAACGGCCGGCCACAACACCAGACCAAGGTAACAAAACGCGGCGCACCAGATCCCTGTGCACCAATAGCAGCTCAATAGTTCACCAATCCATCGCCGCACACCGCTCCCTTTTAGAGAAAGAAACACTTGTTTGCTTCCGTCCGGAAGCTCCTGCTCCGTCCATTCGTGAAAGGGACGGCGAATCCAGGCGGTGATCGCGTCATATACGATGAGCCGTGTCAGGCGAAAGCTGGCTAAACAAAGAAGGACAAATGAAAACGGATCGTCCATGCTCCCCTCCCCTTTCCATGATTATGACCGCAAAAAACCGATTGCCTTCTGTCGTTCCCACTTGGCAGCTAGCGAATTCTCTTTGGTACAGACGTTTACCCAAACGCTCTCCTACGCCAATCATATGATGGAGTATAGGTTTTTAACACAAGAGACTAGAAAGGAGGCGACGCGATGTACCATGTCTTTTTCGACCGGCGCCCAACCCACCCCCGCCTTTCACACGCGCTTTACGAACAGTTGACTGCGCTTCCGCCCAACGTTGAAATCAACGTGCACACCACCAACGAGACGCATTACAATGCACTTTTTCTTGGCTTCGAGCCGCGGACGAACAGCGTCTCGCTATTGGTTGACCGCTTTTATAAAGAGGGGGGGCGCTCGCTTACGATCGATGCTGCCACGATCACCTCAATCGATCTCCCTGCCTCCATGAGGCCAACTCCATCCGCCGACACAGATGAAGAGGAAGAATAGCTAGAAAAGAAGGCACAGCCGGCTGACGCCGACCAGCGCGGCCGGCGCTTATTTTTTGGCGGCGCCGTTTTCTCGCTGACTAGTGCGCTTGTCTACACATTCGCTTCTCGTATTACATACACTTTTACTAATCGACAATAGATGCTAGGAGGAACTGATCTTGGCTTCGAAACGCTCTCGTCTGTTGTTTGACATTTTAAGCAGTTACGACCTGACCGGAACTGAAATCGACATCTTGAAGGAACTGAAAAACGACAAAGTATGGCTTGTGCGAAACAAAAAAACGAAGGAACAGTACGTGCTGAAACGGCTGAACGAAGACAAAACGAATTTTCCGATTTTGCTCCATTCAAAGCTGTACCAGGAAGGATTTCATGTCCCAAAAATCGTCCAAACGAAAACAAATCAATATTACATCCACCGAAAAGGCCATTACTACTATTTGATGGACTACATCATCCCAAGCGGAACGACGCCCTCTTTCCAACAACGGATCGAAGGGCTCGCCCGCTTTCACGCTCACAGTCTGTTTGCCGATTGGATCGGCCCCCGCCCTTCATCGTTTCCGGAGCCAAAAGACGTGCTGAGTGCACATCGGCAAAAAGCAGCACAGTTAGGGGAGCTGGCAACGGCCTTCGATCATGGTGACACTCTTTCTCATATAATGGAACAGATGGCCCGGATCGCTAATCAAAGTTATGCATGGCTTGAAAAAAGCAATCTACCTGATTTTTGCCGCACAGCGAAAGAACGAAAGGCCATTTGCCATGGGGATTACAACAGCAACAACCTTTTATTGGCGGAAAACCACGAAGTCATGATGATTGACTTTGACCGCGCCTACTATGGCCTCCCGCTTGATGATTTTCGCTTTCTGCTTGTTTCATTGATGAAAAACCCGAAAAACGACGCTGTAAAGCGAACGAAGCTGCTATTTGACCTTTATTTCTCCATTTGCCCGCTGTACGCTCCGTACAAGAGCGTCTATGTCGCTGATGCTATGTTTCCTCACGTGTTTTACAGCGAAGCGGTCGGCCGGGAAAAACAAAAGCAAGCGTTGCACAGCCCATCGTCCTTGGACTTGCTCACCCGCCTCGCCGAACAGGAAACAAAAAAATTCGCATTCTTGTCCGATTTTCTCAAAAGCGAGGGATAGAGAAAAATGAAACAAACGATCGCCCACTTTCTTCATGAAAAAATGAAAATCAATCAACGTTTTATTTACAACCAAATGGTTCATTTAAAAAAATACCGCCCGATCATGATCGGGTCATTCGCCGATGACGGCAGCCATCCGTTTCCTCTCATTAACTATTATCGCCTCAACGACATCGACGATTTCGGCCGCTTCGCCAAAGAACAAAATATTGTCGCTATTCACGCTCACCATGGAAAGCATGCCGTCGAAATCCTCCCGTTTTGCATCGCCCACCGCATTCCGCTTGTCGTCAGCATCCGCGGCCGCGATGGATCGGCGAAGCATCAAAGTTTGCGGCGCAATCAAAAACGGTACCATTTGCTCAAACAGCATGGGGCCCTCTTTCTTCCTGTCTGCCGCTACCTTGCCAATGAACTGATCACGCTAGGCTTTCCGCCGGAAAAAATTCAAGTTCTCTACGGCGGCATCGAGCTCGATTTATTTCCGTACCGGGAACGGACGATTCCTGAAAACGGAGACATCATCATTCTCTCGATCGGCCGGCTCGTCGAGAAAAAAGGGTTTTTAACGCTCGTGCGCGCCTTTCAGCGCGTGCATGCAGTTCATCCGCGCTGCCGCCTCCGCATCATCGGCAGCGGCAAAGAGGAAGAAAACATCCGCCGGCTTGTCAGCAAGCTGAAGCTCGATCCGTTTGTCGACCTGCTGGGTGCCATGGATGCCGCTTCGATCGCCCGCGAAATGGAACGCGCCCATCTATTTTGCTTGGCGAGCGAGACCGCTTCAGACGGAGACATTGAAGGCATCCCCAATGTATTGAAAGAAGCGATGGCAAGCGGGCTGCCGGTCGTCTCAACAAATCACGCCGGCATCCCCGAATTGATCGAACACAAACGCACCGGCTATCTGGCACCAGAAAGAGACGACCTCGAGCTGGCGAACGGCATTCGCTTTTTTTTGGAACATCCGGAACGAATTCCATCCTTCACTAAAAAAGCGCGCAAAGTGATTGAACAGTCGTTTGATATCACGAAACAAATCAAGGTGCAGGAGCGGCTGTATGATGAATTCATCAAAAAAACCAGGTAACTGTCACCTGGTTTTTTTGATGCTCAATTCTTCCTCTTTCCTCTAGAAGGCCGGTGAAAAACAACAGATTCTCTCGATTGGTGAGAAATCACAAGGAATGAAATGATGACGTTGCAAGGTTTTTTAGTTTGAGAAACATTGTTGGAGAGCAGTATTTCCCCTTAAATCACCGGCCTCCTAAAGGTTGTTAGTTTGAAACGATCATAAGCAGCTCCTCAATTCCCGACGCGAACGCTTCCCCGACAACGTACTGGATAGCCGGCTTTGTACCAACAGGAAACATTTCTTTCGGAATTCCTTTTGTCACCGGCAAGCTTCTTGTCCCATATCCAGCCGCAGGGATAATCGCTTTTTTGACCCCCTCTTTCTCCCTTGTCTTTTTTATATCTTTCTCGTATTCGCTGTCGAATGACGGGGAAGGTTGTCCGACGAAAACAGGCCGCCCCATTTCCAGCGTTTTAGGCGCTTGCCATGTAGCAAACCACGCTTGTCCGTTAATACGCTATAAAAGCCGGAGATTTCACGAAGGAGGCCTATTAGCATGAACATCTGCATCATTGGCGCTGGCTACGTCGGACTAACCACCGCTGCCGTCCTTGCTGAACTTGGGCATGAAGTGCATTGCATCGATCATGATGAACGGAAAATCCGCCTGCTCAATAACGGGGAAGTTCCGTTTTATGAGCCAGGGCTTGAAGAATTGATTGCCAAAAATGATAATTCTTTGACGTTCAGCGGCCGCTGGGATGATATCAAACGGGCGGCCGTCGTTGTCATTTGTGTTGGCACCCCGCCGCGGCCCGATGGCGGCACCGACTTGCGCTATATCGAAGCGGTGCTCGACCGTTTGGCGACCATGATCGAATCGTACAAAACGATCGTCACGAAAAGTACTGTCCCTCCAGGAACAAATGAATGGATGCGCGCCGAGCTCATCCGCAAGGGAGTGAAACCGCATTTGTTCCGCATCGTATCCAACCCGGAGTTTTTGCGCGAAGGGTCGGCTGTTTACGATATGTTTCACCCAGACAAAATCGTCGTCGGACTCGAACCGGATGATGACCAATCGCTTGCCGTCATGCAGGCGGTGTATACCGGCATCCATGCCCCCTACCTCACAACGAGCCTGACTGGTGCGGAACTAATCAAATACGCCGCCAACGCGTTTTTGGCGACTAAAATTTCCTTTATTAATGAAATGGCGCGCATTTGTGACGCGTTTGCCGTCGATGTCAATGACATCGCCCGCGGGATCGGCCTCGACCCGCGCATCGGCCCGCACTTTTTGCGGGCCGGCCTCGGCTATGGTGGCTCCTGTTTTCCAAAGGACGTCAAGGCGCTCGAATATGCGGCGCGCTCGCGCCAAGTGGAGACGCATTTGCTGAAGGCGGTGCAGACCGTCAACGCCACCCAGCTTGACTTTTGCTTTCAAAAACTCAATGAACAGCTTGCCCCATTGACGGACAAAAAGATCGCCGTGCTTGGCATCTCCTTTAAGCCGAATACGGACGATACGCGTGTTTCCCCTGCTGAAGCACTCATCCGCCGATTGAGCGAAAACGGCTGCACGGTCGCCGCCTACGACCCGAAGGCCACGCTCTCGGAGCCGCTCGCCCGCGTCACACAAGTTCAGTCGGTGCGCGAAGCGATCCAAGGGGCGGATGGCTTGGTCATCGCCACCGATTGGGACGAATTCCGGACGCTTGACTGGGGGCAAGTGAAAGCGGCGATGAGTGGGACGCTCGTGTTTGACGGTCGAAACTGTTTGGACCGCCATGCAGTCGAACAAGGCGGTTTGCGCTACATGGGGGTGGGCCGTCCATGAACATTCTCGTCACCGGTGCGGCTGGATTTATCGGCTCCCATTTATGCGAAAAACTGCTCGAAAACGACGAGCATCGTGTAATCGGCGTCGACGGGTTTCTCGGACCGACGCCGGCGCCGCTAAAAGCGAACAACATTGCCCATTTGCAGTCTCATCCACTGTTTACCTTCCTTGAGCTGGATTTGTTGACAGTTGATTTGCCGTCCTTGCTGCAAAACGTCGAAGCGGTCTACCACTTAGCCGGCATGCCCGGCGTGCGAACGAGCTGGGGGACGGAGTTTGCCGCCTATGCTGCCCACAACATTTCCGCCACCCAACGGCTGCTTGAGGCGTGCAAAGACCGGCCGCTCAAACGATTCATCTACGCTTCGACCTCCTCCGTCTATGGCGAACGAAGTGGACCGTTGTCGGAAACACTTGAACCGGTTCCGCTCTCCCCATATGGCATTACAAAGCTCACCGGCGAACATTTATGCCGCGTTTATTTTCGTGAGTTCGCCGTACCGGTCGTCATGTTGCGCTATTTCACCGTCTACGGTCCGCGCCAACGCCCGGACATGTCGTTTCACCGCTTCATCCGTCAGTTGCTCGCTGGACAACCGCTCACCGTGTTCGGCGACGGAACACAATCGCGTGATTTCACCTATATTTCTGACTGCGTTGCTGGAACGATCGCCGCACTCGAGCGGGATGACGTCATTGGAGAAACGATCAATATCGGCGGAAAAGAACGAGCATCAGTCAATGAGGTGATCCGGCTGCTTGAAAAGTTGACGGGAAAACATGCAAACATTCAGTATACCCCCGCCGCCCGCGGAGAGCCGAAACAAACGTGGGCCGACTTGACAAAAGCGGAGCGGCTGCTTGGGTACAAGCCAGTTGTCACGCTTGAGGACGGCCTACAAAAAGAGATCGAATACATCCGTTCGCTGTATGAGGGTGAGCATTCATGAAAATCGCCTATGTCTGCACGGAAAAGCTGCCCGCTCCGGCAGTACGGGGCGGGGCCGTTCAAATG
The DNA here is from genome assembly GCF_000733845.1 of Geobacillus vulcani PSS1. GTDB lineage: Bacteria > Bacillota > Bacilli > Bacillales > Anoxybacillaceae > Geobacillus > Geobacillus vulcani. The sequence goes on from NZ_JPOI01000001.1 coordinate 164,087, forward strand.
ATGATCGATGGGATTGCTCCCTTGATCGCCCGCCGCCACGAGCTGACCATTTTTTCAATCACTGACCCGCTGTTGCCGTCTGAAGAGATAGACGGAAACATCCGCTACATCCGTTTTCCGAAGCCGACATATGAAATGGATGTGGCACGTGCGCTGGCCGCATCCAAATTTGATGTCGTCCACGTCTTCAACCGTCCTGTTCCACTCATCGATTACCAAGCGGCGTCTCCACAAAGCGCTTTTGTGCTAAGCCTTCATAACGACATGTTTTCACCGTTGAAAATGACAGCAGAGCAGGCGAAGCGAGCGCTAGACGCCTGCACCTTGCTGACCGCCGTCAGTGAATACATCAAACAGACGGTGACTGACCGGTACTTGGTGGACCCGAAAAAAATCAAAGTCATTTATTCGGGAGTCGACCTTGCCCAGTACATCCCCGTCTGGACGGAAGAAGGCAGGCGCATCCGCCAGGCGGAACGTGAAGCGTACGGACTCACCGATAAAAAAGTCGTTCTCTTTCTCGGCCGACTCAGCAAAACAAAAGGACCGCATTTGCTGATTCAATGCCTGCCCTCCCTTTTAACCCGCCATCCCGAGGCAGCGCTGGTTATTGCCGGTGGAAAATGGTTCAGCGACAACAGCCGGAGCGAATACATCGATTGGCTTCATGAATTGGCATCGCCAATGGCCGATCGTATCATCTTTACAAACTACGTCCCGCACAACCATATTCCAAAACTGCTTTTAATCGCCGATGTGTTTGTATGCAGCTCGCAATGGCACGAGCCGCTCGCCCGCGTCCATTATGAGGCGATGGCCGCTGGCATTCCGGTCGTGACGACCAACCGCGGCGGCAATGCCGAAATCGTCCGCCACGGCGAGACCGGCTTTGTCATCGATGACTACCAAAACCCGCACGCTTTTTTTGAAGCAATTGATTACATGCTTGTGAACAAACATGAAGCGGAAACCATGGCGAAAAACGCAAGAGCGCTCGTTGAACAGCAATTTCAATTCCACCATGTGGCTAAGCGCTTTGAAACGGTTTACATCGAAGCATGTTCCTCCCTTTCCCCAGACCAATAAGGGCTGTCCAAGGAGAGAAATTTTTTCGGGACAGCCTTTTTCTCTTTGTCTCTCTGAAACCAACCATTCCACTTCTTTGCCATTGCATCCCTGTAAGTATGCTTCCTCCGCATCGAACGCCATCAGCAGCTTCAGGGGCATAGAGAAAGATCCTAATAAGTTAATGAGCTTACCCAGTCCAAATTCGTTCTCAATACATATCCTAGTAGCAATCACACATATTTCGCTTCGTCCATTCCCCAATACCCGACAGGAGGGATAGCATGAAAGACATCATTATTGAACCATGGCTCGTCGATGAAACGACCCATGAATTTTTTGTCCCTGAGTATATTATCCAGCTGGCAGAGGAAGTGCTGAAAAACTACGATTTATCCGTTCAAAACATGCAAATCGTTACGACAAAACCGGACAAGGGAGGAGCGATTTGGAAGCTCGAAACGAAATCGGGCCCGAAAAGTTTGAAGCTGCTGCACAGGAGGCCGACAAGGAGCCTATTCAGCCTAGGAGCACAAGAATATTTAGTGGAAGTGCGCAAGGCAAGAGTGCCGCCAATTGTAAAAACAAAGGATGGAAAAAGTTATGTCGAGGCAGGAGGAAAACTATGGTTTGTGGCGGAATGGATTGAACCGTTGACGCCAGTTACAAAGGATTTGGAAGGAGCAAGAAAGCTTTGTTATGCCCTTGGCGAATTCCATCGCCTAAGCAAAGGATACGTCCCCCCGAAGCAGGCGGAAATGGCCTCGCGACTGCACAAGTGGCCAAAAAACTATGAAAAAATGATCACGAAAATGAGCTGGTTTCGGAACATTGCCAAATACTACCCTGAAATGCCGGCAAGCCCTCCGTTATTAGAGGTAGTTGACCGATTTGAAGAACAGGCGCGAAAAGGTATGGAACGATTCCTGCAATCCAGCTATGTCGAATTCGTCAAGCAAGGAACGGCTCATTGGGGGTTGGTTCACCAAGACTACGGTTGGTCCAACGGCCAAATGGGAGCGGACGGAATGTGGATTATTGATCTCGACGGAGTTGCCTTTGACCTTCCAATTCGTGATTTACGAAAACTCATTAGCGGCACCATGGCGGATTTATACAAATGGGATGCAACATGGGTGCGGGAAATGATTCTAGCATACCATGAAGCCAATCCCATAACGCCTGAATTATATGAGCTTTTGATGATTGATTTGGCCATGCCAAACGAATTTTACAAAAATATAAAAGAAGTCGTCTATGAACCGGAAATCTTTCTCAATGAACAAACAGCACAGTTAATTCAAACGATTGTCGAAACCGACCAGTCGAAGTGGCCTGTATTGGCAGAAATCGAAAATGACTGGAAAGGAATGGGATAAACATGAGAATTTTGATGGTTTGTACAGAAAAACTCCCCGTTCCCCCTTTATTAGGCGGGGCCATTCAAACGTATATTTCCGGCATTCTTCCACATGTAAGCCAATTCCATGATATTACCGTTCTGGGCATCAGCGATTCGTCGCTTCCCGAGCAAGAAACGATCGAAGGCGTTCACTACGTGCGCGTACCGGGAAAAGTATTTGAAATATACCGGGAAAACGTTGTTCGTTATGTGGAAGCGAACCAGTTCGATCTCATCCACATCTTTAACCGGCCCCGTCTTGTCCTTCCGGTCCGACAGGCAGCACCCGCCGCCAAAATTACGTTAAGTATGCACAATGATATGTTTCAACCTGAAAAAATCGATCCGGAAGAAGCAGCAGCGGCCATCGCAGAAGTGGCCTACATCGTAACTGTGAGCGATTATATTGGCAATGTCATCCGCAGCCTATATCCGCAGGCAGCGCCAAAATTGCGCACCATTTATTCAGGGGTAGACAGCGAACGATTTTTGCCGGGAAATCATCCAAAAATGCAGAAAATACGCAACGACATTCGGCGGGCGCATGGGTTGGAAAACAAAACGGTCATCTTGTTCGCCGGAAGGCTGTCGCGCAATAAGGGAGTCGATAAACTCATTCTAGCATTGCCGGAGCTGGCAAAAAAATTTAAAAACTTAGCCCTGGTGATTGTCGGGAGCAACTGGTTTAGTGAAAATGACATTACTGATTATGTCGCCTATGTAAGAGCGTTGGCAAAACGAATGCCTGTCCCCGTTGTCACGACAGGGTTTGTCGCACCGAATGAAATCCAAAATTGGTTTGCGGCAGCCGATTTGTTTGTATGCACCTCGCAATGGCAGGAACCGTTGGCGCGCGTCCACTACGAGGCTATGGCAGCAGGACTTCCGATTGTAACGACCGCGAGAGGCGGCAATCCGGAAGTCATTTTCGCCAATGAAAACGGCCTTATCGTCGAAAATCCGGAAGACCCAAGTGATTTTGCCGACAAGATTGCCCAAATATTATCGAACCCATCCTTGATGAAAAGAATGGGAGAAAAAGGCCGGCAGCTTGCCATTTCGATCTATCATTGGGAACGAGTCGCTTCCGAGTTATTGGACGTTTGGAAGCAGGCAGAGAGCACAGAACAAGCTGTAGCAAATGAAGAACAAGCAGCCGGCATGACAATAGAACCGCTGAAAGAAAAGGCAACAGAACAACGGAGCCTGCCAGCCCCCAGAGCGGATGCAAAAGAAAAAGTCCACTCGAAAAAGAACCCGGCAGCGTCATCCGACAAAACAAAAAAGGGAAAAGCCAAAAAAGAGCGTGCCACATCAATGGAAGACACTCAACAAACAGCCAAACGAAAAGAAGCTGCGGCAAAGCAAACAGAACCCGCGAAAAGCGCTCCATCTCCTAAACGGACTCCGACCGGCGGCCACATAAAACCTTTTACGATTACAAGCGGCAGCCAGCAAACGCTGGACGCGTCGGCCAAAACGCATTTGAACCGCAATCAAGCTCAAGCGAAACATGATACCAAACATTTTACGATTGCCAGTTCACACTAACAAGAAGCGAAAATCGCCAACGTAGAAAATGACGGACGTCCAAAATAAAATAAGCATACACTTCTACAGCAAATGGGCGAAACAAACCCTCATCATCCCTTTCCCGGCGCCGCAATGCGTTCAGACAAAGATAAGTTTCAACGCAGGGAGGGAAATGCGTTACTGCACAAACCCGATCATCGTCACCGCAAGAAGCTGCGCGCGCCCGATGACCGTTTCGTTTCCTCGTTCATCGGCGATCGTCAACTCGGTCGCCGTATACTTCTTTAATATGCCTTCATAGCTCTTATCTTTCATCACAAATTGGCATTTCAGCGGCGGCAAATGGTCGGGCAGCTCCACCAAAAAGGCCAACTGCTCATCCAGCGTCATCAACTGGAACTCCTTGTTGGCGAAAAGCGTTGTCAATTCCCCTTCTCCGTCCTGCTCATCGTCGGCGTTGTTTTTTTGCTCTTCGTCCAACCGACTGCTCCACATAAACGTTTCTTGCATATGCGCCGCCGCCCGCATCGCTTTTGGCTGCACAATGTAAAGCAACGGCTCCGTCTCTACAACGTTTTGTTTCCGCACGTCGATCCCCCTTTCCATGCTTGCCTTACTTTATATATGTATGCCCATGATTCCGATAATTGCCCAAGTCAAACAAAAAACAGCCGCTCCATCGACAGGAGTGGCTGCTCATTCATGTTAATATCCTAAAATATGGTATCCAGAGTCGACGTGAATAATTTCCCCGGTGATGCCGCGCGACAAGTCGCTGAACAAAAACAGCGCCGCATCGCCGACCTCTTCTTGGGTCGTCGTCCGGCGGAGCGGGGCGCGTTCTTCGATTTGCTTTAAAATCGAATTGAAATCGCTCACGCCTTTGGCCGACAGCGTGCGAATCGGTCCGGCGGAAATGGCATTGACGCGGATGCCGTATTTGCCTAAATCGTTCGCCAAATATTTCACGCTCGCATCCAACGACGCTTTCGCCACGCCCATGATGTTATAATTTTGCACGACGCGCTCGCCGCCTAAGTACGTGAGGGTGACGATGCTGCCGCCTTCGGTCATCAGCTCTTTCGCCTCGCGCGCCACCGCGGTGAGCGAATACGCGCTGATATTGTGGGCGAGCAAAAAGCCTTCGCGGCTGACGTTCATATATTCCCCGCTCAAATCTTCTTTATTGGCGTAGGCGATGCAATGAGCGACGCCGTGGATGACGCCGACTTGTTCTTTGATTTGCGCGAAACATTGAACGATGTCTTCATCTTTGGCCACATCGCACGGCAATAGAAGCGAACGTTCGTCTCCGAGCGTATCGACAAGCGACCGCACCTCTTTTTCAAACCGTTCTCCGGCATACGTAAACACAAGGCGGGCGCCGGCAGCATGAAGCGAACGGGCGATGCCCCAGGCGATGCTCCGCTTGTTCGCCACCCCCATCACGACATATGTACGTCCTTCCAATGATAGAACCATTCGCTCATCCTCCTAATTGTCATTTATTCTTAACACCAGGTGTTAATTTCATTATATGATACATAACTGACAATGTAAATGAGCGCCTTTCACCGCTCCCTTTATTTTCCCTTTGTCGGCGGCAGTTTTCCACTTTGCAAAACGGGAGCGATTCGTTAATATGGTATATGGCACATTCGAATGGAGAGGATTGTTCCATGAACCATGATCGCTTTTCCCAATCGAAGCTTGATTACCATATGTTGTTCCTTTTATTCTTGATGGCTGTCATCAGCGCCATCGCCATCCATAGCGCCGAGTCGATGCTGCCTGAGAAGCTGCAAAACGTCAACTTTGCTTCCAAACAGTTGCAATGGTATGCCATCGGCGCTGTCGTCATCGCCTTGACGATGATCATTGACTATGATCGGCTGTTTCAAATCGCTTGGTATTTGTATGGATTCGGGATGCTGCTGCTGCTTGGGCTGGAATTGAATGTCCCGGGATCGGTGACGATTAAAGGGGCGACGAGCTGGTACCATCTACCTGGGGGGAATTTCCAACCATCCGAGCTGATGAAAATTTTTATGATCATCGTCCTAAGCCGCATCATCGTCAACCATCGGGAAAAACATCCCGACCCAACGATCCAGGACGATTTTAAGCTGCTCGGGAAAATCGCCCTCACCGTGTTGCCGCCGCTCATTTTGCTCGCCAAGCAGCCAGACATGGGCATGTCGATGGTGTTTATCGCCATCACCGCCACTTTGGTGCTCGTTTCCGGCATCCGCTGGCGCATCATTTTCGGCATCGTCTTTTCCGGCGTAACGGCAGTGGCGATCGTTGTTTTCATTTACTTTTATTTTCCAGATTTCTTCCATCAATACATCATTAAAGAAGACTACCAGCTAAACCGCTTTTACGGTTGGCTGGCTCCATATGAATATTCCAACGAACAAGGCTTTCAGCTCATCCGTTCGCTTATGGCCATCGGGTCAGGGGAACTGTATGGAAAAGGGCTGGGCCATTTGCAAGTGTATTTGCCAGAGGCGCATACCGACTTCGTATTTGGCGTCATCTCCGAGCAGTTCGGATTTGTCGGCTCAAGCATCGTCGTGTCTCTCTTTTTCCTGCTCATTTATCGCATGATCCATATTGCCTTAGAGAGCAACGATTTGTACGGCAGCTATTTATGCGCCGGCGTCGCAGGCATGATCACGTTCCAAGTGTTCCAAAACATTGGCATGACGATTGGACTTTTGCCGATCACTGGACTGCCGCTGCCGTTCATCAGCTATGGAGGAAGCTCGCTGGCGACTTACATGCTGGCGATCGGACTTGTCTTAAACGTTCATTCGCGGACGCGGAAGTTTATGTTCGCGAGCGATGAATAAGCCGCTTGTTCTGTGAGCAGGCGGCGTTTTTTGTCGCCATCAAGCTCAACTCCACTTCTTTGTTTCCTGGCCGCGGGCTCCGCCGTTTGGGCGTTGCCCCCGCAAAAGCCGCGATGAGACGGGCAAAACCGCCGCATCTTTTCTTTTCCTGACTGAACGGACATACTGGTAGTACAACCATTATGGCGAGAAAGGAGCACATTCGATGCAAGTGGATATCATCGGCGACATTCATGGCTGCTTCCGTGAATTCGCCGCATTGACGGCGACGCTCGGCTACCATTGGGACGAAGGGGTGCCGATTCATCCGGACGGGCGAAAACTCGGCTTTGTCGGCGACTTGACAGACCGCGGCCCTGAATCGCTGAACATGATCGAGATCGTCTCGGCCCTTGTTGAGCGAAATTTGGCTTACTACGTCCCCGGCAACCATTGCAATAAGCTGTACCGCTTTTTTTTAGGACGAAACGTGCAAATCGCCCACGGGCTTGAGACGACGGTCGCAGAATATCGCGCCTTGCCTCCAAGCGAACAAGAGATGATCCGCCGCAAGTTCATCCGCCTGTATGAACAGGCGCCGCTGTATGCAGTGCTCGATGCGGGGCGCCTTGTCATCGCCCATGCGGGCATCCGCCACGACTATATCGGGCGGACGGACAAAAAAGTCAAGACGTTCGTCCTGTATGGGGACATCACCGGCGAAACGAACCCGGACGGGACGCCGGTGCGCCGCGACTGGGCGAAACGGTATCGCGGCAGCGCATGGGTTGTGTATGGCCATACGCCAGTCGAAAAACCGCGGTTTGTCGGACGGACGGTCAACATCGACACCGGCTGCGTATTTGGCGGTGCTCTGACCGCCTTGCGATATCCAGAAATGGAAACAGTCTCTGTTCCTTCCTCAATGCCGTTTGTTCCGGAAAAATTCCGCACGTTCTCCTAATCTACGCTTCGTCCGCGCGCTGCTTCGATCAAGTTCGCCATATCGTCAGGCAGCGGGACGGAAAATGTATACCAGCGCCCGGCAAACGGGTGAAAAAACGACAGCTGCCGGCTGTGAAGCGCCTGGCGGCCGATCATCTCCCGGCTTCCGCCGTACAGCTCATCGCCGGCGAGCGGGTGGCCGAGATAAGCGAAATGAACGCGGATTTGGTGCGTGCGCCCCGTCTCGAGCCGGAGCGAAACATACGTATAGCCGCACAAACGCTCCAGCACACGAAAATGAGTGACCGCCGGCTTTCCGTCTTCCCGCACCTCGCGAGCGATGATGCTGCCGCTTTGGCGGCCGATGGGGGCGTCAATCGTCCCTTCATCCTTGACGATGACGCCATGGCAAATGGCTTCATACGTGCGCACAACGTGCCCTTTTTGTTGCAATGCCGACAACAAATGATGAACGTGGCGGTGCTTGGCGACGAGCACGAGCCCGGACGTGTCGCGGTCAAGCCGGGTGACGATATGGACGGTCGAGTCGAGCTGCTGTTGGCGATAATGGTGGAGCAAGCCGTTGGCGAGCGTCCCGCCTGGGTGATGGCGCGACGGAATCGTCGCCAATCCAGCTGGTTTGTTGACAACAAGAACGTAATCATCCTCATACACAATGTCAAGCGGCATCGGTTCGGCGTCCATCCAATCGCTTGTCCGCTCCGACGGAAAGACGACCGACAGCGTCTCGCCGGCGCGCAGCACATGGCGGACGGTGACAGGCCGCCCATCCACTAACAGCGCGCCGCCGTGAAATTTAATATCGGTGAGCGCCGTCCGCGAAATGCCGTTTTCTTTCAAAAACTGGCGCAGCAGTTTTCCATCTTGCCGCTCATCGATGGAAAACGTTAACGTAAACGGTGGCAATGGCTGTCACCTTTCTGCATCACAATCTCCTTCCTGCATCTTTTCTTGAGCGTCGGAACAGAACACGCATCCACACGGAAGTCCCGCGAAACCATTTCCCTCAATCAGCGATAAAGGAGTCGCGCACCCGCCGCCAAAACGGAAACGGTCGAAAACGGGCGAACCTCACTTTTTCGTCGGCCACCCGGCATTGAATGGACTTGACTTCCTTATGTAGCAACGATAAATGGTCGATCGTAATTTGAAAATCGACGTGATTGACCGGTTTAAGTAAACACGTATGGTGCGCCGGCAGCACGAGGGGCGAACCGATTGTCCGAAACACGCGGTTGTTGATGGACGCCATCTCGGTTACTTGAATCGCCTCGAGCGACGGATGCAAAATCGCGCCGCCGAGCGCTTTATTGTAAGCTGTGCTTCCGGTCGGCGTCGAAATGCACAACCCGTCGCCGCGGAACCGCTCAAACAAGTCGCCGCGAATCTCAACATCCATCACAAGCGTCCCGCTGACGCATTTGACCGTGCATTCATTGAGCGCCAAATACTTCGCCTCGCTGCCTCCATTCAAATAGCGGATCGTCACCTCAAGAAGCGGATATTCCACGACCTGGTATGGCGTCTTGGCGATGGCAATCACAAGCTTTTCGAGTTCTTCCGGCACCCAGTCGGCGTAAAAGCCCAGATGGCCAGTATGGACGCCGACAAACGCAGTCTTGTCCAACCGATGGCAATAGCGATGGAACGCGTACAACAGCGTTCCATCGCCGCCAACCGAAATGACGAGATCAGGTTTCTCTTCATCGTAACGCAAGTCAAAATCAAGCAAATACGTTTTCATTTTTTGCGCCAGAGCGTTCGATGTGTCATCCCCTTTGGACGTAATAGCGAATGCAAGCGGCGCGTCCGTCGGTTTCATTGCCCTTCTCCTTTTGCTTCTTGTTTTCGGGAAAAAGCAGCCTGCGCTTCTTGAATTTCAAAGCGGATTTTCGACATCTCCTCATCGAGGCGATAGGCCGCCTCCGCGGCTCGCTGCAGCCGAACTTTGATGTCTTCAGGGAAACGCCCGCTGTATTTATAGTTCAGCGAATGTTCAATCGTCGCCCAAAAGTTCATCGCCAACGTCCGGATTTGAATCTCTGCTAAAATGTTTTTTTCGCCGCGGATCGTCTGCACCGGGTAGCGGATGACAAGATGATACGAGCGGTAGCCGCTCTCTTTTTTTTGTGTGATGTAATCGCGTTCCTCGACAATCGTAAAATCGTTGCGCTGGCGCAACAGCTCAACGACCGTCTTGATGTCATCGACAAATTGGCACATGATGCGCAGCCCCGCAATATCTTGCATCTCTTCCTCGAGACGGTCGAGCGGGATGTTTTTCTTTTGCGCCTTATCCAAAATGCTGGCAACCGGCTTCACCCGCCCGGTGACAAACTCAATGGGCGAGTGCGCTTCAATCATCTCGAATTGGGCGCGAATGCCCCTTAGCTTCACTTTCAACTCCTCAACCGCCTGCTTATACGGGGCTAAAAACAAATCCCAATGGTTTACCATCGTACCACCTGCCTACATGTTTTCAATCTCCCGCGGCTTTCAGTCAAGAGAGCACAACCGCGCCTCTGCCTTGCTGCTCGATGCGAATTCATCGGGCCGCTCCCTGTTCGAACGCGCCGGAAAGGAAATCCACCGGCTTATTGCTCAAAAAACACGTCTTGCACCGCCTGTTCAAGCGCCTCGCCATAGTTGGCGTTGCCGCGAATATTTTCAAGCAAATAAGACAGTTCATCGTGAAACTGTTCAAGCTCGAGCGTTTTTTCCCCACATCGAAGCCAGACCGGCTCCTCGGCGTCAAGCGCCGCCTTTAGCTCAGGCCACCACGGCTTCGGAACCATGACATATAGAAAGTGGTCATCGGTTTCCAAAATGTACGCAAACGCCAACTCATCCGAGTCAACAAGCATATGGCGTTTCGGCGAAACATGGGCAAGCGAACCAACGGCATCATCGACATACAGCCAAAGCCGGCCATCCTTTCGCTCTGCCCGTTGAACGATCCATTTTTCGTTCATGTTTTCTCTCCTTCCACATCAGTCAACCATCCATCCTTTATTTTACCATATTCACCCTATGCAGACGAAATGAATTGATATTCGCCGGAAAACAGCTGATAATAGAAGGAGACGACCATCCTTTTTGAAGGAGATTCACGATGCATCAAGAAATCGAAATCGAATTGAAAAACTTGTTAACGGCAGCGGAGTTTGCGGCCGTCCGCGCCGCCTTCCGCCTCGATGATGGCGCTTTCCGCCGCCAGGAAAACCATTACTTTGACACCCCGTCATTCGCCCTGAAAGAACGAGCGGCAGCGCTGCGCATTCGAGCGAAAGAGGGGCGCCTGACCTTGACGCTGAAACAAACGCAGGCGAACGGGACCATTTTGGAAACCCATGAGCCGCTTTCGTTGTCTGAAGCGGAAGCGTTGATTGCCGGGATCGCGGCGCCGCGCGGGGCGATCGCCGAGTTGCTTGCAGAGCTGGGCATCCAGCCACACGAGGTGCGCTGCTTCGGCTCCCTTGTCACCGATCGCGCCGAATGGCCTCATGAAGGCGGCACGTTATGCCTTGACCATAACCGTTATTTACAAAGCGAAGATTACGAACTTGAATATGAAGTGAATCACGCGGAAACGGGTGAAAAGCGGTTTTTGCGCCTCCTTGAGATGCTCGGCATCCCGCGCCGCCCGGCGCCAAACAAAATCGCCCGCTTTTACGCCCGCATGAAGGAAATGGAGGAAGGACGATGAACGTTTCACCATTAAAGCTGCTCGTTGAATGGCAGGCGCTCCATGCGTTCTCATCCGGAGGCTCAAGCCTGTTGCCATCGCCGGTGCCATCTTTGTTTTCAAGCTTGCTTGCCGAATCGCTCAACCGCGGGGAGGAATCACCTGTCGAGGCGCCTCAAGCCTCCTCAAGCGGTCAGCCTCCGGCGCCCGCTGACCATAGCGGCGCCCTGAGCAAACATGAGACGGGCACCGCAGTCAAAGCGTCTTCTTCCATCGATGCCTTGATTGCGGCAGCGGCGGAAAAATATCATGTTGACCCGCAGCTCATCCGCGCCGTCATTCGTCATGAGTCAAACTTTCGTCCTGATGCGAAAAGCCCGGCTGGAGCGCTTGGACTCATGCAGCTCATGCCAAGCACAGCGAAAATGCTCGGTGTCAACGATCCGCTTGACCCAGCGCAAAACATCGATGGCGGCGTAAAATATTTGCGCCAGCTCCTTGACCGGTATAACGGCAATATCACTCTCGCCTTGGCCGCCTACAACGCTGGGCCCGGGCACGTCGACCGCTATAGGGGCGTGCCGCCATTTGCCGAAACGCGCGCGTATATCGAACGCGTATTGAAAAGCTACCGCACATAAACGAGCGGCGCTCGAGTCACTTTGTTTGAGATCTATGCGCACTGTTGATAAAATAGCAATCAAACGACAACGAATGATTTTCAAACAAAAGGAGCATCCGCGATGGGTGAACAATGGCAAACCCTTTATGAGGCGATCGGCGGAGAGGAGACGGTTGCGAAGCTTGTCGAAGCATTTTACCGGCGCGTGGCCGCACATCCCGACTTAAGGCCCATTTTCCCTGACGATTTGACGGAAACCGCCCGCAAGCAAAAACAGTTTTTAACGCAATATTTAGGCGGGCCGCCGCTTTACACGGCAGAGCATGGACACCCTATGCTGAGGGCGCGCCATCTCCGCTTTGAAATCACGCCGAAACGGGCGGAAGCGTGGCTTGCCTGCATGCGGGCGGCCATGGACGAAATCGGCTTGTCCGGGCCGGCGCGCGAACAGTTTTATCACCGGCTTGTACTCACCGCCCATCATATGGTCAACACCCCGGATCATCTGGACAGAAAGGAGCATACCCTTGGGTGAGAAGTTTGCTGGGAAGACGACGGCGCCCGCCTGCTCCCCTTCCCAGCCGCTAGGCAATACGAACAAACCGCTCGAGCTGTATTTGTTTATCGATCCTTTATGCCCGGAATGCTGGGGGCTTGAACCAGTCATCAAAAAGTTGACGATCGAATACGGCCGTTTTTTTACCTTAAGGCACATATTGAGCGGAACATGGGCGACATGGAGCGCTCGCAAAGGAACGAAGCCGGAGGCCATGGCCAAAGCGTGGGAGTGGGCGGCGTGCCGCACCGGTATGTCATGCGACGGCAGCGTTTGGCTCGAAAACCGGATTTCAAGCCCGTTCGCCCCATCGCTCGCCATTAAAGCGGCGGAAATGCAAGGAAAGCGGGCTGGCCTTCGCTTTTTGCGCAAGTTGCAAGAACAACTTTTTCTCGAAAAGCAAAATGTCGCCGATTTGTCGGTGCTCGCCGAATGCGCCGTCGAAGCGGGCTTGGATGTCGATGAATTTCTGCGCGACATGCACTCGCCGGGAGCGGCGAAAGCGTTTCAATGCGATTTAAAAATCACCTCGGAAATGGACGTCGACGAAATTCCAACGCTTGTGTTGTTTAATGAAAACATTGAAGACGAAGGCATTAAAATTTCCGGATGCTATCCGTACGACATCTACGTCGAGTTGATCGCCGAAATGCTCGGCTTCCATCCTGAACCGTCCTCTCCCCCTCCGCTGGAATCATTTTTAAGCCATTTTAAATTCGTCGCCACAAAAGAAATTGCCGTTGTATACAACTGGACGATCCAAGAAGCAGAAACGGAAATGAAAAAGTTGCAGCTAAAGCAAAAAGTGGAGCGGGTGCCCGTCAAACACGGAACATTTTGGCGCTATATCGATGATGCCCGTCCCTAGCAGCAGGGACGGGCACAAGAAAAAGCCCGGCTGACGCCGGGCTTTTTCTTGTGTTGCCAAGACAACAAAGGGGATGGGAGAAATTGTTCACGGTCAAACAAAGGGGTATCAGGTTTTGTCTTCCGTTTACAGCTATATCTTAACAAACGGACGAGCAAATTGGCAACCCGTTTGCTCGTTTGTTCACATTATTGTCATAATTCGCCCTGTGTCATGCCTAGGCAGACAAACAGCATATAATTAAGGCAAACGGAAAGAGGAGGCCATCACCATGAAGCAGCGCATCGTCTTATCCCTTTGGACGGCAGCATCTGCTGCCGCCTTTATCCTAAACTTGTTCGGCCTCATGCAGCTCGCCCCGCTTTGGATCACGATGCCGCTTTTGTTCCTTTCCTTGCTCGGGTTGGTGGCGACATGGAACCGCCGCCACCAGTTTCGGGGATTTCCGTCCAAACGAATGCGGCTGTAACGCCGCATTCGTTTCATTTCCCAAGCAGCCGCTCCATCTCATCAAGCTTCTCCGCAAACACTTGGCACGCCTGGCGGATCGGCTCGGCGCTCGTCATGTCGACGCCGGCTTTTTTCAGCACTTCAATCGGGTAATCAGAGCTGCCGGCTTTCAAAAAGTCGATGTATCGTCTCACCGCCGGTTCTCCTTCTTCCAAAATTTGTTTGCTCAATGCAGTCGCCGCGCTGAAACCAGTCGCGTACTGGTATACGTAGTAATTGTAATAAAAATGCGGGATGCGCGCCCACTCGAGTCCGATTTCTTTGTCCACGACAATATCCTCTCCAAAATACTTTTTATTCAAGTCGTAATAAAGGGACGTCAACGTCTCGGCCGTCAATGCCTCTCCTTGCTGCTCCTTCAGATGGATCAAATGTTCAAACTCCGCGAACATCGTCTGGCGAAAAACCGTGCCGCGGAACCCCTCAAGATAATGGTTGAGCAAATAAAGCCGCTTCTTCTCATCATCGATCGTTTTCAGCAAATAGTCGTTCAACAGCGCCTCATTGCATGTCGACGCCACCTCAGCGACGAAGATCGAATAATGGGCATACGGATACGGCTGCGTTTTGCGCGTATAATAACTGTGCACCGAATGGCCAAACTCATGCACGAGTGTAAACAAATTGTTGACATTATCCTGCCAGTTGAGCAAAATGTACGGATGGGTGCCGTATGCTCCCGACGAATAGGCGCCGCTTCGCTTTCCTTTGTTTTCACGCACATCAATCCAGCGGTTGTCAAGCCCCTCTTTTACAATCGCTATATATTCCTCGCCAAGAGGCGCAAGCCCTTCCAACATGTACTGCTTCGCTTGCTCGTACGTAATTTCCATTTTCACTTCTTGCACAAGCGGCGTATACAAGTCGTACATATGCAGCTCATCAAGCCCAAGCACTTTCTTGCGCAGCCGCACGTACCGGTGCAACAATGGCAAATGTTCATGAATCGTGGCAATTAAGTTGTCATAGACGCTCTCGGGAATGTTGTTGGCATCCAACGCCGCTTCCCGCGCCGAACGATAACGGCGGACGCGGGCGAAAAAGTTGTCTTTTTTCACCGTGCCGGCAAGTGTATTGGCGAACGTGTTTTGAAACTTCTCGTACGTATGGTATACGGCGTAAAACGCCTCACGGCGGACACGAGGGTCTGTGCTTTCTAAAAAGCGGATGAATCGGCCGTGCGTCACTTCGACTTCGTCCCCGTTTTCATCCATGATCGTCGGGAATCTCAAGTCGGCATTGTTTAATGCGCTGAACGTATTGGATGCTGCCTGCATCACCTCGGCCGCCTGCGCCAAGATCGCCTCTTCTTCCGCCGACAGCACGTGCGGGCGCTGGCGCGTAATCTCGTCTAACGCGTGTGCATACAAACGGAGCGGCTCGTATTGTTCCAAAAACGAGCGCAACACCGCTTCGTCGATCGCCAAAATTTCCGGCACGATAAACGCCATCGCGCTCGATGCTTCACTGTACAAGCTTTTCGCCCGTGCGTCGAGCCCTTGGTAAAACGAATTGGTCGTATCTTGGTCATAGCGCATATGGGCGTATGTATACAGCTTGCCGAGGCGCATTGATACGTCATCTTGGTATTGCAATGCTTCATACAACACTTCCGGCGATTCGCCAAGCCGCCCTTTGTATTCGCCCAGTTTTGGAATCATCTCCTTCACTTGCCTGAACTCTTCTTCCCAAGCGTCATCGGTCGGAAAAATGTCCTCAAGCCGCCACGTTTCTTCCACCGGAATCTCGCTTCGCAACGGCAGCGACTTTTTCGTTTTCTTTTCCTCCACGGTCATCGTTCCTCCTTACAAATCATCGATACATGAATTAGTATTCACCATTTCGTCCATTTTTTCCTGTTTTCTGCTCATTTTTTCCACTCTCCCAAACTCAAGTGCTGACCAATAGCGGCTAAGCGCTGGCGTTTGACGAATTTGCTCAAGAAGTGCAGCATCTTGATGAATCACCTGATCAACGGTCGACGGAAACGACAACGGCTTCACCAAATGAAGCCGGTCGCCCTCTTCACGGCGGAGATAGCCGAGCAGACTCAACCAATGCAAATACTCACCGACGGCCTCACGATACGTATCCCGGTCAACAAGCGGCAGCCGGCGTGGAACGAGGCGGCCGGTGCGGATTTTGCCGTCAAGCCACTGAAATAAAGACGCTGCCGTTGCCGGCCAGCCGGTTTTTCCAAGAAGGAACAAAAGGACATACGTTTGCCAAATGAACGGCGCTGTCTCCCATAAATACCCGCGCGGCACCGGCCAGCCTGCTTCAGTCGGAAACAATGACGGAACGATGCCCGCCTGGTAAAAATCAGCACAAATGCGGCGCACGGTTTGGTTCGGATACAGCGGAAACGTCCGCCGCCATTGTTTTTTTCGTTCGAGCCATCGTTCCCAAAACACGGGAGGAAGCGGCAGCGAGCAGGAGGCCATCCAATTGGGGAAAGAAAACGACGAAAGCGGAATCGAATCGACCGCGGCCAATGTTCGCTGCACCGATAGAGGCAACGGGCGGAAAAGGCGGATGAAGCGCCTCTCCTCTGGACTGTAGTACCATATATGTGGAACAACTGAATGTGGAGCGCGATGGGCAAACAACCATTGAAACCGGGAGAGCTGCACTTCCCCCGAATATTTTGGTGAACGCCGCAAGTGATGGGCTCCTAGCACCCACAACGGGCGGATGCCGAGGCAACGGTAGCCGTCATTTCGTTTGCAAAACAGCGATTCATCGATCGTGGAACATTGGTATTCGAGGGCATAAAGGTGTGGGCCATGGCGGAACAACACGTCGGGGCGCTGCCTGATGGCGGGCAAATACGGCTCGAGCTTCGCCTCGATGCCTTGGCCAATGAGCCATGCGAACAAGTCTCGCTTACCCGTTAAGTGACGCTCCGACTCCGGTTCGTGCTCGACCGGGCAGGTCGCCCCTTTTCGATGGGCGAAATGCGGCAAACGGTAGCGGCCCGATCGGAGCACCACTTCTTGGCGGCACGCGGGACAAAAAAACGGTTCCTGTCGTTTCAGGCACATCAGCCCCTCTCGTTCCCATCTTTCCGCCCCGACAAGCGAAACCGTCCTGCCATCAGCGGAGAGAGCAACAAACAACATGATCACTTCCTTTTCAGTGAAAAATGATTGCCTGTGGGCGGAAGCAGCTAGGCTGTTCTCTGCTTCCCCCTTCACCGTCCGGTTCTTCCCTTTTATTCGTCGACCATCGCTGGTTTTCCTGCCCTGAGCCAAATTGCGCTGAAAAAAGTCCGCCGATTCGGCGGACTAGCGTTTACAAGCGGTTGGTTACAACAGAGGCGACAACAGCCGGGAGACCGATTCAGCGATACGCACCCGGAACGGGCGCTGTTGAAACTGTTCGTAGTCGATCATAGAAGCGTGGCGAAAATCTTCCAAAAAGTCGCGGACGAGTTTATGAATGCTGTCGGTATAATACAAAAAGGCGTTCACTTCAAAGTTTAAATGGAAACTGCGCATATCCATGTTCGCCGTGCCGATCGAGGCGAGCTCGCCATCAACGACAATGACTTTGCTGTGCAAAAACCCTTTCTCATACTCATAAATTTTCACTCCGGCCTCGAGCAGCTCGGGAAAATACGAGCGCGAAGCGTAAAAGACAATTTTTTTGTCCGGACGCTTTGGCGCCAGCAGGCGAACGTCGATGCCGCTTAACGCCGCCACTTTGAGCGCCGTCAAAATGTCTTCATCCGGCACAAAGTACGGCGAGGCCACCCAAATCGATTGTTTCGCCGACGTAATCATGGCAAAATACAGCTGTTTGATCACTTCCCACTTTTGGTCCGGACCGCCGGCAATGAGCTGCACCCCGCCTTGCCCTTCCTCGACGATGAGCGGCGGCGACAAGTAATCCGGCGTCAGCAGCCGCTCTCCTGTCATATAGTACCAATCTTGCAAGAAGATCAGTTGCAGCGTCCGAACAGCTTCGCCGCGGATCAATAAGTGCGTATCACGCCAAAATCCGAAATATTTGTTTTTTCCTAAATACTCATCTCCGATGTTCAGCCCGCCGACAAAGCCGACGCCTCCATCGATGACAATGATCTTTCGATGGTTGCGGAAATTGATTTGGTTGCTTAAAAACGGCAGACGCACGGGCGAAAACGGAATCATCTCGACCCCGGCTGCCCGCAGCTCCTCGATATAGGCGTTGGACAATTTCCAGCTGCCAACGGCGTCGTACAAAAAACGGACGCGCACGCCTTGACGCGCCTTTTCTATTAAAACACGCTTCAGTTGTTGGCCGATGTCATCATGGCGGACGATATAATATTCTAAATGAATATGATGTTCCGCCTTTTCCAACTCAGCAAAAATCGCAGCAAATGTCTCCTCGCCGTTGGTCAACACCGCCGTTTGCGACGCGAGTGAAACCGGATGCTGACCGATACGATAAGCAAGGCGCAAAAGCGGACGCTGATGGGGCGCCATCGGCAGCCGCTCGACGGCAATCGGCGACGGCTCTTGGAACTTGAGCAGCACCGCCTCGTCAAAATTAGCTTTCTTTTTATAGCGACGCTGCTGCCAATAGTTGCGTCCAAACAATAAATAAAATAAAAAGCCGACAATCGGGAAGCTCCCCAACACCGCCAGCCAAGCGATCGTCTGCGCCGGCTTCCGGTTCTCGAGGGAGATGACAAATGCGATAAACACAACTGAACAGGAGATGAGCACACTCAAAACGCCAAGCAGCTTCCCTTCCCAAAAACCGCGCGTCAATGCCAACAGTGCGCCGACGATGACGACGAGAATCGCCACTCTCGATGCGTTTCGCAACAAAACCCCTCCATCAGGCCCTTCATGATGGCCGTTTTTCTTCTGCCAACACAGAAAACGCCGATTTCTGGCGGGGAAATCGGCGAAATGGAAACATTATGGGGCTGGAAAATATGTTTTGATTGTTTCGAGCGCATTGTCGCCCATAATTTCCGTTCCGTATTCTTCGAGACGATAAATCGTCATCTGGGAATCGCTTCCGTATTCCAACAGAAGGCTGAGCATATTGTCCACTTCCTGCTCGGTGTAGCGTTCGTCAAACTCGACGAACAAGTAATAGCGGCCTTCAAATTGGAACAGGCGGTTCGACAACTCAGAGAAGTCAGCGCGATGGGCCAAGGAAATGACATCCTCGATATCCTTGAACGAAAGGATGAATTGAAGGACATCTTGCTCTTCTCGCTCCTCGGCGTCCCCGTTTTGACCAAAGTGGAAATGGTGGCCGAACAGCGATTCCACCTTTTCATCACTGGACAGCGAAAACTCGCGCCATTTCTCTTCTGGAAGCGGCAGCTCGAGCTTGCTTCCATCTTTGGACAACTGCGCTTTCGTCACGACGACTTCAAGCCCTTTTTCAAGCGCTTGCACTTGGATCCAAAGCGGGCCATCGAGCGAAAAATCGCTTTCCCCATGAACTTCATCCATCATTTCCCAAAATAATTCTTCGCTCCGTTCCCGGTTATACCAAATCTCTTCGCGGTCAAATCCGCGCTCCTCTATATCAACATACGAAATGTAAAACTTGACCGTATGCTCGTTAATGCGTTCGATTTCCACTTTTGACTCTCCCTTCTAAAACGAAATAAAAAGGGAAGGGATCGCATCCCCGGCATTCTCGTTAACTATAAACGTATGCCTTGTACTCTTATTTTATGATAAAAAGCGAAAGAAGGGAAATAAAAAAACGCGTTTTTAAAAATTGGTTATGAAACCGGCCATGTCCTACTATAATGATGATGAACACGGACGGAATGAGGGACGCCTATGGTGGATGAATACATCGTTTCCATCTTGCTGATTATCGGCATTGATGTCATTCTTGGCGGGGACAATGCGGTTGTCATTGCGCTAGCAAGCCGCAACTTGCCGGAACAAAAGCGGAATGTCGCCATCATTGTTGGCACCGCGTTGGCGATCGGTGTTCGCATTGTCTTGACGGCGGCCGTTGTTTGGCTGTTGACGATCCCGTTTTTGCAGCTTGCTGGCGGCATCATTCTCTTCTGGATCGCCTTGAAGCTGATCGGACAAAAAGACGAAAAACCAGCTATGATCAAAGCCGAACCGTCGCTTTGGAAGGCGATCCAGACGATCGTCGCCGCCGATGTCGCCATGGGGCTTGACAACGTCATTGCCATCGCTGGAGCGGCTCAAGGTCATATTGGGCTTGTTGTGTTCGGTTTTCTCTGTTCCGTTCCTATCATCATTGTAGGCAGCAAAATCATCCTTTATGCCATGGAACGGTTTCCGGTTCTTATTTATGCCGGCGGCGCCCTCTTAGCGTACACCGCTGGAAAGATGATCGCTGCAGAAGAGCGGTTGCACCCGTTTTACCCCCCGAATGGGGAGACGCT
This sequence comes from Geobacillus vulcani PSS1, assembly GCF_000733845.1. Taxonomy (GTDB): domain Bacteria; phylum Bacillota; class Bacilli; order Bacillales; family Anoxybacillaceae; genus Geobacillus; species Geobacillus vulcani. The sequence goes on from NZ_JPOI01000001.1 coordinate 184,516, forward strand.
GTTTCCAATGGCGGCGGCCGTTCTTGCCGTTTTGCTCGGTTTTGCGGCCAACCGCCGGTCGCGCGCCGCGTAAAGCAAATGATAAAAAACTTCTACATGGCAGACCATGTAGAAGTTTTTTATTACCCGTTCACCAGCCGTTGCGCTTCGCGAAGCTGATACGCCCGCACTTTGCGCGGCAGGAAGCGGCGGATTTCATCTTCATTGTAGCCGACTTGGAGGCGCTTTTCATCAATGATGATCGGCCGGCGCAAAATGCCTGGGTTTTTTTGAATGAGTTCATACAAGTCTTGCAACGGCAGAGTTTCCAAGTTAATGTTCAGCTTTTGGAATACTTTCGAACGGGTGGAAATGATCTCATCCGTCCCCGTTTCCGTCATCCGCAAAATCTCTTTAATCTCCTCGACAGTGAGCGGCTCAGAGAAAATATTGCGCTCGATATAAGGAATATTGTGCTTCTCGAGCCACGCCTTCGCCTTCCGGCATGACGTGCAGCTCGGTGACGTGTACAGCTTAACCACTTCGATCACTCCTTTTGACAAGGAATCCCTTGCTTCCCACGTCCGAGACGACGGACGTGCACCGCTATGCCGGTTTGACGTCTGACAGCATAGCGACACGGCCTAAACGCCAGTTTGGCGATCAGCCGCTTTGCCAATCGTTTGCAAATTGAAATGACTTTAACATGATATATTATACAATACATCAGCCAAGAAAGATATAGTTTTTCGATGATAAATGCAATTTTCTTTCCCCTTCCAAAGTGAAGGAAAATCCTCTACAATCAAAGTAGAAGAGGAAAAGGGAGGAAGAACCGATGGCCGGGTATTTCATCGACTTTGCCATTGCTTCGGCATTGATCATCGTCCTCACCGCATTGATGGGGAACATCAGCAACACGATCGGAGAGCGAGTGTTCGGCCGAAATAAAAGTGGAAAGCATGTCGAGGCCTCTCACCGCATCCAACAAGGATGGAAAGTCGTCGGGGGAAAAAAATAACGCGCCAAAACAGGCGCATAGTTGGGCGCCGCCTCTTTCACCGTTCGCATCGCGCAGCAGTGAAAGAGCGGCGCTTTTTCCGATTCTGCTAGGCATACATCGCCCGATATCGCTTATACTCTTCCTCCGAACAAAGCACAAAATGGCCAGGCGTAATTTCACGGAATTCAAGTTCCTCTCCATCCCTGTAGCCATGCTGCGCCGGGTCGTAGACAATCCGTTTGCGCGTGCGCTCCGTTTCCGGATCCGGAAGCGGAATCGCGGAGAGCAACGCCTTTGTATACGGATGGATCGGATTGCGGTACAGCTCTTCTGATTCGGCAAGCTCGACCATTTTCCCGAAATACATGACGCCGATCCGGTCGCTGATATATTTCACCATCGACAAGTCATGGGCGATAAACAAATATGTCAGCCCTTTTTCGCGCTGCAGGCGCTTCAATAAGTTCACGACTTGCGCCTGAATGGAAACGTCAAGCGCCGAGATCGGCTCATCGGCGATGATGAACTCCGGCTCGACAGCCAACGCCCGGGCGATGCCGATCCGCTGGCGTTGACCGCCGGAAAACTCATGCGGGTAGCGGCTGGCGTGCTCACGATTCAAGCCAACCGTCTCAAGCAATTCATAAACACGCTGCATCCGTTCTTCTTTCGTTTTCGCCAGCCCGTGGATGTCGATACCCTCAGCGATAATATCGGCAACCGTCATCCGCGGATTGAGCGAGGCGTACGGGTCTTGGAAAATCATTTGCATTTTCCTGTTTAACTCTTTCAGCTCTTTTTTGGATTTCTTGCCGTGCACATTGACGCCGTTAAACAGCACTTCCCCGTCTGTCGCCTCATACAGCCGAATGATCGTCCGCCCCGTTGTCGACTTGCCGCAGCCCGACTCGCCGACAAGGCCGAACGTTTCACCTTTATAAATGTCAAAGGTGACGCCGTCGACCGCTTTCACCACCTGACCGCGTCCAGCCGGGAAATACTGTTTCAAGTTTTTGACTTCAAGCAGCTTTTGTCTAGCCACGCGGTTTCCCTCCTTTTCGGGCGACGATGTCAGCAAACCGTTTCATCCGTTCACGCACGATAGCCGGCGGCTCCACTTTCGGCGCCATCTCATGCAATAGCCATGTCGCCGCATAGTGCGTATCGGACACTTGGAACATCGGCGGCTCGAGCTCATAGTCAATTTTGAGCGCATACGGATTGCGCGGCGCAAACGCATCGCCTTTGGGCGGATTTAACAAATCCGGCGGCGAACCCGGGATCGAATACAGCTCCGTATCTTTATGGTCAAGGCTGGGCATCGAGGCGAGCAATCCCCACGTATACGGATGTTTCGGATTGTAAAAAATTTCATCCACTGTGCCGATCTCGACAATTTTCCCGGCATACATGACCGCAACGCGGTCCGCCATGTTAGCGACAACCCCTAAGTCGTGGGTGATGAAAATAATCGACATGCCGAGTTTTTTCTGAATGTCTTTCATCAGCTCCAAAATTTGCGCCTGAATCGTCACATCAAGCGCTGTCGTCGGTTCGTCGGCGATCAAAATTTTCGGATTGCACGCCAAGGCGATGGCAATGACAACGCGCTGGCGCATCCCGCCGGAAAATTGGTGCGGGTATTGCTTCATGCGCAGCTCGGCGTTTTTAATGCCGACCAGCTGCAACAGTTCAATCGCCCGTTTGCGCGCTTCGTCTTTTGACAGCTTTTGGTGCTTTAAAATCGCTTCCATAATTTGCTTTCCGATCGTCATCGTCGGATTGAGCGACGTCATCGGATCTTGGAAAATCATCGAAATTTTCGCGCCGCGAATCGATTGCATGTCTTTCTCCGACAGCTTGGTCAAGTCTTTTCCTTCAAATAAAATTTCCCCTTGCTTAATCCGGCTCGGCGGCGTTGGCAACAGGCGCATCAATGCCTTGGATGTCACTGATTTCCCAGACCCCGACTCGCCGACAATCGCCAACGTTTCCCCTTTATACAAATCGAAGGTGACGCCGCGGACGGCTTGCACTTCACCGGCGTGAATGTCAAAGGAAATGTGCAAATCGTTCACCTGCAAAATTTTCTCCATCGGTTTCACCCCTTCCGTTCCTTATTTGCGCATTTTCGGGTCCAACGCATCGCGAATTCCGTCAGCCACCAAGTTGAAGCTCAAAATGAGCAAGCTGATGACGACCGCTGGAATGATCATCAAGTGCGGATACGTTTGAATCGATTTATACCCATCGTTGACAAGCGAACCGAGCGACGCTTCCGGCGGACGGATGCCAAGGCCGATAAAGCTCAAAAACGCCTCGGTGAAGATGGCCGATGGAATCGTGAACATCGTCGTAATAATAATCGGACCGATGACGTTCGGAATCAAATGTTTGAAGATGAGCCGCGATGTCGGCGCCCCGAGCGTCCTTGCCGCCAACACGTATTCCATGTTCTTTAATTTCAACACTTGTCCGCGCACGATCCGCGCCATCGTCGTCCAACCGGTAATGACCATCGCCAATGTGATGGAAATGATTCCAGGTTCAAAAATCAAAATGAACAAAATGACCATAATTAAATATGGGATGCCGTTTAAAATTTCGATAATCCGCTGCATCACATTGTCGACGCGGCCGCCATAGTAGCCGGAAATGCCGCCGTACGCAATCCCGATCAATAAGTCGATCAACGCGGCCAGCAAACCAATGTAAAGCGAGATGCGCGTGCCGTACCACGTTCTCACCCACAAGTCGCGTCCTAAGTCATCCGTGCCAAACCAATAATACTCTTTGACACCGCGCTGTTTATACACATCAACGCCGTTTGCATCCCGGCCGTCAAACGGAAGCCAATGGATATGTTCAAGCACCGGGATTTTCGGCGGAAGTTTCGCATGCCGCAAGTTTTGATCCTTATATGTCCGGTCGCTCACCATCGGGGCGATGATCGCCATGAGCGTCAAAATGATAATCATCACGAGCCCGACGATCGCTGCTTTGTTTTCCCGAAGGCGAAGCCAAGCATCCTGCCAAAACGTCAAGCTCGGTCGATTGATTTTTTCCTGCTCACCGACGTTCGGCGGGGCGGGCTGAAACCATTCCGGTGAAAGTTGTTCGTATTGTTGTTTCGCCATCATTTTTTCCCTCCCGCTAACCGGATGCGTGGGTCGACAACCCCGTACAACACATCAACGATAAAGACGGCCAAAATCAACAAGGCTGAATAAAACAACGTCGTTCCCATAATCACGGGATAATCGTTCAGTTCAATCGAACGGACAAACTGCTCTCCAAGACCAGGGACAGCAAACAGTTTCTCAATGACCAGCGTTCCGGTCATTAAATTAACGGTCATTGGACCTAAAATGGTAATGACAGGAATCAGGGAGTTGCGAATGGCGTGTTTGATGATGACCCCCGCTTGGCTGATCCCTTTCGCCCGAGCGGTCAAAATATAATCAGAGCTCAACACTTCCAACATCTCCGTACGCATAAAGCGGGCGATGCTGGCGATGACCCCGACAGACAGCGCCAAGGTCGGAAGAATGGTATATTTGAAGCCTTCCCAAAACGCTACCGGGAGCAATTGCCATTTCACAGCGATAAAGTATTGCAAAAATCCCCCAAGCACAAACGATGGAATCGAGGCGCCTAACACCGCAATGACCGTAGCTGTGTAATCTTCCCAATGATTGTGTCGAATCGCCGCGACAATTCCGAGAATCAACCCGACGATCGTCCCAAAAACAATCGCCTGAAACCCGAGCTGGGCCGACGGGCCGATTCGGTCGCTGATGAGCTCTGTCACCGGACGGTTGTCATATTGGAACGATACCCCCAAGTCTCCTTTCAACAAATTCCCTAAATATTGAATGTATTGAACAGGCACGGGCTTGTCCAATCCGTATTCTTTCAAAATGAGCGCCTTCTGTTCCGGCGTCAATTTTTCTTGGTTTTGCAACGGTGAACCTGGCAACAGCTTCATTAAAAAGAACGTCAACGTCGCAATGATAAACAACGTGATAATCATATAAACGAACCGTTGAATCGTATACCGCGCCATGACCGCACCTCCTCTGCTTTTCTATAATCTTCGTTGTTTTTCGACATTTTTCGCCTTGGCAGGCAAAAGGAGAGTATATGCCTATGCATATACTCTCCTCCGCATCTCTCAAGAGAACGGTTACTCAATATACGCCCATTTCAAGCTGTAGTCGGCGCCGAACGTGTGCGTGACGAAATCTTTGACGTATTCACGTTGCACATACGCAGCGCCGCGTTGATACAGCGGAGCGATCGGCATTCCTTCAAAGACGATTTTTTCGGCTTTCAGCATGGCATCCCAACGAGCTTGTGGATCGTTGGCAAGCGTCGTTTGCGCGTCTTTGATCAGCTTGTCGTACTCCGGATTCGACCAACCTGTTTCGTTGTGCGGGCTTGTTGACGTCCAGAGCTGCAGGAACGTCATCGGGTCTTGATAGTCCGGACCCCAGCCGGAGAACGACAAATCATATTGCATGCTGCTTTCGAGCTTCAATTTTTGCGCAAACGGTTGTTGTTTGATGTTGATCGTCAAGCCCGGCAAGTTTTTCTCGAGCTGTTCTTTTACATACTCGCCGATTTTCTTCGCGTTGTCGGTGTCATAGTTCAGCAGCTCAAGCGTAAATTTGTCTTTGCCCAGCTCTTTTTTCGCTTGCTCCCACAGTTTTTTCGCTTCATCCGGATTGTAATTGACCAAATCGCCATTCACATCGCGGAAGTCTTTGCCATCCGGACCGGTGACGAAGTCTTTCGGAACGGTGAACTTCGCCGGAATCGAACCGTTGTTCAGCAGCCTATCGACCATCGCTTGCGTGTCGATGGCCATCGCAATCGCTTTGCGGGCGTTGACGTTGTTCAACGGTTCTTTTTTCGTGTTCATGCGCAGCCAGTAGAGCGACGGATCCAATTTCGTGTGGAAGTTTTTGTCGTTTTTGTACTTGTCAACGAACTCCGCCGTCAAGCCGACGCGATCCACTTGTTTTGTTTCATACAGGTTGACTGCTGTCGCCGTGTCTTTGACAACTTTGACATTGACTTTTTCGAGCTTCACAGCATCTTTGTCCCAGTAGTTCGGGTTTTTCGTGTAAACCCATCCTTGTTCGTGCTTCCACTCGCTCAGCACGAACGGGCCGTTGTACAGCGTCGTGTTGGCTTCAAGCCCGTATTTTTCGCCTTGCGCTTTCACAAACTTTTCGTTTTGCGGCATGAACGTGCCGAACGCCGTCAAGCCGACGAAATACGGAACTGGGTTTTTCAGCTCGACTTGGAGCGTGTAGTCATCAAGGGCTTTAACGCCGACTTGGTCAAGCGGCACCTTGCCTGTGTTGGCTTCTTCCGCGTTTTTAATGTCGTACATAATGTACGCGTATTCCGATTTCGTCTTCGGATCCAACACGCGCTTCCAAGCGAATTCGAAATCGTGCGCCGTCACCGGATCGCCGTTTGACCACTTCGCATCTTTGCGAAGCTTGAACGTGTACGTTTTGCCGTCTTGGCTCACTTCATAGCTTTCCGCTATCCCTGGCACCGGCTTGTTGTCTTTCCCTAAACGGTACAAGCCTTCCATAACGTTGTTCAAAACAATGAACGACACCGCATCAGTGGCAAGCGCAGAATCAAGCGACGGGATCTCCTGGGTTTCAAGCAAGTTCAGCACCTGCTCCTTTTTCTCCGCCGGCTTTTCGCCGCCCTGGCCGCCTTGGGCATTGTTGCTGTCCTTGCCGCCCCCGCCGCACGCCGCTAAAAACGTCGACAGCGCGAGAAGCAGCACGAGGAAGAAAGAGAATCGCTTCTTCACTAAAAACCCCCCTTAAAATTTATGTAGCGTATTACAAATCTTCTGAACCATTTGATTTCAGAAGATTGCACTTACATCGCTTATTATATCCTGTGTTAGTATATTTGAAAAGGATTTTTTTATTTTCTTAAATAAAAAAATTTCAAACTACTTACAAGTGGGATGAGGATCGGCTTGCATTTCCATCTGTGTTGTGCTGACTTTCGTCACCATTGCAAATAAAAAATTTCTGCCTATAAAAAAGAAAGCGCTTACAATATAATTTTTTTGCTCTTCCTCTTAGCTTCGAAGCAAATAGTTCCTGAACTTCCAAGTTCTTTCCTTATTTTTCAATATAATTTTGTTAATAATTTTGACAACCTTCCCTCCTACATGATTGATCATCATGAACCAAGAAGACCTCCACTTTCACGCGTGAACGTAAGTGGGGATGAATTGATGTCTTTCTTCATTGTTCTTCCTCTTGCCTTCACAGAACAAAAGGGATAAAATGGAGAAGATAGAACGCACGTTCCTTTGTGTAGGCGGAAAGATCACGCATAAAACCTATCGCTTTCGGTTGTACTCCATCTACTACAAACGAAGCTCATCAACCAAGCGATCGCGTTCAAGGTAAAATAAACAATGACAAGGGAAAGGTGGGACAGACGATATGAAACAAACTGCTGTGCGGACTGGATGGCTCGTCGCCGCGATGCTGGCAGTGAGCGCACTCATCGTGGCGAGGCAAGGAGCATGGAGTACGATGGCGTTTATTAACGTGTCGTTTTTGCTTTCCCTGTTGCCGCTGTCGCTCGGCGGGCTTTTGTTTGTTTATGAACGCGGGTTCTTCAGTGGATTTGCGTATGGATTCCGCCGATGGCGCAAGAGTGGAACAAAGGTGGAGCAGTATCTTGAAGAAACGGCTGCGGAACAGGAAACAGCAGAAACGCTCGGTCCGCGGCGCTTTGCCGTCACGTACCCGCTTCTTTTTTCCGGACTCCTTCTGTTTCTCGCGATGATCGCCGCCGGATATGCCGTGCAATAAGGTTGCAACAGCTGAATGTTTTCCGTATAATATAAGGCAAATTTAGAATAAACCGAGCGATGAGAAAGAAAAGTACATATGGCGATGCCTTCAGAGAGCTTGTGGAAGGTGCGAACAAGCGGCTAGCCATATGGAATGGGCTTTCGAGCTTCCCGCCGAACCGGCGACGCAGTAGGCGAGGACGTTCCCCGCGTTACAGGGGGCCATGCGTGAAGCATGGGCTGAGTGATTGCGCCATGAGCGCAATAAATAGGGTGGCACCGCGGTCCTACCGTCCCTATCGAAAGAGGGATGACAGGACCTTTTTTATTTTTGTTTGAGGGAGTGAAGATCGATGAAAACCATTTTTTCTGGCATTCAGCCAAGCGGCGTCATCACCCTTGGCAACTACATTGGGGCGCTGCGGCAGTTTGTCGAGCTGCAGCATGAATATAACTGCTATTTTTGCATCGTTGACCAACATGCGATTACCGTTCCGCAAGACCCCGACGAACTGCGGCAAAACATTCGCCGCCTCGCCGCTTTGTATTTAGCCGTCGGCATCGACCCGACGCAGGCGACGTTGTTCATCCAGTCTGAAGTGCCGGCGCACGCTCAAGCCGCTTGGATGCTGCAGTGCATCGTTTATATCGGCGAACTGGAGCGGATGACGCAATTTAAAGAAAAATCGGCCGGCAAAGAAGCAGTCAGCGCCGGGCTGCTCACGTACCCGCCGCTGATGGCCGCTGACATTTTGCTTTATAACACCGACATCGTGCCGGTCGGCGATGATCAAAAGCAGCATATCGAATTGACGCGCGATCTAGCCGAGCGCTTCAACAAACGGTATGGCGAGCTGTTCACCATTCCCGAGGCGCGCATTCCGAAAGTCGGCGCCCGTATCATGTCGCTTGTCGACCCGACGAAAAAAATGAGCAAATCCGATCCCAACCCGAAAGCGTACATTACACTGCTTGACGATGCGAAAACGATCGAGAAGAAAATCAAAAGCGCCGTCACCGACTCGGAAGGAACGATCCGCTACGACAAAGAAGCAAAACCAGGCATTTCGAACTTGCTCAATATTTATTCGACGTTATCCGGTCAGTCGATCGAGGAGTTGGAGCGGCAATACGAAGGAAAAGGGTACGGCGTCTTTAAAGCCGACCTCGCTCAAGTGGTCATCGAAACGCTTCGACCGATTCAAGAGCGATATCACCATTGGATGGAAAGCGAGAAGCTTGACCGCGTGTTGGATGAAGGGGCGGAAAAAGCAAATCGGGTGGCATCGGAAATGGTGCGCAAAATGGAGCAAGCCATGGGGCTTGGGCGGCGACGGTAAATAGCCGCATCCAGCAAAGCCATGCAAAAAACGGGCAGGCGCCTGTCGCCTTGGCCCGTTTTTTAATTGACTTTCGGTTCTTGCTCCATTTCCCACAGTTTTTCGAAAAACGGCTGCCCTTTGATCAAGTTTTCGCACAGTTGCTCATGCCGTTCGGACCACCCGTATTTCGTCTCGTTATACAATTGTTCCCACGCTTCATCAAAAGACATTTGTTGAATAGCGGCGTATTTTTCCGGCGCCCATTCCGTATACCAATAGCGCATCTGGGCGGTATTTTTTGTCGAATAAAGCTGGTCAAGCGCCATAAACAGCAGCTGTTTCAACTGCCGCTCTTTGCGCGTGAGACCGCACATCAGTTCCGGTGCCGGGGATAAAATGTGGTATTCTTTTTCATACCTCGGCAGCGGATAGTCCCGTTCCTCCGCTTCGGCCGCCATTTCGTAGACGAGTTGTTCCTGACGCGGAATGAGGCGGCTTTTGCGAATCGGGATTTGATAACCGATTGTATCGACAGCCAAAACGCCGGCGCCGTCCGTGACAACGAAACAATAGTCCAGCTGAATGCGTTCATGGTTTTTGCGGACATACGCCTTCTGATACACATCTTCCAGCAACGGCTTCGGAAGATCGGACAAGCTGTTTTCAATGTAATGAAACAGGGCCGGGGATACTTTTAACAGCGGCACTTGGTCAAGCAGCTCAATTTGATCATCCTTGCGCCATTCGTGAAAATGGCAGACATTGTATCCGTTCTCTTCGCCTTCAAACCAGTTGACCCAAATGTCGTGCAGATAAAGCATGCAAGACCCCTCACTTCCAGACGTGTTTGTCCATCAGTATAGGCAGAGGGGGAGAATTTTATTCCATTTCGTCCTCTTTTCCCCTCTAGGGGTTGCGGCTTGGAAACGTCAAGCTCCCCCACATCAGCAAGAGGCCGATGGGGAATAAATAACATTCCACCCTTGTCGAAATATAAGATACGTATTCGCTAAAACCGCGCTCTGGGGTGATGATGTTTAAATAGGCAATCGCCATCATGCCGCCGACAACCGAAAAGCCGAAACCGACCAAATAAAAAAACAGGCGGACCATCGGGCTTCCCTTCCTTCTTGTCCACATCCTTGTTTCTACATATATGTTGATTTCGTGGACAACATGCCTGTTTGCCGCCCAATGCGCCCTTTGCTACTCCACGACAAATCCCGCCAATGCCGCAATTTCTTTGGCTTCCATCGCCATCAGTTGGGCGAGCGAATGCCCTCGCTCAAGGCAGCGGCGGACGATGGCATACCCAACGGCATACCCCCCCATTTTCGGATGCCATCCAAATCCGTACAAAATGCGGGAAGTATGTGGATGCGAAACGGGCAAATGTTGGTTCTGGACAATATAGCGCCGCCAAAATCGCTCCATCTCCCGGTCGGTGTAATACTTCGTCCATCCCGCGCACTGTTCGGCACCGACCGTTTCGGCGACGGCATGCTCCGCCAGTCCTTCCATGACGACGGCATCGAGCAATGTCGCATCCTGGCCGTCGTTCGGCAACTGCTTGAGACGGCATACATGGTTGTATTCATGCGCCACCAACGCGGCGATCTCCTCGTCGCGATGATCCGGCAGCAAGAAGAAAAACAACTTATCGGCAAACGCCACCCCGCCTTTTCCTTGAAACTCTCGCTTCAGCTTCCGGTTTTCGTCATCCGCCGGCAGCAAAAACACCGGCACATCCGGACCTTTCCACACCGTCCGCTGCCGTTCATAAAGCCGGCCGACGCGCGCCCAGAGCCGGCGCTCTCTCATCCTTGGCAACAGGCGCGCCGCCTGCTGGGCGCTGCGGTACATCCCATACCGCCGCAGATAGGCAGAAATGTCCCGCGCCGACGCCTCGTTGAAAAACGGCGCCAACCGCGCGCACAACCGGAGTGGATCGCCTTCATCCTCTTCAAGCCATCGATCGGTCGGCAGCAATCCCATCGCTTTTCCCTCCTACCCCTACGGTATGCCGGCAGGGAAAAGACGGTGAACCAAACAAAAAAGAGAGCCTGGCGCTGAACCGAATCCGCCGTCAGTCACGCGTTTTCGGCTTTGCTCAACCAAGGCTCTCCTTTTCATCCATTACGCATATTTTTTAAAAATCAATGTCGCGTTATGGCCGCCAAATCCAAATGAATTGCTTAAGACCGCACGCACGTCTTGCTTGCGCGCTTCATTCGGCACATAGTCGAGGTCGCATTCCGGATCCGGCGTTTCATAGTTGATTGTCGGCGGAATGACGCCGTCGCGGATCGCCAATACAGAGAAAATCGCCTCCACGGCGCCCGTCGCCCCGAGCAAATGCCCGGTCATCGACTTCGTCGAGCTGACGGCGAGCCTATACGCATGATCACCGAACACTTCTTTGATCGCCGCCGTCTCATATTTGTCATTGTATTCCGTGCTCGTGCCGTGGGCATTGATGTAATCGATGTCCTCGGGCTTCAAGCCGGCGTCTTGAAGCGCCTGGCGCATCGCCCGTACTCCGCCTTCGCCGCCTGGCGCGGGCGCGGTGATATGATACGCATCGGCCGTCGCGCCGTAGCCGACAATTTCCGCGTAAATCTTCGCGCCGCGGCGCAGCGCGTGCTCCAGTTCCTCAAGAACGACGATGCCGGCCCCCTCTCCCATGACGAACCCATCGCGATGTTTGTCAAACGGACGGCTCGCCGTTTTTGGGTCTGGATTGGTTGAGAGAGCCGTATTGGCGCAAAAGCCGGCGAACGACATTTTCGTAATCGGCGCTTCCGTCCCCCCCGTGATCATGACATCGGCGTCGCCGCGCTGAATGACTTTAAACGCATCACCGATTGAATTCGCCCCCGTGGCGCAAGCGGTCACTGTGCACGAATTGATCCCTTTCGCGCCAAGGATGATCGATACTTGCCCAGCGGCCATATCCGGGATCATCATCGGCACGAAAAACGGGCTCACTCGACGATAACCGCGTTGCTGGAAAATCTCAAACTGCTGTTCAAACGTCTCCATGCCGCCGATGCCAGAACCGATCCAAACGCCGACCCGTTCAGCGTTGCTTTCATTAATGTTGAGATTGGCATCTTTGACCGCCATGAGCGCTGCCGCGACGGCGAATTGGGTAAATCGGTCCATCTTCCGCGCCTCGCGGCGGTCCATAAACAGCGACGGGTCGAAATCTTTCACTTCCGCCGCCACTTTCGCCGGAAAGTCGTCCGGATTGACGCGGGTGACAATGTCGATGCCGGACTGGCCGGCGATAATGTTTTTCCACGTCGTTTCTGCGTCATTTCCAAGCGGGGTGACGGCGCCTATGCCTGTCACGACGACTCGTCTTTTTTCCATCGCTTCCGTCTCTCCTTTTATTTGAATAATGGATGTGCCGTTAACGGCCCCAACGCAAGGCGATTGCGCCCCACGTCAGCCCGCCGCCGAATCCGACCATGACGATGAGATCATCGTCAGCGATTTTGCCCGCTTCCAACTCTTCGACAATCGAAATCGGAATGGATGCGGCCGACGTGTTGCCATATCGGCGGATCGTCGTCGATATTTTCTCTTCCGGCAGCTCGAGCCGCTGTCTGGCCGCTTCAACGATGCGAATGTTCGCCTGATGAGGAATGAGAAAGTCGACATCGTCTTTCGTGAGTCCGGCTTTTTCCAGCACACGCACGCTGGACTCTCCCATTTGCCGAACGGCGAATTTGAACACTTCACGGCCGTTCATGACGATATATTCGTCTTTGTATAAATATTTTCCTCCTGTTCCGTCAGCTCCCAACTCAAAAGATAAAATGCCGCGCCCGGGCGACACTGGTCCCATGACGACCGCTCCGGCGCCGTCGCCGAACAGCACCGCCGTATTGCGATCGGTCCAGTCGGTAATTTTCGATAGTTTGTCCGCCCCCACTACTAATATATACTTGTAGACACCGGTGTCAATAAATTGGGAGGCCGTGACCATCCCATACATAAATCCGGCGCAGGCAGCACTGAGATCCATCGCGGCGGCGTTGACAGCCCCAAGCCGCTCTTGCAGCATGCAGGCGACCGACGGAAACGGACGGTCCGGGGTGACGGTGGCAACTAAAATGAGATCAATGTCTTTCGCCTCAATGCCGGCATCTTGAAGCGCCTTTTCTGCGGCAAAATACGCCATATCGGACGTATCAATGTCATCTGCGGCGATGCGGCGCTCCTCGATCCCGGTGCGCGTCCGGATCCATTCATCCGATGTATCCATCATTTTTTCCAAATCAAAGTTGGTCAACACCTTTTCCGGCACGTAGCGGCCAACCCCGATAATTCCTGCTCCCATATCATCCATCTCCTCTTTCCCAAAATGGCGAAACATGCTCACGCCGACAACCAAACTTGAATGTACAATCAGTCTACATCACCAATTATTATTACTTGGTACTAATTTTAGCCGAAAGAGCGTGGATGCGCAATAGAAAACGAAAGTTGAACCATCACTTTCCGTGCCCCCAAGGCATTTGTCCAAACCGCTTTTTCCTTTCCACCATACAATACAAATTAGGAACAACCATCGCACGAAAGGGAGGATCGCCCATGGCCAACGGCGAAGCGCAAGAACAACAGCGCGAACGACAAGACCGCTTTTCCCGCCTGATGTTCGGTTCTTTTCCTTCCCGGGCAATCGGCGAGCACAAAGATCAAGGGAACGGGGCAGAGCCGCCTTCACTGCCGAACATCGATTTCATGAAGCTGTTTGAAAATGTCAATACGCTAGCCGACTCATTGCAACAATTAAAACCGCTCGTGAAAAAGATCACCTCGCTCGTCGACTTATTGAAAAAATAGCAGACGCACCAATCGATGCGTCTGCCCTTGTCGTTTATGGGAGTTCATTGTATTGGTAGAAAAATTGCCCGATTTGCTGAGCCAGTTGGCGCCGTTTCTCCGGCAGCTCGTAAACGACGCGCACCCGAGTGTTTGTCGTTTTCATCCATTGTTCATATTTACGGCTATGCAAGGCGGATGGATACGGGCTCACTCCGGCCAGCTGCCAAATCGTCACCGGAACGTCATGAGGACTGAGAAAGAGGGACGGAACAGCCTCCAGCACCTCCTCCTCTTTCAAGCCATAGGCAGTCGCGATTTCCTTCACCATCCGCCGGTACACGAATGGATGTTCCTGTTCATAGTCAAGCTGGGCGCGTACGTCAAGGCAAGGGTTGATCATGGCGACGGCGCGGATTTGGCTTGGCATGGCGCCAAGCAGCTGCAAGGCGACGAGCGCGCCCATTCCTTCGGCAACGATATAGATGCGCTGGTTCACAATTTCGCTTTTCAACACCGAGTAAATGAGCTGGCGCGCCAGCCGGACCGCTTTCGGGCTTCCCCAATGCCGGCCGTACAAATGGGACGAAAAGACCGTATACCCGCGTTCCAACCAATCTTCCAACCATTGCCGCCGCCCCGGATGCTCGAACCAAAAACTTGTCTGTTCGTTCACGTAATGATCGCCGTCCCCCATTAAAAAAACGGCAAACCCATTTGGGCGCTCCGGCACGTGAACGATGCACCATTGCTCATCAAGTTGAAAAAACCGCCGTTGTCCTGCCATCGTTTCCATTCACCCTTGTTTGGCAATGCATAATGGTACAGTATACGATATGCGCGGCTGAAAAAAACGTCCGGGTATATGCCTACACGACAAATTGTGATAAGATAAGAAAAGGAATGACGCGAAGATAGGAGGAACAAAGATGCGCTTATTTTGGACGTTTTTCTGGACGTTTTTGCTCGTGCAGATGGCGACGTACGTCATGGGCTCGATGCAAGGCATCGGCTACAACTTCACAACCGGCGCCTTGCTCGGCGTGATCGTGACCGTTTTGATCGTCATTGTCGCTGCTTTGATTCCGGATGAGCCGGCTGGGGATCATCACCATTGATCATTCTCCTTATACGACAACGCCTTGGGACTTTCGTCCCAAGGCGTTGTTTTTGTCATCCCTAACCGAGAAGCCCCGTTCCAACACGTATATAGGTGTAAGTGGAGGGCGATTCCATCTCTATTGATCTGATCTGGGCTCGTGTTTTCCGTCCATGCTGCGCTCCGACAGACAAAAAGCACGTCTCTCCGCGTCGGCGGGCCCCTTCGGTTTGTCTATACCGACGGACGAATGACGAGCCGTCCGTTGTCAACATCAACCATGACGGTGCTATACTCTTTCACCCGCCCGGCGATCAACTCTTTGGCAAGAGGCGTTTCGATTTGCTTTTGCATAAACCGTTTGAGCGGGCGGGCGCCGTACACCGGGTCGAAGCCCGCTTCGGCGATGTATTGCTTCGCCGCTTCGGTCAGCGCGAGTTCGATATGCCGATCGGCCAAACGGCCCGACAATTCGCGGGCGAATTTGTCGACGATGCCTTTTACTTCGTTCATCGACAACGGCTTGAACAAGACGATATCGTCGATGCGGTTTAAAAACTCGGGGCGGAAATGGGCGCGCAATTGGCCAAGCACTTGGTTGCGCGTGCCCTCATCGATGCCGCCCTGTTTGTTTTCCAATAACAGCGGCGAGCCGATGTTCGATGTCATGATGACGACCGTGTTTTTAAAATCGACCGTCCGTCCGTGCGAATCGGTGAGCCGCCCGTCATCCAGCAGTTGCAGCAGGATGTTGAACACGTCCGGATGCGCTTTTTCGATTTCATCAAACAACAGAACGGAATATGGCTTGCGCCGCACCGCCTCGGTCAGCTGGCCGCCTTCCTCATAGCCGACATAGCCGGGCGGCGCTCCGATCAAGCGGGAGACAGCGTGTTTTTCCATATACTCGGACATGTCCAGACGAATCAGTTGCTCCTCACTGTCAAACAGTGCTTCGGCGAGCGCTTTGGCCAGTTCCGTTTTGCCGACGCCGGTCGGTCCAAGGAACAAAAACGAGCCGATCGGGCGGTGCGGATCTTTCAAGCCGGCGCGCGCCCGCAAGATGGCATCGGCGACGAGCCCGACCGCCTCCTCTTGACCGATGACCCGCCTGTGCAGCCATTCATGAAGGCGAAGCAGCTTTTCCCGCTCCCCTTCGACAAGGCGGGTGAGCGGAATGCCTGTCCAGCGCGACACGATTTCGGCAATCTCTTCTTCCGTCACTTCCTCACGCAGTAATTTCCCTTCACTTTGCTCACTGATTTCCTGCTCAAGCTGTTTGAGTTGCTTTTCCAGCTGCGGAATGCGGCCATGGCGAAGCTCGGCCGCCTTGTTTAAATCATACTCGTTTTCCGCCTCTTCCAGTTCGCGTTTTGCCCGCTCGAGCGCCTCGCGCAGACGGCGGACGCGGTCAAGCGCTTCTTTTTCCTGCTGCCATTGCGCTTTCATGGCATTCGCTTTTTCGCGCAAATCAGCGAGTTCTTTTTGCAATGCCGCAAGCCGCTCGCGGCTCGCTTCATCCGTTTCTTTGCTTAATGCCGCCTCTTCAATCTCGAGCTGCATGACGCGGCGCATCACTTCATCGAGTTCGGACGGCATCGAATCCATTTCCGTGCGGATCGTCGCGCACGCTTCATCGACCAAATCAATCGCTTTGTCAGGCAAAAAGCGGTCAGAGATGTAACGGTCGGACAACACCGCAGCCGCGACGAGCGCGCGATCGTGAATTTTCACGCCATGGTGCACTTCGTACCGCTCTTTCAGCCCGCGCAAAATCGAAATCGTGTCTTCGACGCTCGGCTCTTGGACCAATACTTGTTGGAAGCGGCGCTCGAGCGCCGGGTCTTTTTCGATGTATTGCCGGTACTCATCAAGCGTCGTCGCTCCGATACAGCGCAGCTCGCCGCGGGCGAGCATCGGCTTTAACATATTGCCGGCGTCCATCGCCCCCTCGGCCCGGCCGGCGCCGACGATCGTATGCAGCTCGTCAATGAACAAAATGATGCGGCCGTCGCTTTTTTTGATTTCATTGAGCACCGCTTTCAGCCGCTCTTCAAATTCACCGCGAAACTTCGCTCCAGCAACAAGCGCACTCATATCAAGTGCGAAAATCGTTTTGTCTTTCAAGCCTTCCGGGACGTCTTTGCGCACGATGCGCTGGGCGAGCCCTTCCACAATGGCCGTTTTCCCCACGCCCGGCTCGCCGATCAACACCGGATTGTTTTTCGTTTTGCGCGACAAAATGCGGATGACACGGCGAATTTCACTGTCGCGGCCGATGACCGGGTCGATTTTCCCTGCTCTGGCTTCCGCCACTAAATCGCGTCCGTATTTGGTCAATGCCTCGTACGTCGCCTCTGGATTCGGACTTGTCACGCGTTGATTCCCCCTTACTTTTGTCAATGCGGCCAACAGCGCTTCACGAGTCACCCCAAACGGCGCCAGCTGCCGGGCGACCGGCTCGGCGCCGCGAGGCAACGCGAGCAACACATGTTCAACCGATATGTACTCGTCTTGCATTCGTTTTGCTTCCGCTTCGGCTTCCTCAAGCAGCCGCGCCAAGGCGGGCGCAACATATAGCTGCCCATTCGCCCCATGCACTTCCGGTTTTTGACAAAGCTGGTGGCGCAGCCAGTCAGCGGCCTTTTCCTTGTCAGCGCCCGAAAGCTCCAACAACCGCGGCGCCAGGCCGCCTTCTTGTTCAAAGAGCGCCAACAGCAGGTGCTCGACATCGAGCTGTTGATGATGCCGTTCTTTGGCGAGCGATTGCGCCGCCATGAACGCCTCTTGCAGTTTTTCCGTCAAACGGCTTGCATCCATGCCGTTCCCTCCATTTGACCTTTTTTGACTATAAATGATTATAGCGGATCCACCGCCCGGTAAGCAAACCAAAAGCCACTCCGCGATGGGAATGGCTTTTCGTTTCATCCGCCTTACGGCTTGCGCAAATACGTCCAATGCCGGTTATGGTTCGACGTTTCCGGAAACGTGTCACCGGCTTTCAGTTTCAGCTTTTTTGGATGTTTCACATTGTCTCCCGTTTCGCCGATCTCAATGTAAATGCCGTTGTTCGGCGCTTTGTCTCCCGGTTTAAAATGGCGCGGTTGACCCATTTGTTTCATCCCCCTTGCTTCGATTGCATTTGTTAGCATTCCCAGTTTCGCCGCTGTTCATAAGAAGGGAAATGATGGGGCCGCCGCACACGGAGCGCTAACCCTTTTACAAAAGGGCAGACGGAAACGGTTGTCTGCCTTTAAGATGAGGCAAAACCTATCGTGCGGCCAAAGCCGTCAAAGAGCGTGTCCCCAAAGGATCGGGACACGCTCTTACAGGCCGGTGAAAAACGGCGGCCACAAGCAAATCAATCAGCGGCATTTGGCCAAAAAAAGAAGGCTGATTTCGCTGGAAGGCCGGTGAAAAACCGCTGTCGCACACCAATCGGCGGCATTTTCATTCAAAAAAGAAAGCTGGTTCTGCAAAGTTTCTCTCATTGAGAAATGGATGGAATCAGTAGCATTTTGCACTAAATCACCAGCCTCCTAGGCTTCTCTAACTGAGAAATCGGTGGAATCGCAACCTTTTGCGCGAAATCACCGCCCCTCTTAGTCAGAGCGAAAAAGGAACTCCCGAAGCGGGAATTCCTTTTTCTATAGGATCGACACTAAAATCGCTTTTTGGGCATGAAGCCGGTTGCCGGCCTGCTCAAAGACGAACGAGTTCGGTCCGTCTATAACGCCGGCGGTCACTTCCTCGCCGCGGTGGGCCGGCAGGCAGTGCAAAAAGAGGTAATCGGGTTTTGCCGCTTTGACGAGCTCTTCATTCACTTGGTACGGCTGAAACACGCGAAGCCGCTCGGCGCTTTCGCTCTCTTGGCCCATGCTCGTCCAGACATCGGTATAAATCGCATCAGCCCCCGCCACAGCCTCAAGCGGGTCGTGGGTCACCGTGACGGCGGCACCCGTTTTTTCCCCTATTTGGCGCGCCGCCTCCACATAGGCGGCTTTCGGTTCATAGCCGGGCGGACAGGCGATGGCCACATCCATGCCCACTTTCGCCGCGGCTGCTAGGAGCGCGTTGGCGACGTTGTTGCCGTCGCCGACATAGGCGAGCTTGACGCCTTGGAACGTTTTCTTCACTTCATAAATCGTCAGCAAATCCGCCAGCGCTTGGCACGGATGGTCGTCATCGGTCAAGCCGTTGATGACCGGAACCGACGCGTATTCCGCCAATTCTTCGACCTTTTCGTGGGCAAACGTCCGGATCATCATGACATCCACGTATTGCGATAAGACGCGCGCCGTATCGGCGATCGTTTCGCCGCGGCCGAGCTGCAGGTCGTTGCCATTCAAGTAGAGCGCTTGGCCGCCGAGCTGGATCATGCCGACTTCAAACGACACGCGCGTGCGCGTTGACGGCTTTTCAAAAATCATCGCCATCGTTTTGCCGACAAGCGGCGTATACGGAATCCCCGCTTTTTGTTTCGCCTTTAAGTCGGCGGCGAGCGCCAACAAATCGAAAATTTCGTCTGTGGAAAAATCAAGCAGCGTTAACACATCTCTTCCTTTCAGTGACATGACTGCATTCATAAAATCACCGCCTGTTCTGCCTGTTTTTTCTTTTCCAGCCAGCTGTGGATCGGCTGCACATCGAGCTGATCGACAGCGAGCGCCTGCAAGAAGAGCTTCAACGTCTCGGGCTCTGTGAAGACGAGCAATTGTCGGGACAACGCAGCCATTCGTTTCGGCCCCTCGCCTTCCTCTTTGCCCAAGTCGATCACCGCCAGCGCCGCATCGCGTTTCACCCACTCAGCAAACGGGAGCTCGGACACAATCACCAGCTGTTTCGCTTCGATTTCCGCCGCCAGCGCTTCATCGATGCCGCCGATGACGTACATTTCATTCGCTTTCGCTTTCTTTTGCAAGTAGGCGTAAAACGCCTTGTACGCCGCTTCTTCCTTCGTCGCGGCGATGCTGATGCCTTCACCGGTCGATTTCATTTCCGGGCCAACGGTCGGGTC
This sequence comes from Geobacillus vulcani PSS1, assembly GCF_000733845.1. Lineage (GTDB taxonomy): Bacteria > Bacillota > Bacilli > Bacillales > Anoxybacillaceae > Geobacillus > Geobacillus vulcani. Next base: position 204,619 of record NZ_JPOI01000001.1, read on the forward strand.
AACGCCCGGCAGTTTGTACGTGGAAAATACGGGGTACTTCAACACAGCGTACGGCATGACCGCCAATTTACGCATGTTTTCATCGACCATGTCGACAAGCGATTTCCCAAGCAATAATTTTGTCGCAATTTGCGCCAGCGGCACGCCGGTCGTTTTGCTGACGATCGGCACCGTCCGGCTCGCGCGCGGATTGACTTCAAGCACATACACATGGCCATCGGCAATGACATATTGAATGTTCATGATTCCTTTGAAGCCGAGTTTGTTGGCAATCCGGCCCGCATAGTCGATGATTTTCGCTTTTTCTTCGTCTGTGAGCGTCTGCGCCGGCAGCCAAGCGTAGCTGTCGCCGGAGTGGACGCCGGCTTTTTCGACATGTTCGATGATCGTCGGCAGCAACAGGTCCGTTCCGTCTGTCACGATGTCTGCCTCCGCCTCTTTCCCGTCCAAATACGCATCGATCAAAATCGGATACGTCAACTCACCTTGTTCGATCAAAGCGGCAAGCTGGATCTCGTTCCGGACGATGAACATGCCGCGGCCGCCGATCACATACGACGGGCGGAGCAGCACCGGATAGCCGATCTCGGCCGCTTTGGCGGCGAGCTCTTCGGCGTTGTTCGCCATCAAGCCGGGGACGTGCGGAATGTCAAGCTCCTCAAGCAACTGGTAAAAACGGTCGCGATCTTCCAGCTGGTCAATGATCTCGTAGGTGACGCCAAGCAGCGGCACACCAGCTTCCTCGAGTCCTTTGACCAAATTGATCGCCGTCTGGCCGCCGAATTGAACAATGATATGCTTGATTTGTTCGGCTTCAATGACATCGAGGACGCTCTCTAAGGTCAATGGCTCAAAGTACAGGCGGTCAGCGACGGCAAAATCGGTCGACACCGTTTCCGGATTGTTGTTGATCATCACCGTCTCATACCCTTCTTGTTGCAACGCGAACACGCTGTGAACAGAGCTGTAATCAAACTCGATCCCTTGGCCGATGCGAATCGGTCCGGCGCCGATGATCAGCACTTTCTCCTTGCCGCTCGCTTTCTTCCGCTCGTCTTCGCCGAAATACGTCGAGTAGTAGTAATCCGTTTCCGAATGGAACTCGGCCGCACACGTGTCAACCATTTTGTACGACGGCACGATGCCAAGCTCTTTCCGCTTGCGGCGCACGTCAAGCTCGGTCACGCCCCACGTTTCGGCCAAAAAGGCGTCGCTGCATCCTTTTTCTTTCAAAAAACGGAAGGTCGCTTCATCAATCGTATCGATTGACGCAGCTGCCGCCTGTTTTTCGAGCGCCACGAGCCGCTCAAACGAGCGAAGGAAAAAGCGGTCGATTTTCGTCCATGCGTGAATGTCTTCGACCGTCACCCCGCGGCGGAGCAATTCCAAGATAGCGAAAAAGCGGCGGTCGTCTTTGTCAACAAGCAGTTGTTTCAGCTCATCGTTCGTTTTCGCCGCAAGTTCCGGCCAAAACAGCCCGTTGTTTTTGCCTTCAAGCGACTGCACCGCTTTTTGGAACGCTCGCTCCATGTTGCGGTCGATCGCCATCACTTCTCCGGTCGCCTTCATCTGCGTGCCGAGCTTGCGGTCGGCGTGCGGAAACTTGTCAAACGGCAAGCGCGGAAACTTGACGACGACATAATCCAAGGCTGGCTCGAAGCTGGCATACGTCGTTTTCGTCACCGGATTGACGAGTTCGGCCAGCGTATAGCCGACAGCCAGTTTGGCGGCGATGCGGGCGATCGGATAGCCGGTCGCTTTCGAGGCGAGCGCTGACGAACGGCTGACGCGCGGGTTGACTTCGATTAAGTAGTATTGCTTGCTGTTCGGATCAAGGGCGAATTGAATGTTGCAGCCGCCGATGATCCCTAAGGCCGAAATGATTTTCACCGCTGAAGAACGAAGCATTTGGTATTCCTCATCCGTCAGCGTCTGCGACGGCGCGACGACGATCGAATCGCCGGTATGGATGCCGACGGGATCAACGTTTTCCATATTGCAAACCGTGATACACGTATTCGATTGGTCGCGCATTACTTCATATTCAATCTCTTTAAATCCGGCGACGCTCCGCTCGATTAAACATTGGCGAATCGGGCTTTCGGCCAGGCCTTTTTCCACGAGCGCAATGAACTGCTCCATGTTGTCGGCAATGCCGCCGCCCGTCCCACCGAGCGTATAGGCGGGACGAATAATGATCGGAAAACCGATTTTTTCGGCAAACGCGACCGCTTCTTCGACGCTTGTGACAATTTCGCTCTCCGGCACCGGTTCGCCAAGCTCCTGCATCAGCGCGCGGAACGCTTCGCGGTCTTCTCCGCGCTGAATGGCTTCAATCGGTGTTCCGAGCAGTCTCACCCCGTATTTTTCCAGCACGCCGGCTTCATGCAGCTGAAACGCTAAGTTGAGCCCAGTCTGGCCGCCGAATGTGGCCAGCAGCCCATCCGGCCGTTCCTTGGCGATGATCGCTTCGACGGCGTCGACGGTGAGCGGTTCAAAATAGACGGCATCGGCGTGGACGTCATCGGTCATGATCGTTGCCGGATTGTTGTTCACTAAAATGACGCGGTATCCTTCTTCTTTTAAGGCGATGCACGCCTGCGTGCCGGAATAGTCAAACTCAGCCGCTTGGCCGATGACGATCGGCCCCGACCCGATCAGGAGAATCGATTGAAGTGAGGAATCTTTAGGCATAGACTTTCTCTCCCTTTGCGACGGTTTGCAAAAACTCATCGAAAATATAGCCGGTATCGTGCGGCCCCGGATGCGCCTCCGGATGGTATTGCACCGATAAAATCGGCTTATGGCGATGGATCATCCCTTCGATGGAGCCGTCGTTGACGTTGATGAAGCGAATGGCAAACGGTGTGGCCGCCAAACTGTCCTCTTTGACAACATAGCTATGGTTTTGCGATGTCATGACGACGTTTTGTTTCACCGCGTCCCACACCGGCTGATTCGCTCCGCGATGACCGAAGCGGAGCTTTTCCGTATCCGCCCCGTACGCCAGGGCGACAAGCTGATGGCCAAGGCAGATGGCGAGCGTCGGATACCGATCGATCAGCTGGCGAATAACGGGAAGCTGATGGCGCAGCTGTTTCGGATCGCCAGGGCCGTTGGAGAGGACAAGCCCATCCGGCTTGAGCGCCTCAATCGCTTCCGGCGTCGTATCGTGCGGCACGACCGTCACCTGGCAGCCGCGCGCAACGAGCGAGCGCAAAATCGATTTTTTATAGCCGAAATCGAGAAGCACAATATGCGGCCCTCCGTGGCCATACGTCTCCATTCTTTTCGTCGACACAGCGCGCACCGGGAACGCTGCTTCTTCACGGAAGACAGAGGGAACGGACGACAAGCTTAACTCCGCCATCATCGTCCCTTCGGTGCGGATTTCTTTGACAAGGGCGCGCGTATCGACGTGGGTGAGCAGCGGAATGTTCCAATGCCGCAAATATTCTGCCAGGCTGTATTTCGCCCCGTAATGAAACCCTTCACGGCTCGCCTCGTAGACGATGACCGCCTCCACATGCGGGCGCTTGCTTTCAAAGTCTTCTTCATTGATGCCATAATTGCCGATGAGCGGATACGTAAAGACGATCATTTGATTTTTATACGACGGATCGGTCAGCACCTCTTGGTACCCGGTCATGCCGGTGAAAAAGACGATCTCCCCGCTCACCTTTTCCGCCAGCGGAACGGCGAGCTCGCCGCTGAACGTTTTTCCGCTGGCCAGATGCAAGTACGCTTTCATTGGCGCCACCTCATCGTTTGATTTTTATAACCGTTAGGGAATTTTTATGCATTAACAGGAATAAAAATGAGCCCCTTCAACCATCAGGTGACAACACGGCCGACGCCTCCGCGTTTTTCAACACCGCTGCCAACATGTCGACCGCTCGATCGATTTCCGCTTTCGTGACGACAAGCGGCGGCAGCAGGCGGATCACCTTCGGTCCGGCCGGCAAAACAAGCAGGCCGTTTTCATGGACCAGCGGCAAAAGCGGCCCGACGTCCATTTGGCATTCCACCCCGACCAGCAGTCCGAGCCCGCGCACGTCCGTGACGATGTCAAGCGGGGAGAGCGCCTCGTTTAACCGTCCGAGCAAGTAACTCCCCTTTTCTTGCACCTCTTGCAAAAACGCCGGATCGAACACGACCTCAAGCGTCGCCTTGGCGGCGGCCATCGCGATCGGGTTGCCGCCAAACGTCGATCCGTGCACCCCAGGACCGAACGACTCCTTTAAAAACGCCTTGCCGATCATCGCACCCACCGGAATGCCGCTGCCAAGTCCTTTGGCGACCGTCATGATATCCGGCTCAATGCCAAAATGCTGGTAAGCAAACGGCTTCCCGGTCCGGCCGATGCCGGTTTGCACTTCGTCAATGATCAGGAGCGCGCCGTATGTTTGGCACAGCTCGGCCGCCGCTTGCAAAAACGCCGGGTCCACCGGGCGGACGCCCCCTTCGCCTTGGACGACCTCAAGCATCACCGCCGCGATCTCATCGCTCATGGCTTCTTTCAGCGCAGCCACATCATTGAACGGCAAATGGATAAATTCCGGAAGGAGCGGTCCGAATCCGCTATGCACTTTCTCCTGCCCGGTCGCCGCCATCGTCGCAAACGTCCGGCCGTGAAACGATTGCTGGAACGTAATCACTTTGTGCCTTCCCGTATGTTTGCGCGCCAGCTTTAACGCCGCTTCGTTTGCCTCGGCCCCGCTGTTGCAGAAAAAGACGCAATCTCCGGCGCTATGGGCGACAAGCAAGGAAGCGACTTCTTCCTGAATCGGGATCGTAAACAGATTCGATACGTGCCAATATTGGTTGAGCTGTTGTTCAATCGCCTTTTGGACGTGCGGATGACGATGGCCGAGGTTGCAAACAGCAATGCCGGAAACGAAATCGAGATATCGTTTTCCGTTGACATCGGTCACCACCGTGCCTTCCGCCGATTGCACAGCAATCTTCCAGCGGTTGTATGTCGGAAACAGCGCGCTCATGATGAGTAGACCCCCACTTCGTTTTCTTTTCGAATCGTTGTCCCGTGCCATCTTCCTTGCTCATAAAACGGCGTTTTGCCGCTGACGATCACCACTTCCGGCAGCGCATCGGACAAGGCGGAGAGCGCTGCTTTCACTTTCGGGATCATCCCGCCGGTGATGACGCCGGCTTCGAGCAACTGCTCGACCATCTCCGCTGTCGCTTCCTCGACGAGCGCGCCGTCTTGCAAAATGCCAGGCACGTTCGTCACAAAGGCGAGCTGGCTCGCGCCGATGGCTGCTGCCACCGCCCCGGCCGCCGTGTCGGCGTTAATGTTGTACGTTTGCCCGCTTTGGTCGATGCCAAGCGGGGAAATAACCGGGATGTAGCCCGCTTCAAGCAGCGTGCGCAAAAGACGGGAACGAACCGTTTTCACCCGGCCGACATAGCCAAGTTGATTCAAGTCAATCGGTTCCGCTTCGAGCAGCCCTCCGTCCACGCCCGAAACGCCGACAGCCGGCAAGCCGCGCTGGGTGAGCATGGCGACGAGCTGTTTGTTCACTTGGCCCGAGAGCACCATTTCTACAACGGCAAGCACGTCTTTGGTTGTTTTCCGCAAGCCGTTGACAAACTCGCTCGGCACCGCCAGTTTTTTCAACATTCGCCCGATTTCCGGGCCGCCGCCGTGGACGATGACGACATTCATCCCTTGTTCGCGCATCGTTTTCACGCTGGCAAAAAAGGCGGGAGACAGCTCATCAAGCACGCTGCCGCCGCATTTGATCACGACCGTGTTCCCCATTTCTCTCTCCCCTTATGTCCGGTAGCTGGCGTTAATTTTCACGTAATCGTACGTCAAGTCGCAGCCCCAAGCGATCCCAACGCCATCGCCGATATGAAGATCGACGTCAATGACGATCATTTCATTTTGCAAGTAGGCGGCCGCTTCCTCTTCGGAAAACGGCTGCGGCTCGCTCCCTTTCAACATTACGATCGGCCCGATGGCGACATCGACGTTGTCGGGGTTCACGTCGGCATCCGCATAGCCGATCGCGCCGATGATTCGCCCCCAGTTGGCGTCCGCGCCGTAAACGGCCGTTTTCACCAAGTTGGAGCCGACGATTTGCTTGGCGATTTTTTTCGCTTCGGCATCCGTTTTCGCGCCGCGCACGCGCACTTCAATAAGCTTTGTCGCTCCCTCGCCGTCTCTCGCGATTTGTTTGGCCAAGTCCTCGCACGTTTTTCGCAGCGCTTCGTAAAAGTTCCCCCAATCCGGATGATCGGGCGTCAGCTCGTGATTCCCAGCCAAGCCGCTTGCCATGACGATGACCATATCGTTCGTCGACGTATCGCCGTCGACCGTAATTTGGTTAAACGAAACGTCCGTAGCCGCTCGCAGCGCCGCCTGCAGCACCGGCGGCGAAATATTGGCATCGGTCGTAATGAACGCAAGCATTGTCGCCATGTTCGGGTGAATCATCCCCGACCCTTTCGCCGCCCCGCCGATCGTCACCGTTTTGCCGTCCACCGTCGTTTGGTAACAAGCGCGCTTCATCACCGTATCGGTCGTTAAAATGGCGGTTTGAAACGCTTCGGCATCCGCCATCGCCGCTCCCGGGACAAGCGTTTCGATGCCGGCGCGGATTTTTTCCATCGGCAAATATTCCCCGATCACGCCCGTTGAAGCGACGGCCACATGATGCGGCGCGAAGCCGAATTGTTTCGCGCACAGGTCGCGCATTTCATACGCGTCGCGAAGCCCTCGCGCACCGGTGCAGGCGTTCGCGCAGGCGCTGTTGACGATGACCGCCTGCAATGTTTGCTCGACCGCAAGGCTTTCCTGCGTCACTTTCAGCGGCGCGGCCTGAAAATGGCTTTGGGTATACACAGCGGCGGCCGAAGCTGGCACGTCGCAGATAATGACTCCTAAATCGTTTTTCGAATAACGCAGCCCGGCTTGCACTCCGGCCGCTTGAAACCCTTTCGGCGTGACGATCGTTCCATCGGCAAGCGCCGTCACTTGCGCCGTTTGTTTCGTCATTGTCATCGTTCGTTCCCCTTCCTTACGGATAGATCGGCAAGGATGGGAGGCCCGCCGCCTCATCCCATCCCATCATCAAATTGAAGTTTTGGACCGCCTGCCCGGCAGCCCCTTTCATCAAGTTATCGATCACCGCCACGACCGTCACCCGTCCCGTCCGCTCATCATAGGCGAGGCCGATGTCGCAATAGTTCGAGCCGTACACTTCTTTCGTTGCCGGAAACTGCCCCGGCTTGCGGATGCGGACAAACGGCGAATCTTCGTAACTTGTTTTATATAAATCTAGTAAATCGCTAAGGGAAAGCGGCTGTTTCGCCTTCGCGTACATCGTCGCCATAATGCCTCTTGTCATCGGGATCAAGTGGGTGCTGAACGTGATCGGCTCCACCGCCTCGTTCCATGTTCCGAGCATTTGTTCAATTTCCGGAATGTGCTGATGGGCATTCACTTTATAAATTTTCACGTTTTCGTTGACTTCGGAAAAATGCGTCCCGAGCCCTGCTTTCCGTCCCGCGCCCGACACGCCCGACTTCGCATCAACGATGATCGAGTCTTCGCTGACCCATCCTTCTCTGACAAGCGGAGCCAGGCCAAGCAACGTCGCCGTCGGATAGCAGCCCGGGTTGGATAAAAGCTCGGCCTCGCGGATCGCTTCCCGGTTCCACTCGGTCAATCCGTACACCGCCCGCTCCAAATACGCAGCCGGCGCCGCCTCGCGCCCGTACCATTGTGCGTACAGCGCGCCGTCTTTCAAACGGAAATCGCCCGATAAGTCAATCACTTTCACTCCGCGGTCGACAAGCGCCGGCGCCCACTCCCCCGACACCCCGGGCGGCGTGGCGAAAAAGACCGCGTCATACTTGGCGAGCGCCTCGATGTCCAGTTTATGCAACACCACATCATCGATATCACCGATGTGCGGGAAACTCTCCGATAAATGAATCCCATCTTGCGACGACGAATAGACGTCACAGCGGTCAACGTGCGGATGCCCATGCAACAAGCGAAACAGCTCCGCGCCGCTGTATCCCGTCGCCCCGATGATTGCCACTTTCATGACGTTCCCCCTCACCCGTGTGCCTCATGTAGTACCCATTATAATACTGTATAAAAATAAAATCAAATGTATATTTAATAATTTTTGAGGAATTTTTTTCTTTCTCATTCACCTCCCGACGGAGCGGCCAAACCTGCTCTGACTGCACTGATGGAATCCATTCTTTTATCCATCCCCCATTGACTCCAGCGTACAGACGATCACGAAACATTCACCCAATGTTCAACAAGTTTTCAATCTTTCCACTATCCTTATATTGACTTCCCTCTTTTTTCCTGTACACTGTTATATAGCGACACATTCTACGCAAGGTTGTGATCCGATGAACGAGGTTGAATCTCGTGAATGGCAGAAATGGCTTACATCACTTGGACATGATCTTCGCCTTGAGAAGGGAACGTACTTGTTTCAAGAAGGGGAAAAGGCAGACGAGATTTACTATATTCAATCGGGGAAAATCCAAATCAGCAAAATGGACATGGACGGACGAGAGCTCACGCTGCGCATTTGCAACGAGGGCGATTTGATCGGCGAGCTGACGCTCTTTTGCCCCGGTGCCCGCTACATGTTGACGGCGAAAGTGTTGGAAGATGGCGTCGTTTCCGCCATTAAGCGCGAGACGCTCGAACAAGAGCTCGCCAACAACCCGAAGCTGGCCATCGAGTTCATGAAATGGATGAGCCTCCATTTCCGCAAAACACAAACGAAATTCCGCGATTTGATTTTGCATGGCAAAAAAGGGGCGCTCTATTCCACGCTCATCCGCCTTTGCAACAGCTATGGCGTGATGAAAGAAGACGGCATTTTGATCGACCTGCCTCTTACAAACCAAGAGCTTGCCAACTTTTGCGGCACCGCCCGCGAAGTCGTCAACCGCATGCTCGGCGACTTGCGGAAAAAAGGCGTCATCTCCGTGCAAAAAGGAAAAATTCGCGTCCACCATTTGCAATACTTGCGCGATGAGATCGCCTGCGAAGGCTGCCCGCCCGAGCTGTGCAGCATTGACTGACAGTCGGGTGCGGCAAAAAAAGAAGGGGCTGACCTCCAAAGATCGTCTTACGCCCTTTGGAGACAGCCTCTTGAAACTTAAATCATGGTTGTCTTCTCCAAACAATTTCTATCTCCTCCGCCGCTTTTTCTTGTCTCAGGTTGTTTTTGGCTTGCAAAAAATAGCGCCGGCCGTCTTCATCGTATTGGTACATCACAAACGACGCGCTTTCGCCTTTTCAGGTGATCGCGACAAGCGGATCGGCGGCGCTCCGTTCATACCGATACTGGCCGTCTTGGAAGCGGTTGCCGTTCGCATCGTACGTGATCGTTTCATCGCCTTTATATATCTAAAAAATTTCTGATTATACTTCGATTTAATTTTCATACTCCCAAATAGCGTAACGACTAATAACTAAAGCTGTTTCGCCCCAAGTTTTTCTTGAACCCGAGTTCGACAGTTTTGAGGTCATTTTAGGCAAATGAAAATAATGGCCAAAATGCTGTTATATCAAGGGTTTCGTGATGCGGATCCTAGGAGGCTGGTGATTTAATCGTGGATACCGCTTTGCAATATCATTTCTCAACTAGAAAAACCTTGTTGCATCGGTCCTGCTTTTCACGCGTTCCCCCATTGATGAAGGGAATCAGCGGTTTTTCACCAGCCTTCTAGATACACGCCCAACGTATGCCCAAATGCCTCTCGTCCCTTTGGTATCAAGGGATGAGAGGCATTTTGTTTGCCTAGTCACTGTCGAACTCGGGGTAAAGAAGATGAACGGAGGGCAAAAGGTGAAAAAATCGAGTCATATGACCGGAATCGAGTAAGGTATGAGCTTAGACTGAAGAATGAACACTTGAACGGAATGACAAGAGACGATAAAGGGGCAGGCAGACCGAAGAAACTAAAGACTTACTTTTCAAATGCCTTATCTAAGCAATATTTGACAAAACATGTTTTACCAATTGTCCACAAAGGTGATTACTACAAGATTACCGAAGCGGAAAAGCTCATAGACAATAGTTCTTTTTCAAAACTGAAAAAGGTAAGGCTTCGTTCATTCCTCGTAGCTATCTCCAAAGGCAGTATTGACACCCCCATTAAAAAAGGCCATGTCTAAACCCATTTTTCAGCAATACATTCATGAACTTGAAAGTATCGGAATAAATCCAATCCTCATCCCGAAAAGCCGCTCTGACTTCCCTAATTGTTTAAAAAATCCATTTACCATTTGATCGCTTTTCAAACACTGTTGTCCTTGCACAACTAAAAAATAGCTGGGAAGACAAGGGGGCTAGTTATTGGCTACCCCCTCCTCGCTAGATTTGTGATGAAGTGTGCTAAATCAACGATTACCATTTCCTATTGTCAAAAAATTAAAAATTTCTTAAAATAGGTGGGAATTTACGGAAATTAACTCATTTATTTTATGAATTTAAAGGGTCAACTTTTTGTTGTTTATTTTTTCTTCTTTTATCCCACGGCTTAATAACGGAAATAAAAATGGCAAAAATAACTGCCAGCATTATTAATAAAGTGGAAATAACCAATACCTGACTATTCGATAAAAAAGCTGAATTCTCCAGCACCGACGGTTCGCCCGTTTTTAACATCACTAATTGTTTGTCAATTAGGTTTCTCATAAATGTACCGCCAATGATGGCAATCACAATATTGATGAAAAGTTTAACTTTTATCCAAGTATGCTTTAACCCCCAATTTGTCATTTTTGCCATCATTAAACCAGTAATTAGGGTTAATATGTTGGGAATGGCGACAAATAATACATCAATTAGCTTGATGGAATGCCAAATGGAGTACATGGTGTTAATTGATTGGCTTTTAACCATCATAAGGAAAATCATACTAAAACCAGAACCTACCCATATTGACGGGAATAAAATATGAAAACTTTTTAACCATTTACGTTGAGTAACTCCCATTTTTCCCATATTATTGTCTTCTCCTTTTTAAAATTCGAATCCCTTTATAATAAAAATGGTATTAAAGTTTTTACCCGTTTCTTGTATTCCGGATACTCCTTTGGAAATTGTTCGATAAGAAGTTTTTCTTCTTTTTTTGCTTTAAAATAAAGCCCAACAGAACATAAAATTGCGACGATGAAGCCCTCAAGCCCAGTTAATACAATAGCCGATCCGAAAAGAGTAAAAACAACCCCAGTGTATATAGGGTGACGGACGATGCTATAAGGCCCTTCTTGGATGAGTTGATGACCTTTTTGGATTACAACGTTTCCGCTCCAGTTTCTACCTAAAATTCTTCTTGCCCATATGGCAATAAATACGCCGAATACTGATAATAAGGTTCCTAATATGCCTGTTATCAGGGAAGCCGGAAACAATCTATTTCCGACCCACCCCCAACCAAACCACGGTACGAACAATGCGATAGGAAGACCCGCAAGTTTTAAAAACCCCACAAGTTCATTTGTATTTTGAATGTTATTTTTGCTTTGCTTATTGGCAGCAATAATCCAATAGCCAAAGAGTGACAACCAACAAACCAATTGTAGTATAGTAAACAAATTGAATTTATCAAAAAACATTTTAAGCTCCCCTTTGCTTTTTATTGTTCAGATAATATTCCATTTGGCCCGAATAAGAGGCGTGTAAGGATTTGATGCAAAAATGAACGCTCCTCATCATTCAATGAAGCAAACCAAGCATTTTCCAAATCGGGAATAATAGAAAGGGCTTGAATAAGTTTTTTCTCCCCAGATTTAGTTATCGTAAGGTCATATGCTCTGCGATCTTTTAAATTTCGTTTACGTTCCACTAGCCCTTGCCTTTCAAGTTCATCGATGATTGGTACTAAAGTTGATTTATCGATGGATAACTTTTGTGCTATGGAATTTTGTGGAAGTGGACCTAAATGTTTTAAATAATTTAGTACTCCTAAATGCCTAGCTTTAAGTCCTGTTTCTTGAATGGCATTTTCAAACTTTTTGTTTATTGCACGTCCGGCCATCGAAAGCAAAAAACCAACACTTCTGAAAAACGGATTAAAAGCCTCATTTTCATTCGCATTTGGCATTAAAATTACCTCCTTTACATTATCTTTAATTTAGTTTGGAAAACAAACTACCTGTACATAAAACTATATAACAAAATAGTTTGCTTGTCAAACTAATCTGTGCTTAAAAAAACTCCTAATAAAACCCGTGGTGCTAGTTGAGTCTTAACGCTCAACTAGCCCAAGAACAACAAGGGAGTAAACCAGTAAAATACCATCCAGTGCCGTTTCAAATCCAGAAACCGAGTTTGCTCGAATCTCGGTGATCCGATACGAATCGACTAAAACCGAAAACACGGTTTCCATCACTTTGCCTTTTCGTTTCACCCACTGTTTCCATGCGTCGGATTGGCGAATTCGCTGATTTTTTCGAACGAGCGTCCAAAAAGCGACTCGATGCTCTTCGTACAGCTTCTTTTGTAGTTTTTGATTGATGTACCCTTTGCCGAGGTTATATGGATGTGGAATTTGCGCCATGACGGTTTCAGCGGCCACCCGATCGTGACAAGACGCTTCAGTGACGACATATCCCATCGGAATCCCTTAGTCGGTGACCTGCAGATGAAGTTTCAACCCATAGAAAGCGATCTTTTTCGAAGCACAATAGCCAATATCCGCAATTCCACGAAACCGTTTGGCGCGATACATTTGGGATGAATGACACAGCTCGATCGGCAAACTGTCCACGACCGCATACGCATGGTGTTGCCCGTGCTTGGCCAGCTGGTGCCGAATCCACTTGATCGCAAAGCTAAAGGAATTCATTTTCCACAAAACAAGATTGCTGTTTACCGCAAAGAGGAAAGTTTCCTAAAGAGGATTTATTAATCGCTGGAACTCCGTATTGGTCAAAATACACCATTGAAAGCTTTGCCAAGCACTTATTGGAGCAACAGAAGCAATGATCGAGGAAAAAATATAGCAAAATTTTGATTGAACAATGAGGTATAGGTACCGTCAAGAATTTTGTGTAATGTAATGGGGTAGGGTTTCTCTGAAATGGATTTGGAATGAATAGGGAACTAGTTTCCTCCACACAGGAGACTGAATATTCAGTTTCCTGTGTGGAAAGGGAGAATCCCCCTATTTTGTTTATTTACAGTATTATTCGTTGAAGGGCTTCCTGTGCTTCGGCAAATCCTCGCAACGTTCGTCCTGCCCATTTCTCATTAAAATCTTGAATGATCAAATACACGACTTTTTCCGCGGCTTCTAAACTGCTCAAACTGTTCATCGGCTTGAGACGTTTCCGAATCTCCTTGATCGTTCGATGGCATTCGTCGTGTAAATCACACTTCGAATACTGCTTGGATCATCCATAAATGTTAGGAGGACATCCAACTCATTGGCCCTAGATTTAACTTCTCTCGGATACTTGCTTGACCATTTCGACTCAAACTGTTGAAACATCTGTAATGCCATCTCCTTATTCGGTGCGCGATAAATCAGCTTGAGGTTCTCTGCCACTTCAAATTGATCTTTTTTCCGAACACGATTTAAGGTATTACGTACTTTGTGAACGACACAAGGCTGCACATCGGCTTTCGGATACACCGCCTTAAAGGCTTCCTCCAACCCCGGAAGGCCATCGAAGACGCCCAGAAGCACTTCCTTTACGCCCCTGTTGTATAGTTGTTGAAGAATCTCCTGCCATACATAGACGCTTTCTTGTCCTCCCACAAAGAAATCCAGAATTTCGCGATACCCTTCTTCTCACTCCTAACACCACATAAATGACTTCTTTCTCTACCGTATCGCGGCGAAGTTTCACGTACAAGCCGTCCAAATATAAGACCGAATAACGTTTGGATAGTGGACGATGGTGCCATTTCTCGATGTCTTCTTTCACGACATCGGTAATACGGCTGATCGTCGCTGGAGAATAAGCATTTCCTAGAAGGCTGGTGAAAAACGACAGATTCGCTCGATTGGTGAGAAATCACCAGGAATAAAATGATGACGTTGCAAGGTTTTTCAATTTGAGAAACACTGTTGGAGAGCAGTATTTCCCCTTAAATCACCGGCCTTCTAGAATTCGTTCGATAAATTTGCCAATTTCCCGTGTACTCATGCCACTTTGATACATCCGAATGATGGCTTCCTCCAGCCAGCCGGTGTGGCGTTGATAAGGGGCAAACAACTGCGTTTGAAATTCTCCGTTTCGGTCTCTTGGCACCAAAAGACCCTCAATCCGGCCGTATTGCGTTGTAAATTATCATTTTATTTCAGCACAAAACACCCATTTTTTTGCACATTCTTTCAGAAAGCCCTCTCCCCTTTTCTGAAGGAATGTGCTAATTTTTTTGTGAATTGTTTCGGACGAAGATTTCCATTCGTTTCAAGGAGGGGGAGGAAGTGTGATCCAGTTTCACGACTTTGGCATTGACATTTCAAACGTATACGGATCGTGGGAAAGGGAACGATTTTCCTGATGTAAACCAATGTCCCCACTGTCTATCCCGCCGCCCCTTGCATCGTCACGGGTATTACCAACGCTATGCGTTGACGGCAGAGGGGGAGTATCGCCTTTGGATCGCGCGGTACGCTCGCGAGAATGCCGCAAAACCGTGAGTGTGCTGCCTTCGTTCCTCCTCCCGTATGTTCAATATACCCCATCCGTCATCTGGCAAGCGGTCAAAGCATGGCTCGAAACACCAGGACGAGGAGCGAAGACCAAACAGGTTGGTTTTCCCACCAAGGGGGTCATTTTGTTTTATGTCCGACGATTTTTCCGGAATCTCTCCCGTTTGCATCACGCGGCGGCGAGGAGGTGGGGGATCATCGGCCCTGTGGGGAACGCAAGAACCGAACGGGCAGTCTGGTGGATGCAGCTCTTGGAGGGACGGGGGGTGGGCTCGATCATCCAAGACCTGTGGGCCAACGAGAGATGGCATCTGTTTGCAGATTAAACCGTTTCTCAATTTTACATTAAAAACCAAAAAAGGGGACTGTTGATGTTTCCACAAACCCTTCCTCTCGACGAATCTCGAGCCGTTTCGTAAGATAGGGGACAGAGGGACCGGGACAGTCCAAAATCACAGAGAGGCAAGGAGGAGATCCGGATGGATGAATCGATGAGACACGATATCGCCCTGTTTCGGTACGGGCTGATCGCTCCATTGGTGAATGGGCAGGTGGAACCCAAAGCGTATTTGAATGAGGTGGGTGGGCGAGTGCACTCGATTCCTCATCAAGGGGACAAACTCATTGCGACGAAGACGATTCTGGATTGGTGTGCTCGATACAAAAAAGGGGGCTTCGACGCCTTGAAGCCGAAGCGCCGTTCGGACCGCGGCCGCTCCAGACGTCTGTCGCCCGATGATGAGGATCATATTCTAGCGTTGAGGAAGGAACATCCCACCATGCCCGTTACCGTTTTCTATGAACAACTCACCAAGCAAGGGGACATTCCTACCACCCTCTCATATTTTACTATATATCGACTGTTGAAAAAACACAACCTGGTGGGAAAAGAAATCTTGCCGATGCCGGAGCGAAAGCGTTTTGCATATGACCAGATCAATGAGCTATGGCAAGGAGACTTATCCCATGGACCCACGATTCGCGTCCATGGGAAAGCCCAGAAAACGTTTCTGATCGCTTATATCGATGACTGCTCACGGTTGGTGCCGTACGCGCAGTTTTTCCCTTCGGAGAAGTTTGAAGGGCTGCGGGTCGTCACAAAGGAAGCGGTGCTTCGTTGCGGGAAGCCGAAACGCATTTACTCGGACAACGGGAAAATTTACCGGTCCGAGGTGCTGCAGTATGCGTGCGCCGAGATGGGGATTACGCTCATCCACACCCAGCCGTATGACCCGCAAAGCAAAGGGAAAATCGAACGGTTCTTCCGCACCGTACAGACGCGGTTTTATCCGCTATTGGAGCTGAATCCGCCGAAGTCGCTTGACGAGTTGAACGAGCGGTTTGGGAAGTGGCTTGAAGAAGAGTATCACCGAAAACCACACGCCTCACTGGACGGAAAAACGCCGCATGAGGTGTTTCAGTCCCAAGTGGAACGAGTGGTGTGGGTCGAAGACATCGATTGGCTGGATGCGATTTTTCTGAAACGGGAGCACCGCAAGGTGAAAGCCGATGGCACGATCACCCTAAATCAACAGCTATACGAAGTGCCGCCTCGGTTCATTGGGCAATCGATTGAGCTCCGCTATGACGAACGAGGTGTCTATGTGTACGAAGACGGCAAACGGGTAGCGGAAGCCATTCGGGTGCGTTTGGAGGATAACGCCCATGTGAAGCGTCACCGGTCGCCGTTTGCGGCAGTTCCAGCGAAGGAGAGAGAACACGGTGTATAAATCGTTCTACTCTCTTTCACGGGAGCCGTTTGCGAAAGAAACCGCCCCGTCCGAGGCGTATCAAGGGGCAGCGTTTCAAGAAGCGCTGCGGGCGCTGGAGTACGTGAAACGAACCCGGGGAATCGGGCTGTTGACCGGAGAACCGGGGGCGGGCAAGACATTCGCCCTTCGGGCGTGGAAAGAATCGTTGTCCCCTTCTTTGTATCACGTGGTCTACTTCCCGTTATCGACCGGAGGCGTGATGGATTTTTACCGCGGGCTGGCCCTTGGGTTGGGGGAGGAACCGAAATACCGCAAGGTGGATCTCTTCCGCCAAATCCAGCAGGCCATTGAGCGGTTGTATCATGAACGGCGGATCACACCGGTGTTGATATTGGACGAGATGCATTTAGCGAAGGATGCCTTTTTACAGGACATCGCCATCTTGTTCAACTTTGAGATGGATTCAACCAACCCCTTTGTCTTGATGTTAGCTGGACTGCCCCATTTACAGGGGAAGCTGCGGCTCAATCAGCACCGCCCTCTCGATCAGCGGATCATCATGCGATGCCGGATGGGGCCGCTCGAGAAGGAGGAGGTGGCGGGCTACATCGAGCATCGGATGAAACAGGCCGGGGCGAAGCATCCGATCTTCACTCCATCGGCGTTAGAGGCGATTACCCTGCAGTCGCAGGGATGGCCTCGGGTGATCAACACGTTGGCTACGACATGCCTGCTGTACGGGCATCAGCTGAAAAAGGACGTCATTGACGAAGAAGTGGTACGCATGGCCACAGAGGAAATGGGGTATTAGCACGAAAGGGGCCGAATCGGCCTCTTTTGTGCTTTCTCTTTTCCATCGGTCCACCAGGCGCGCTGGAAATCTTCATCTGAAAGAGCGTGCAAACGTTCCGAAAGAATGTGCAAAATCCGGAACAATCCGCAAAAATTTTGCACATTATTTCCGAATCCGCCTGAAATAATTTGAAAAAGGGATTCTGAAATAATGTGCTAATTTACAGCGTATCTAGATTTCGCTGATAGTAGCCGTTTCTCATGTTTGGCGTTCCAGCCTGTTCGATTTCGAGGAAATGTTTGATTTCTTCCCGCATGATCAGTTCTAATTTTTCTTTTACAAACTGACGAATGGTATTTTCCAGTTGATTTGCCCAGTCTACATTCGGTATACTTTTAGACATAGGTAGGGTTCTCCCTTTCTCTAAGATTTTTGGTCCAATCAGAGAATACCCTACCTTTTTTCTTTTGTTCTAGCAAAATGCTTTACACAAAATTTTATACATCATCGTATCACCAACCATACCATCTTATTACTACTTTTTATTGAGTCAATAGCTTATCTAAATTGTTATAAAAAAGACGACACTGCTATAAAGCAAGCAGGTCGCCTAGATTGGCTCTATCGTGCTGTTTGCTTTTGCTTTATTTTTTCAAACCAATTTTCTTCAACATCCAAATATGGTAAAACATTCTTAGCCATGCGAATAAATTCTGTTTCCTCTAAATTTTGGTTTTCGTTATCGAATTTAAACCAATCTTTATCCCCATTTTTATTATTCATTATTCTAAAACGATTGTTTAAGTGAAAAGCATTCATCTTTTGAAATGGTCGAACTATACCATCAACGATCACGTTTCCTTCCTTATTAACCCTTGCTACTCCAACTTCTATTATAAATCCTCCTCCCCATTTATCAAATTGAAACGATAGCAGATAACCTAACTGACCTTCTTGCTTCCTAAAATGAGGAAAAGCCCCTTTAAATCCCCTGCTTCTTAGTTCTGGGACTACTATTTTCTTTAAAGCACCGACCATTTTATCCTTATTAGATAATATAAAGATCCCTTCCCTCTAAAAATGTTGATATATCAAGGTTTCTTGGCATCTTAGGGGTGTCAAAAAATATTTTTCGACAAGCTTCTGTGGGCATTTGAGCGTCTCGCTTTGCCGATAACGCTCCATTCGCCCCCTATCGTCTGATTCGCAATGTCCATCGTAAACGGCGTTTTCTCTACCACCATCAGCACACGGCCTCGCACATCTCTATCATACAGGCGTCATGTTTGCGCTTGACGCTGTCGATTCCAATCACTAATGAGTGACTTGTTCAATTTTTTGTGTGTACAATTCATAATAGAGTCCCTCCTTGGTTGATGTTGGTGGTTGTGTAACCCTGCACCATACCAAGGGGGCTTTTTTCTTCCAAGTCCCTGAAAACCTTTCTAACAGGAATGCTCCTTATTGTATCTGGGAGACTCATGGTTTTTAGGTACGTTTTCCAATATACTCCATTTTATAGAGTTATCTGGTTTACACCATTCAACTATCTCATTTAGAAAATTTCCTTTTTCAACAATTTCTTTTATAAAAGCTCTGTGGTAATCTGTCACTTCCTTGTTATAATATAATGTTTCTATTTCAACTAGATATGGTTTCAATTTCTCTGGCTCCTTTAGTTCTAATTTCCCCTTTACATTTCTTGTCATATACCAAAAGCAAACAGAGTGGTAATCGCTTGTATGTGCTATAAACGAAACCACACCACGTAATTCTAAATCATCGACTATTAAACCAGTTTCCTCAAACATTTCTCTCTTACAAGCTTGTTCTAGAGTCTCATGTAATTCTACATGACCACCCGGAGGAATAAAATAGCCATGTACTGCCGAAGTTTTATCTTTTTTTTTATCATGACAATCTTATCATTTAAAAGAGCTATGCAAGATACTTGAACTCGAATCATGTGTAGACATCTCCCTATCTTTAGAATACTTACTGTAGAGATGAGCATTTTTCATTACAGTCATTTCCATTTCCTGAGAGACAAACAGGGTACCCCTTAGGCGACATGGAGCTGTTTTTTGATCACATCAATGGGAATCTCTTGCTTCGCAGCGTCATCGATGAACTCGACGACGCTGTGTCCTTTCCGAGACCGAAGAAGCTCCAGTCCGGAAGAGAGGTCTTGTTGAGATTCCGCGATGCTGTATACGCAGGCGAATAGCACCACTGCCCAATACCGTTTCACCGCCCGAACGTGGCGAACGCGGTACCACCTGACTTCAGCTGGTCTTTGGCCTGCCGGAAAACGCATTCGATCGTCCAGCGCTGAGCATCGTAATGCAAGATCTCTTCATCGCTAAGCTCCCGGTCGGTGCTCAAGACGACATGGAGATGATCCGGTGTCATTGGTTGATCCGCCTTCCAAGCCAGCCGCACCACCGCGTCATCAAGGCCATGGATCGCTCCCTCGTAGCGATACACACGGTAACGCTCCTTCGAGCATGGCGATGACATGGAATCCTTGTTTCAGGCAGGCTTCGATGAGCGCTTGGGACGGATACCATGAATCCATGAGCACATACACCGGATGATCCGGCTTCCCCTTGAGCGAAGAAAGCCTCTCGATCGCCAGGTCGATTTTGCTTCTTCCCGCCGTCTTGTCATACAGACGAAAGGCGAACGGAAACGCTTGCGTGAAGGTGTGCACCATCCGCCAAACGAGCGAATGCCCCCCAGACGGATGGATGATCTTTGTGAGAGAAATGCCAATCACACCCTTGAATGGTGTGGGCAGCCCGTGACGAAGGCTTCGTTTTTTGGCAAATCGTATCATCGATCGAAAGGAACAGAGGTTGATTCGTCCGTTTGGCCAGGCGTTCGATCTGGCGAAGAACCCACTCCTGAAGCTTCTCAAGCAGTTTTTCCTCGTTCCAAGGGCTTTTTGTGAAAAAGTGGCTGAGCGTGGTTCGATGATTCGAATGAAAACTCCAGTACCGGACATCCGTCGATGTCCCCGAAAATCTCTTGGTAGTCAAGGCATCGACAAGATGAACGAGATGCTTGATGACCGGTTTCGAGAAATAAAGCGCCAACCCCAACGTCATGAAAAACTTGTGGATTCCTTGATGATGTGCTAATCTATTCATGAGACATGAACCTCCTTGTGTGAATGGGTTTGAGCACATCTATTTTACTCAAGGAGCTGGATTCATGTCTCCTTTTTTGTTTAGTTGTCAATTTATGTTAGCAAATTTGCTCATCTACAGCTAGATATTTTTAGTGAGTACCCTCCATCAAATGATTGCGTAGAATCTACGCTTCCGCCTGTTCCACTCCAATTCGCCGTGGTTCCTTCAAAACTGCTATTTACAACCGGGTTGTAGCTGGAAGAAACCTGCGCTTCTTCCAATTGAACATTATCAAACCAGGCTTCTCCGGAAGCATCGGGAGACTTATGATCGACCTCTAAGTAGACGCGAATTTTGGCTGCATTCGAAGGAGTAGTAAACGTCACTTGCCGCGCAGTCCAAGGTCTTGTGCCTGTAAGTTGGCTATAACGATTATCCGCCCAAGAAATCGTTTGATTTTGACTATTCAGGAATTGAACATTGAAAAAGGCATTGGCTTTCGGTGAACTACCCGCCACCTACGCTTCACTTAGAGGTGGAGGCTTCAAGCGACTTGTGCGTGTTCGCCGAACGGTAAGCCACACACAAGAACCCTTTACGCTTTCCTTCGCTCCGAAGGCGTCCGTTCGAACAATAGATTACCACATCCGTCGGCGATCATCAACCGACATTCATCTCCCACCTACTCATTGGGCTTTGCCCTGCACATTCCTTGAGGTGGGAGACTTCTGTCGGAAATTACGTTAAAAAAGCCATACCGCCTAACAAAACTGAAAACCCCAAACGGTCATTGATGCCTCCCGTTTGGGGTTCGTTCAAGAGTAGAGCACGATCATCGCAATGAAAAAGTACGCCGCGTTGGCGATTTCCAAGATGCCTAGTTTCATGATTGGCAGCGATTTTCCGTATAAGTAGACGGCGCGAATGGCGCTCGGCGCGTAGGCCAAAACGGCGAACGGCTCGCCGATGGCGATCAAGCCGCCAATAAGCAGGGCATGGTAGCCCCATGACAGCCATTTGTATCGCACGTTTTTCTTTTCGCGAATCATCGTTTTGACGTAAAACGTGCTGCCAATGAAAAAAAGGAAGGAAAACGCGGCCAATTCGAACGCCTCCACCGTCAATTCCCCGCGCCCGATATAAAAGGCGCCCAAGCCGCCGACGCAAAACGACGCGATGGCCGCAACATCATTCCAGAAAGCGCGCTCGTTCTTTTTCTTGCTGTAGTAGATGTTTACTAGAAAAAACGGAATCATCGCCAAGCCAAAGAGAACAAGAGCCGGCCGATGCCAAAGGGAAACGGCCAGGGCCGGCGCGGCGATGGCGCCATAGCGAATGGCAGCAGGCACGTACGGCTCGTTCCGCTTCGTTTTGACCGCCATCAAGAGCGGATACGTCGCCAAGTAGAGGGCAAGCCAAGCGAGAAAGAGCGGCGCGTGAACCCACGTGAGTCCGCCGGCGTATGCCCCGAGCCAAAACGGGATGATGAGCATCGCCCACGCGCCATGTTGTTTAGGCATCACCCATTTGCTTTTGTTTGCCATCGCTCTCATCCCCCGCTCACTGGCGGAATAAAGGCGACTGTATCGCCCGGCTGAAGCGGCGCGTCGTCGCGGGCGTACTCCTCATTGACCGCGGTCATGACGCGGTCAAGCGGCAAGCCGTAACGCGCTTCCACTTCTTCTTTCAGCTTCCCTACGGTGTCGGGGACGTGCGGCCATGTCACTTGCCGCTCGCCGACTTGTTCGCCCAAATGGGCAAAAAACAAGAGACGGATCATCATTCACTCACCTCCGGCTTTCCGGACGGATAGGGTTTCGTTTCCAGTTGATCGCCAATCCATGCGCTGCCATCTTCCCATTGTTCTTTTTTCCAAATCGGTACGATTTGTTTGATCCGTTCGATGGCGTAGCGGTTCGCTTCATACGCTTCCGCACGGTGCGGCGAAGAAACCGCGATGACGACGGCGATGTCGCCGATCTCAAGGCGCCCGATCCGGTGGGTGATCGCCGTTTTCGCTCCCGGCCATTGTTCGGCGATTTCCGCTCCGATTTGCGCCAGCATTTTCTCGGCCATCGACACGTACGCTTCATATTGCAAAAAGAGCGTCCGCTTGCCGTTCGTCCATTCGCGCACCGTGCCGGCAAACACGGCGACCGCGCCGGCTTCCGGGCGCATCACTTTTTTCATCACGTCCTCGACCGAAATGGGCTCGGACGTGATGGCAAACAACGATTCCGTCATGTCCCTCTTCTCACCTCATTCATCAACCATGGGATATATGCGGCCTCATCAGCCAGCGAAAACACAGGGTGCGGCAACGGCCGGGAAAGCGGTTCCCAGGCGATGACGGCGCGGATGTTGGCGAGGTGCTGAAGCGACGCCCAATCTTCCTCGGAGCGCACGAGCACCACTTTCGGATGCGGCGCCTGCTTATAGCCTTCGACCAGCACGAGATCCAGTCGAAGCGGCGCATAAAGCGCCAACACATCATCCAACCGCCACAACGGGCGGCGGAGATGCAGCTGCAACAGCCCGTCCCCTTCCACCGCTGTCGCCACCGCCCCGGCCCGCTCATGACGGACGGAATCGACGCCTTCCGGCCGTGCCGGCTCGCCACCATGGCCGTGATGCTTCACCGTCCCGACGCGCCATCCTTCCCGGACGGCGGCCGCCACCCATTTTTCGACGAGCGTCGTCTTGCCCGTATGTTTATAGCCGACAACTTGCCAGACGTTCATTCGCTCGATCCCTCATCATCATCGAGCAGCCATACGTCCACCTCGTCACCCTTAGCGAATCCTCTCGTCCCGCCCGGCAGCACCATCAAGGCGTTGGCCGCCGCGAGCGAGGTGACGATGTTCGACTTATCCATGCCGACCGGTTTGACGATGAGCCGGCCGTCAATCGCTTCGATTCGGCTGCGCACGAAGCGGGTGAACGGATTCGGTTTGGGAAAATCGGCGCCGAGCGTGGCCTTCACTTTTTTCAAATACGGCTTGGGGGAAAACAAGCGCGTCCGCACGACCGGGCGGACAAACAGTTCATAGCCGACGTAGCACGCCGATGGATTGCCGGAGAGGCCAAACAGCAGCTTGCCATTCCACTCCGCGACGGTCGTCACGCTCCCCGGGCGCATGGCGATTTTGTTAAACAAAACGTTCGCCCCCAGCCGCTCGTAAATGGCGGGCAAATAGTCGTAATCGCCGACCGAGACGCCGCCGGTCGTCATGAGCATGTCCACTTGGTCGAGCGCCTCGCGCACGGCGTGAAAGCACGCGTCAAGGTCGTCGGCCAGCTGGCCAAAATAGATCAGCTCAGCGCCGCTTTTGAGCGCCTGTGCTTCAATCATGTAGGCGTTGCTGTTGCGGATTTTTCCCGGAACGAGCGGTTCAGAAACGTCAAGCAGCTCGCTGCCGGTCGCAAACAAGCCGATCCGCGGCTTTTTCGCCACCTTCACTTCGGCGTAGCCAAACGTCGCCAACAGCGCCGCCACTCCCGGATTGATGCGCGTTCCTTTCTCGACGAGCGGTTGTCCCTTTTTGGCATCTTCTCCTTGAAACGAGATGTTGTCGCCGGGGCGGAACGGGCGCTTAATCGACATATACGTTTTTCCATCCCGTTCATACTGTTTGGCCAGCTCCAACATAACGACCGCATCGCACCCTTGTGGAATTTGCGCTCCGGTCATCAGGCGCACCGCTTGAAACGGGCCGACGGGCTGTTTCGCCACTTGTCCGGCGCCAATTGTTTCGATCACTTCAAACTCGACCGGACGATCCAGCCCCGCTCCTTCCGAATCGGCGGCGCGAATGGCAAATCCGTCATACGGAGAGCGGTCAAACGGCGGCACATCATGGTCAGCGCACAAATCTTCGGCCAAATAGCGGCCATACGACTGGCGAAGCGGCACCGTTTCCTCTTCTCCCACTCCGGCGTAACGCATCACCCGAGCGATCGCTTCCGCTACAGGAATAGGGGTTCGTCTTTCGACCATCTCTCTCTCTCCTTTCGATCATACAGCTGGCGGCAACGATAATCTTTCTCTTTCTTTTACTGTTGTTGCCATTGTTGCAGCTGTTTTACGCCTCCCGCCAACTTTTCATCAACGACGCTCGCATCGGCGATATGTTGCAAAATCATCTCCCGCGTCTCGCCGAACAAAGCGGCCGACTGTTCGAGCTCTTGCCTCACTTTATCCGCATAGCGGTATTGTTCCTGAATATAGTTTAGCACGTCTTGGGCCCGATTTTCGACTCGATCGATCAACTCCATCATCGCCGACCATTTCCGCGCTGTATGGATGCTCATTTGGACAACCGTTTCGATCAAGGACGAAATGACTTCCGTCTGCTCGAGCGACCGCTCGATTTCCTGCTGCACGGCGTCGGTTAGCTGGTGAATCGTTTCCGTGCTGTCCGCCGTATGCTCAGCCAATTTCCTCACTTCAGCGGCGACGACGGAAAACCCTTTGCCATGCTCCCCGGCGCGGGCGGCTTCGATCGAGGCGTTTAACGCGATCAAATTTGTCTGTCGAGCGATTTCTTTGATCACTTTCACAATTTGTTCAATTTCTTGCGAGCGGCCTCGCAACCGATGCATCGCGGCCGATGTCGTTTCCATCTCACTGCCGAGCCGCCCCATCACCTGCTCCATTTCTTCCGACATGCGGATGCCTTCTTTTGCTGCTGCGACCATCTGGCCCGCCGTTTCCGCCAACGCGTTCCCTTGTTCACACAGACGGTCGGAAATCGCATATGATGACTTGCTGAGCGTACTGACATTATCAACCTTTTCTTTCGTTCGGTCAACCAGCTGGCCTAATACATGGTGTTGCCCGTTGACCACCTCATGCTGGTGAACGATTTCCTGCAACTCCCCGAGCAGGCCTGCCACCGTCTCATGAATCGCCTCCTTTTGTCTCGTGAGCTCTTCTTTCATCTCAGCGAGTTGCCGCTCCAGTTCTGTTTTTTCCTCCTCCCACTGCCTTCCCTTCACCAACGCCCACATATCCGTCTCCCCTTTTCCTTCTCTCGATTGGCTTCTGTTGTCAACACGCTGTATGTTATCTGCTGAACATGTCTGTTCTCATCCATGAAAGCAGACACCGCCTCCGAAAAGAATCAGCAAAAGTCTGCTTTTTTTCATTGTACGATAAAGAAGAAACGCTCTGTTGTGATGTTTGTCACATGGATCGATGTCCACTTTTTTTACGTATGTGAGATCCGTCACAACACCTTCGCGGAAAACACGGTATGCTGAAGTTGTAACGATTGGATCAATGGAGGGATGATGAATGGAACAGCGGTTTACTGAACAATCATTGATTGGCGATATTGTCACTCAATTTCCGAAAGCAGCTGATTTGTTTAAAGCGCGGCGCATCGATTTTTGCTGCGGCGGACAGCGTCCGTTAAAAGAAGCCATCGAAGAGCGCGGACTGGATGGCGAAGCGCTCCTTCGCGAGCTGAACACCCTTTATGCGGAGGCGCAAAACAAGCCGACCCGAAACTGGAGCGAAGCGCCGCTGATCGACTTGGTCGATCATATCATCAACACGCACCACCGCTATTTGAATGAGGAACTGCCGCAGCTCAGCCCATATGTCACAAAAGTATTGCGCGTACACGGCATGCACCACCCGCACCTTTCCCGTGTGCATAAACTGTTTCACGAGTTAAAAACGGAGCTCGAGCAACACTTGATTAAAGAAGAAACAGGAGCATTCCCGCTCATTTTCCAATTTGCTGACAACCCCTCGCCGGAAAACCGGGAGGCGGTCGAGCAGGCCGTTCGCGAACTGGTCAATGAGCATGAGGTCGCCGGTGATTTGATCAAAGACATTCGCGACATCACCAACGACTTCACCCCGCCGGAAGACGCGTGCGGCACATATCGGCTCGTTTACAGCCGACTCGCGGCGCTCGAAGAAGATTTGTTTACCCACATCCACTTAGAAAACAACGTCCTCTTCCCGCGCGTGCTGGCGGCGGTGAGGGCATAAGCAAGCAAAGCCATTCCCCCATTTCTAAGGCAAAGGCAGGCGCATTGAACGATAAAGAACAGGGCCACTCTTCGCTGGAAAGAGCGGCCCCGCTTCTTTGTCACCCACCAATATACGACATTTCAATTTTCTTCCGTTGCTTCGCCGTTTCTTCCGTCCGTTCTTCCGAATAGCGGTCTGTCCGCTGGTTCCAAACCGCGGTGATCAACGACTTCAGTTCCTCTTTCGTCGCCCCGGCGCGCAGGTTGTCTTTCAACGACACGCCTTTCGAGGCAAACAAACACGTATACAGCTTCCCGTCCGCGGAAATGCGCGCCCGCGTGCAACTGCGGCAAAACGTTTCCGTTACTGAGGCGATAAAGCCGACTTCCACCTCCGTGCCGACGTAGCGATAGCGGCTCGCCACTTCGCCGAAGTACGCTTTTTCAACCGGTTCGAGCGGATGCATGGCGTTGATTTGTTCATACATCTCTTTTTTCGTCACAACATGGGAGTAATCCCAGCCGTTCGTTGTGCCGACGTCCATAAATTCAATGAGACGGAGCGGAATGCCTTGTTCTTTGAAATAGGCCGCCATCGGCACGATTTGCGAGTCGTTCCATCCTTTTTTGACGACCATGTTCACCTTGACGCCGAGCCCCGCCGCCCGGGCGGCTTCAATGCCTTTTAACACCGGGGCGACGCCGACGCCGATGCCGTTCATTTTGCGGAAAATGTCATCATCCAACGCATCCAAGCTGACGTTGACGCGCTTTAGCCCGGCTTCTTTCAGCCGCTGCGCCCATTTCACTAAATGGACGCCGTTGGTCGTCAAGCCGATATCGCGCAGGCCGGGAATCGCAGACAGCCGCGCCACAAGCGCATCCAAATCGCGCCTTAAGAGCGGCTCGCCCCCCGTCAGGCGGATTTTTTCGACGCCCAGCTCGACAAAGCATTCCGATAGAAGCGCCATTTCCTCGACCGTCAACAGCTCGCCTTCCGCCAAAAAGCGAAAATTCGGCCCGAACACTTCGGCCGGCATGCAATAGACGCAGCGAAAATTGCATTGGTCGATCACCGATAACCGCAAATCGCGAAGCGGGCGGGACAGGCGGTCCATGATGTTCGTTCGGTTGCGCTCGCCCATCGCGCTCCCTCCTTTCTGTTTCGTTCGCCGCACGCTGTTGTCAGGCGGCTTTGTTTATTCCCGTAAACGACCGAGTTTCGTCGCAAAGACCAATAAACTGAATGACAATCCGATCGTGACCGCCACCCATGCCCACGCGAACTCCATCCGCCCCGATTCCATGGCCATGTAGACGGCGGTCGGGATCGTTTGCGTTTTTCCCGGAATATTGCCGGCAAACATGAGCGTTGCGCCAAACTCCCCGAGGCTGCGGGCAAACGACAGCACCGCTCCGGATAATAACGCGTGTCTGGCAAGCGGCAGCGAAATATGCCAAAAGACTTGGCGCTCATTCGCCCCATCGATGCGCGCCGCCCCTTCAATGGTTGGATCGACCGCTTCAAGCCCGGCTTTGGCCGCCTGATACATGAGCGGGAATGACACGACCACGGCGGCCATCACCGCGGCACCAGGCGTAAACAGTACGGTCGTATGAAACGACGCTTCGATCCACCGGCCGATGGGGCTATGTCGGCCAAACAAGACGACGAGCAAAAAACCGACGACCGACGGCGGCAACACGAGCGGCAACATAAACACCGTCTCCACCACTGTCTTGCCGCGAAACCAGCGGCGCGCCATCCGCCTCGCCGCCGCTGTCCCTAAGACCGCGACAATCAAGCTGGCGAGGAGCGATACTTTGATCGATAACCAAACCGGTGACCAAAACGTTGTCATGGGTCAGCCTCTCTTTGTTCCATCTCCATCAACTATACGAAAACAAGCAGGTAAACGCTGTGATGCTGCTTACATTGATTGTATCATATGGGCGGGGAAATCCCGCTTAGAAAAATTTGTGACAACCTGCACAAAAAAGCGACAAACGCTGATTTTTTTCACGCTGTCCCCACTGTGATGTTTTTTTACAATAGAAATAGCCGAACAAATGGAGTTGTCGATCATGGAACGGCAAAGCCAAACGGCGGAGAAACGCGATTTTTCCCTCTTGCGCTCCCCTAATCCTCGAAAATATGCGGCTTTATTTGTACTTTCATCATACACAGGTGAAGGAAACGAATTTGTGAGGTTGATCACATGCTTGTCTGTTGTCACCATTTTGTCACCGTCGTTGCCACGGTTTTGTCACCTACAAAAAAAGTCCGTCCCCCAAAAGGAACGGACATGATCGGGCAAAACGGTTTTCCCATACGAACGATCAGAAACGCTGTTGGGGCGCACACACGTCTTTCCAAACAGCCTGTTCCCTCACCCGCTCGCCCGTATCTCTTGCCTCATAAACAACCAATAAGCGATCGCAAAGCAGACGAGAGTGGCGGCAATCAGAGCAGTCGCTTGCGGCCAAATGAGCAAGACACTTTGCGAGAACGGCAGCGGGGCGGCAACAGCGCCGGCCGTTTGTTCCACGGTGACGATCCCTAGCGTCCGAACGTCCGGCGAAAGCAAAGCGGTCGTGGATTCGTTGAACAAGTAGCTCGGCGACAATCTCATGAGACCAAGCACCAACTCTTGACGGCCGACCGCCTGCTCAACGGACGTAATCGCATCAGACTGCAAAAACGACTTCGCAAATACTTCCACGATCATCGCGTAAAAAAGGTTGAAAAACAGCCAAACGGCCAGCGCTGACAACGCGGATGTCGCCGCCTGGCGGAAGACGACGGAAAACAAAATGCCGAGATTCAGCCAAAAGGCGATATACACAAGGCATAACAACAAAAAGCAGACCATGCGGGCAAACTCTTCGAAAGTAGGCGGAATCCCCAAGACCAAAATGCCTAATGCCGTCACAAGCAGGCCGAGCGAAAGAAACAACACCGCATTCAACAGCAAAGCGGCGACAAACTTGCCGTTGATGACGTAATCGCGCGGGATCGGCTGCGCCATGAGCCGGCTCAGCGTCCCGCGATTCCGCTCCGAATTGATGGCATCAAATCCAAGCGCGATGCCGAGCAGCGGTCCGAGAAAACCGACAAACGTCACAAACGATGGCAGCGTTCCGTCCGAGACAGTGAATAATTTTAAAAACAAGTAGGCGCCTTTCGCGATTTCCTTGGCCTCTTCCGACGAATCGAGCGCATCCCGAATCGTCGTCATCGCCGTATACAGCGACCCGAAGCAAGTGAGCAAGATGAGAGCGATCAAAATGATCATGCGCCAACTCGTCAAATAATCGGCCAGTTCTTTTTTGACAATGGCCGAAAAGGCGCTGCTCGCCCCTCTTGTCCGCTTCTTCTCATCAAGCGCCCCCGCCTTCAGCCGTTCACCCCATCTTTTTGCATATGAAAAACCACCGTTTTCCCATCGCCCCTTCTTACGGGCCTTCAACGTCCATCCCTCCCTTCAAAATAGCGGTGATAAATCTCATCGAGGCCGAAATGGCGGCGGCTCAGGTGGAACAAGGAAGCGTGGGATTCGATGATGGTTTTGCTGATGGCGGCGCTCACATCCGTTTGGCAATACACATCCCATCCATTTTCCGTTTGCTCCACTTTATTGACGCCCGGAATCGCCTCGATTTTGGCCCGTAAGGAAGCGTCAAGCGGTGAAGCGGCCACATGGATGACATAGGCATCCTGCAAAAACAGCTGTTGCGCGAGACGTTCCATATTCCCTTCGGCCAGCAGTTTCCCATCAACGAACAAACCGACCCGGTCGCAAATTTGCTGAACATGATGCAATTGGTGCGAGGACAGCAGTACCGTGATGCCTTCATTGCGGCTCAAATCGCGGATCAGCCGCAGCAGCTCACGCACTCCTTCCGGGTCGATGCCTAGCGTCGGCTCATCCAAAATGATCACTTCCGGATGCTTCATCAACACATCGGCCAAACCGAGCCGCTGCCTCATCCCCCGCGAGTATTTCCCCGCTTTTTTATGGGCTGCATCAGTCAAATTCACCTTCTCGAGCAGCTCCCATGCCCGCTTTTCCGCCTCAGTGCGAGGGATGCCGTTTAACGCCGCCGTATACAGCAAGTTCTCCAAGCCTGTCATGTGATGGTAAAACCCGACATCATCCGGCAAGTATCCGACTTTCCGTTTGACGTCAATTGGATTTCGCACCGGATCGATGCCGCATACACGCACCGAGCCGGATGTCGGCTCGGTAAGTCCGAGCATCATTAAAATCGTCGTCGTCTTTCCGGCCCCGTTCGGGCCAAGAAGGCCAAAAATTTCCCCCTTTCGAATGGAAAGCGACAAATGGTCAACCGCCCGATGGTCGCCATACGTTTTGCATAAGTTGTTCAGCTCGATGACGGCGGGTGCTGCCATGCTTACCTCCTCCCGTATGTTTTGATCAAATAATACAGCCCTCCGGCCACCCCGACAATGATCAACACCGCCACCACGCCCCAAACGGTTGACGTTTTGACTGAGACGCGAAACGCCGCCTCCGCCGACGTTTCCGCGGTTTGCGCCTGGAAGTTGACGACATAATCCCCGGCAATCGCTTCATCCGACGCTTTCACTTTCGCCTTGACGGTTTTGGAATCGCCTGGGTTCAGCTGGGCGATCGTGCTTTGATCGAATTCCACTTCCCAGTCAGGCGGAGCGTCAGCCGTCATGTTGATGTTCAAAAGCGGGGCGCTTCCGGTGTTTTTAACGACCAGATCGATCACCCGTTCATTCCCCGCCGTCACATCGGTGCTCAAGTTTCCTGACGGCGTCGTCAGTTTCAGCTCATACGTGCCGGTGATGACCGCCTCTAATGTCAGCTCGGCCGATGTGTCGCTCGTTTGCGCTTTGATCGGGATTTTGTACGTGCCCGCTTTCACATTTTCCGGCGGTTTGACCTCTACGGTAATGTCTCTCGATTCATTCGGCTCGAGTTTGACCGATGTCACGGAATTGCCTTCCGATTTGAACGTGACTTGCCACCCTTTTTCCGCCGCCGAACTTAACGCGTAATTTTGCGTCTTGGCGGTTCGGTTTTTCAGCGTGACATCATACGTGAAGCTCGAATCGGCATGCCCCTCAAGGTTCGTTTGATCCGACGTGAGTTCGGTTTTAAATGACCCTTGTTCCGTCACGCGGACAAGCAGCGGCAATTTCGCTGAACCGCTCTCCCCGTTGGCGACAAGCCAAAAGCGGTAATCCCCTTTGTCGACATCCAGCGGCACGTTCACTTCCAGCGTGACCTCTTCTTCTTTCCCGCCTCGGATGGAAAGCTGTTCAATCGTTCGCCCCTCCGCGGTAATCGACGTCGACCATCCTTTCGGCAGGTGGTCAAACGAGAAGGTGACGTTTTCGATGCTGGAACCGTTGTTGATGACATTAACTGTATAGTCGATCGTCTCCCCCGGCGTCACGGAAAGCCCGGTGTACGGCGTGAAAAGAACAACGCCGCCTGCCGCCGAGGCTGGACGGATCGGAAGAAAAAGAGAAAAGAGAGTCAAGATCATGGCAACCATCGCAATCATCCTGCTTCGCACGACATTCACTCCCTCCTTCTGTTTTCACTTCGTATACGCCAGAAATGGATCAATGGATTTGTTTTGCAGGAGAAAAATTCAGTTGTAGAATAGATGCAGAGCAACCATTCCAAGCATGCGTCGGGAGGTGGGCAAGATGGAAGACCGACGGGAAGACCTCGAACTGCTCGAGAAGATCGCCGAAGGCTCGCGCACCGCCTTTGACCGTTTCTACGAAAAATACGCCCCGATGGTCTATCATATCGCTCTTCGGATCGTCGGCGACGAGGCGGAGGCGGAAGATGTCAGCCAAGACGTGTTTCTCGAAATCTTACAAAAACCCCATCAATTCGACCCGAAACGGGGAAGCGTTCAAGCCTTTCTTGCCGTGAAAACAAAAAGCCGGTCGCTCGACCGCCTGCGCAAGAAACGGGATTTGTTAGTGAACCGCCTTGAGGAAGCGGCTTTAAAAGAAAACGGGGCGGAATTCTATTTTCTCCGCCAACTGGAACAACAAGTCCTCATCGACGCTTTGACCCATCTCCCCGAGGAGCAGCGGCAAGCCATTATTCACTTTTATTTTCACGGGGAAACCCAACGGGAAATCGCTGCCGCCATGAACAAACCGTTGGGCTCTGTCAAGTCGCTCATCCGCTACGGCTTGCGCAATTTGCGAAAACAAAAAGAGCTGTTCCGCTGGATGGAAGCTGGCCGAGGTGAAAAACAGCATGAAGCATAGCCATATTTCTGAAACCAAAATCGTGGACTGGCTGTTAGACAGGCTGCCAGAGCGAGAAAAAGAAGACGTATCGAGCCATCTAAAGCAGTGTCTGGAATGCCAACGCTTGCTTGAAGCGTGGAAAGGCATCGGGCTGAAGGCAGAAGCTCACTATGAAGCGCCTCCCCTTTCCCGTCCAGAGCGAATTTGGGCTCAGGCGGAAGCGCAAAAACAAACCAAGCGGATGCGGCGCGGTCTCCGCTTGGCAGGCGGGTGGATCGGCGCAGCTGTAGCCGTCTTCCTTTTCACCTTGCGCCTTTCCGCTCCCAACGACGGACCAGCCGCTTCCCATGACCGATCGGATGAGCCATATCGATACATGATTGTCGAACAAAAGGCCGACATTCCGATCGAGCGAATCATTCATAATCCAGAAACAAAACAAATTCCGATTGAGCCATCGGCGCTCTTTCAACAACTGGACGGCACGATTTGGCTCAACGATGATACGAAGGAAATGCTGATGGAGCTTGAAGGGTTGCCGCCGTTCACGGCTCGCGATTATCAGTTGTGGATCATTTACACCAACAACGAAGTCAAAGGGGAACTGTTGACGGTCCGCCATGGAACAGCGCGCATTTTGATCACCGGCGAGGACGTCAAACGGTTCAAACAAATTAAAGCGAGCCTCGAACCAAAAGGGGGGAGCGCGACGCCGACCGGGCCGGAAACGTTTATTGTCGATCTCAAACACGAATAGACGCCAAAGCCCCCTTTTGCTACAGGCCAGCGGCCCGTGTCGCTCGCGATCCATCCGCCGCCGCAAAAAAAGCCCCCGCTGCGTTCGAGGGCGGCAAGCCAAGCCGGGGACAGCCGCCCCATTGCCGGTGTGTTGACAGCCACGGACAAGTTTATTGACCCGTCATACGCCCAAAAAGTAAAGGAGTGGATGAAAATGAATAAAGTTTTTCGTTTACTCGTAGAAGATCTAGAACAGGAAAAAGAGAAAGCGGTCAAACAAGCCGAAAAACAGAAAGCCATCGAAATTGCGAAAAACTTGCTTGACGTCCTGCCGATTCACGAAGTCGCGAAACGAACGGGGCTGACTGTCGCCGAAGTGGCGGAATTGGCGAAGGAAATGGATCAAAATCAACCTCCAGTCCAATAACGCAAAAGAGCCGAGGTCGTTCGGTTCTTTTTTTCGCACTGTTGCCGTTTCATCATTGACCTTTCATTGACAATGGAACGTTATTGGAGAGACAAAATGATTTTTCATCATGAGCGTCTTTCTGTATCAAGTACATTTGGTGGTGAAGAACCGGGTGGTCAAGGATCGCTCTTCCGATCAGCAAAAGATGGATCCTCCCATCTCACCGATACTCTTCCTCGGTATTGACATTGCGCCATACGGTTTCATCCGCGGCAAGCTGTTGGGCGTCAACATAGCGGACGCGGGCGCCGTCAAGAAGCGAAACCATCCGTCGTTCGCCGGCATCAAGCAGCTTGGCGATCATCGGGCGAAGCCGCCGGTGGTACAAGGCGACCAATGGCTCCGGGCGGCCGTCATGGAGCGGGACGACGGCGTCAAAGGATGGATCGGCATAGGTGGCGAGCCGTTCCGTTACGTCTTTGTCCATATACGGCATGTCGCACGGCAGGATGAACACCCAATCGGATTGGCTCCGTTCCATGGCGGTATAAATGCCGGCAAGCGGCCCAGAACCGCGGTAACGCTCCACATCAAGCAGCACCGGGATGTCCGTTCGCCGACGAAACTCGCTGACAAGCGCTGGATGGCTGATGAGATACAACTCATCGGCAATCGGAGCCAGCGCGGCGACAGACCAAGCGAAAAACGGCGCGCCTTGATGCAACGCGAACGCCTTCGGCCGCCCGAACCGGCGCGACTGGCCGCCGGCCAGCACCACTCCAGCAATCGTTTGTTTCATCACACTCCCCCTTCCGGACCTCGTCTGTTCCTACCGTACCATACGAACCGGCGAGAAAAAAGATATCCGTCTGTCGCGACAAATCTTAGACTAGGCGAACAGCCATCACCCGTTGGCGAAGAAGCATGTTTGCTGTTCCGCTTCTGAAAACGATCTGCTAATCAGCGATTGATAACGCCCGTAGTGGACCGAAAAAAACGTTCTCCATAAAGTCTTGACTGACTCCTTAGCAGCAAATTTGCTCATAACATTAGCCTTCTTTGTAGTATAATGAATTATATACTTGCATCATAACCGCTCAAGCCTTAGGATGCGGTGACGAGCGTCGCCGCCCGAAGGTGAACATGTGCAATCCCCATGAAAGGAGAAATGGCGGTTGGAAGAGCTTGTTGGCTTTTGCGCGCAATGCGGCAAGCCGATCCATTGTTTGCATGGGTTTTTAAACGGAGTGGTCAGTCGCGAAACCGAGATGTTGTACTGCTTTCCATGCCATGACAAACAAAAGGAGAACGAACACGCTAAGCCAGACAAATGCCACCAGTGATTGAAAACGTTCACAAAAGCTAGGCACAGCGGAATGCCGCTGTGCCTATTTGTTCTTTTTCCGCTACAGCTCTTCCCCTTCGCCGCGCGTTGAAGACAAACGTTCAACAGCCACGTCAACAAAGGAACGATGACAAAGCAGGGCAATGCGATGCACCCAAAATACCGAATCCACCTGGGAAATCCCGACTAATCGAAGACTTCCCGCTTCATCGCCCCCTCCCGCTGCTATGCGGTCCCACTCTTTGGTCAGCGAAAATACCCGATCATCCATCCGTTGTCTCTCTTCTACCCATGGTGTTTCGTACCTTGCGTTGCTTTTTCATAGTCAGAGACCATAATGCCTCCTTCCATAGACGCCATCCTGAACCGTTTGACTTGACTAGCCGCCGCCCCCTCCCTCACGAGCATGCGAGAGGACAAAGGTCCGTTCCTCGCTGGCCATAGCCCCCTCTCATTCCTTCACCCGCAACAGGCGCATGCTGTTGAAGGTCACCAGCAATGTGGCGCCCATATCAGCGAACACCGCGAGCCAAAGGGTGAGCCAACCGGGGATGGCGGCCATGAGCGCTAACGCTTTTAACCCTAAGGCAAAGACAATGTTTTGCTTGATAATCGAAAGCGTCCGGCGACCGAGGCGAACGGTGTACGGCAATTGGCGCAAGTCGTCGGCCATCAGCACGACGTCCGCCGTTTCCAGAGCGGCATCCGTCCCCGCTCCGCCCATCGCCACGCCGATATCGGCCGCGGCCAAAGCGGGGGCGTCATTCACTCCGTCGCCGACCATGGCCGTTATGCCATAACGTTGTTTCAGCTCGCGAATCGCCGCCAGCTTCTGCTCTGGAAGCAGCCCGGCGCGAATGGCCGACACGCCCGCTTGGCGGCCAATGGCTTGGGCGGTTTGTTTATGGTCACCGGTTACCATGGCAATCTCTTTGATCCCGAGACGCGGCAATGCCGCAATGGTCGCCGCGGCGGACGGCCGCAGTCGATCAGCCGCCGCGATCAATCCCAACAGCCGACGGGCCGTGCCGATCGCCATCACCGTTTTTCCTTCTTGGCGGAAGGCGGCGATTCGTTGTTCCGCTTCACCCGGCAAACGGCCGAGCACACTGGCGAGCAAGGATGGGCGGCCGATGTAGTACGTTTCGTTTCCGACGACCGCCTTCACCCCCTGGCCGGTCAACGACTGAAAGTCATCCACCGGCACGTCAAAAAACGGCACCCCATCTTCTTCCGCCAGGCGGACGATGGCGGAAGCGAGCGGGTGCTGCGACCGTTTTTCGATGGCCGCCGCCACCGCCAGCAGTCGTTCACGGCCCCCTTCGTACACGACGACATCGGTCACGGACGGTTTCCCTTCCGTTAACGTCCCGGTTTTATCAAAGGCAACCGCTCGCAGCCGGCCGATTTGTTCCAAATATACCCCGCCTTTGATGAGCACGCCGCGCCGGGCCGCATGGCCGAGAGCGGTGACAATTGCCACCGGTGTCGAGATGACGAGCGCGCACGGGCAGCCGATGACGAGAACAGCGAGGCCGCGATACACCCAATCAAGCCAATTGCCGCCCACGACAAGCGGCGGAATGACAGCGACAAGCAGCGCTGCAATCATAATGAACGGCGTATAATAGAGGGCAAACCGATCGATGAACGCTTGCGACGGCGCCCGCTCCGCCTGCGCCTCTTCAACGAGATCGATCATTTTCGCCAACATCGTTTCATCCGCCCGCTTCGTCACTTTCACTTCCAGGAATCCTTCCCCGTTCAGCGTCCCGGCGAACACCGCATCGCCCACCGTTTTTTCCGACGGCACGCTTTCGCCGGTCATCGCCGCCTCATTGACCGTGGACGCTCCGCTGACGACAACGCCGTCCAGAGGAATTTTCGCGCCTGGTTTCACGATCATGACCTCTCCAAGGCGAACGTCTTCGACCGGAACGGTCACTTCCTCCGCACCGCGCCGGATCGTCGCTGCAGCGGGCGCCATTTCCAGCAGCGACGCGATCGACCGCCGCGCTCGGTCCATCGAGTAGCGCTCGAGCGCTTCGCTTATGGCAAACAAAATGACAACGACCGCTCCCTCTTGCCATTCGCCGATCGCCGCCGCGCCGAGAATGGCGATCGTCATTAACGTGTTCATGTCCAACTGCCAGCGGGCCAAATTCCGCAGCCCCGTCCAAAACAAGGAATAGCCGCCGAGCGCGATCGCCGCCAAATACATCGCGACCGCCATTCCCCCGCTGTCCGCCGCATCGGCCGCAATGCCAATCAGAAGCAATGCAGCAGAGACGAGGACGTTCCCGTTCTCTTTCTTCTTCCAAAACGGCTCCCGCCGGATAGTGCGCTCGCGTTCTTCGCGAATTTTCAGGCGTTCAAACGCTCCGGCTTGTTCCAGTTCTTCCACCGTCGCCTCGCCCCAAACCGTGATTTTGGCGGCGCCGAAGTTGACTTTCGCTTCTTTGACGCCGGGCAAAGCTTTGACGTTGCGCTCAAACTTGGCGGCGCAATTTGCGCACGTTAACCCTTGCACGCGGTATGTTTTGGCCTCGATCCGGTCCAATGTTTGTTCATTCGCCACGGTGATCCCCCTCTTTCTGATGGGCGAGCGCGACCAGCAACAGCTCGCGAATATGGTCGTCATCCAGCGAATAAAAAGCGAGTTTTCCCTCTTTCCGATATTTCACGATGCCTTGTTTATACAAAATGCGCAAATGATGCGACGTCGTTGCCACCGTCGCCCCGATCACGTTCGCTAAGTCGCAGACGCACAACTCTTCCTCGCCGCAAAGCGCATAGACGATTTTTGCCCGGTTTTCGTCGGCCAACGCCTTGAAAAACGGCACAATCGAAGCCATGTTTTCCTCATTCAGCCGGCGCTGAATCCGCCTGACCTTCTCCTCGTCATAACAGTAGACGTCGCAGACATCTTGGCGATGCATTCCGTTCCTCTCCTTGCCAACATTCAAATATTTGTTTGAATATAGAATATCATATCCCTTTTTGATATTCAAATATTCATTTGAGCGAAAAAAGTTCCCTCATGACAAAAATCCGCCTTCGTCGCAGCGAAAGGCGGATTTCGTCTGATGAACGCGCCGCAGCAATGAGGCCCATTGCCGTCGGTTTCACCTATACGTATTCGCGAAACCAACGCACCGTCTCCAAAAACGCTTCGCGCGTCACTTTATGGCCGGCGTGCGGGTCGGTGATGAATTGCAGCCGGTCTTCGTTCCCTTCATAAAGTGGTTTAATTTGCTTATAAAACTCATATGTATAAGCATACGGGACGACTTGGTCGGCTTTTCCGTGCCAGATGAACAGCGGCCGCCCGGCGAGTTTTTCCGGTTGTTTCGATAAATCATAGCGGGCAAGCTTTTCTTTTTCCAACGCCAACAACGCCGGCGGCATCGGAATGTCGATTTGGCGCCGCTTCCCTTCTTCAATCATGGCATCAAAAAAGGCGCTGAAATTCGGACAGCCCATCAGCGCCACTGCCGCCCTCACCCACGGATAGACGGCGAGCGCTCCGAACGTGACGATCCCGCCCATCGACGTTCCGGCAAGCCCAATTCGTCCTGAGTCAGCCAGCCCGCGGCTCACAAGGTCGTTTTTCATCTCGTCGATTTCACTGATCGTGCGCACCACAATGTCCCAAAACGACAACTGCAATTTCCGTTCGCTCAACCCTTCGTCCCGCTCGCCGTGAAACAGCGCATCGGGAAGCACAACGCGATAGCCCGCCTCGGCGAGCAAGTAGCCGAAATGCAAATTATGTTCTTTGGCGCTCGTAAAGCCGTGAATAAAGAAAATGAGCGGAAGCGGTTCGTCCCGTTTTTCCGGCTGAACGACATGTAGAACGGGCACGCCGGCCAACTGTTGTTGTTCAATGATCACCATCGCTGCACAAACTCCTTTTCTTTTTCCATCGCTGTATAGTGTACCATATGGACAGCGATTTTGGAAAAGAGTTACACTATGTAATGAGAAAAACAAAGGCAAAGGAGTCAGACATGAAGCCATATTTAATTGCTTTGGATTTGGATGGAACATTGTTGAGAGAGGATAAGACGATTTCCCCGCTGACCAAAGATGTCATCCGCCGCGCCATTGACGCCGGCCATGTGGTCGTCATCGCCACCGGTCGGCCGTACCGGGCCAGCCGCATGTATTACGAGGAACTGAACCTCACGACACCGATCGTCAATTTCAACGGCGCGTTTGTCCACCACCCGCGCCAACCGTCATGGGGAATCCGCCATGTTCCGTTGCCCTTGCCTGTCGTCAAAGACATTGTCGAATTGGGAGAAACGTATCGAATCAAAAACATTTTGGCGGAAGTGATGGACGACGTCTATTTTCACGAACATGACGAAGTGTTGCTGGACATCGTTCGCCTCGGCAACCCGACGGTGAAAATTGGCGATTTGCGCCGCTCGCTCGGCAAAGACCCGACGAGCGTGCTCGTGTATACAGACAGCAGTCATGTCGAACAAATTCAATCATATCTGTCCGACGTATACGCCAACGTATTGCACCATCGGCGCTGGAATGAGCCATGGCATGTGATTGAAATCATCCGCCATGGGGTTCATAAAGCGGCCGGCTTACAACAAGTCGCCGATTCCTTGGGCATCCCTCGGGAGCGAGTGATCGCCTTTGGCGACGAAGACAACGATTTGGAGATGATTGAGTGGGCCGGATTGGGCGTCGCCATGGGCAACGCCATCGAACCGCTGAAAACCATAGCCGATGATGTGACCAAAACGAATGAAGAAGACGGCATCGGCGTGTATTTGCAAGAAATCCTGGGCCTATAGCGCCCCCATTCGTTCCTTCTCCGCCTTTTCGCCGCATCCAGCCAGCGTTGGGGACAGCGGTTTGCATCCCATTTCCTAACTACCGTTCCGTGAAAATCCCGTCGGCAAGCGGTGATTTTCATCCCCGGGTGGAGGGCAGATCCCTTGCCATGGATCGTTTCCGTGAAAATGCCGTGTCGATGGGCTTCGATTTTCATCCCTGGGGAGGACAAAACCGTTGCCCGTGGACCTTTTTCGAAACAGGCCGGGCACGCACGAAACGGCGCTTTTCGTTTGTAACGAATTTCCTTACTACTGTTCCCTGGCCGCGGTTACACTATACGTGACGCAACGTGCGTCTTCACTTTTTAAAGGGGGAATCCGTCATGGGCAAACGAAACAAATCGAAGCGTTTCGTCCAGCAAGGCGTCGATGCAGTCGAACGGCATGACAAACGAATCCCTTACCATTTGACGTACGCCGAAGCGGAAGCGCGTAAAGCCGAAAAAGCGGTGGAAACATCGCTCGGAGGAGCGTAGCGATGGGCAATCGTCTATTTCAAGAGGCGCGCAAAGCGGTCGCCCAAGCGAAGCAAGCAGCCAGCGGCGAAATCGACATGAGCGTCGACCGCGCCATCGCCATTGCCAAAAACGCCTTGTCATCAGCTTACGCGCATTCCAATACGGCAGAAAAAGCGCAGTTGCGTCAATTTCAAGCTGAGCTTGATGAGCTCACCCAATAACCGCTGCGGGCTTCCCGCAGCTCTTTTTTTCGCCCGCTCCCGATTTTCCGTTGTATTCCGAACCGAAACCCGCTACACTGAACATAGAAACATGAATCGCTGTTCACCTGTGGAAACAGTTGGTTCAGCCGATCGGGCCGCGGGGAACGCGGAAGGAGAAAAGAGGAGGAAGAAAGATGTCCATTCAAATCATCACCGACAGCGGCGCGGATTTGCCGCAATCGTACATCCGCGAACATCATATCGCTTTTTTGCCGCTCGTCGTCCATTGGAATGGCCAAGACTACGAAGATGGGGTGACGATCGAGCCGAAACAAGTGTATGACGCCATGCGCCAAGGACAGGCGGTGAAAACGGCCCAACCGAGCCCGCTGGCGATGAAGGAGCTGTTTTTGCCGTACGCCAAAGAAAATCGGCCATGCCTGTACATCGCCTTTTCCTCGAAATTATCCGGCACATACCAGACCGCCATGGCCGTCCGCAGCGAACTGCTTGAGGAATACCCTGAGTTTCGCCTGACGATCATCGACTCGAAATGCGCCTCGCTCGGCCAAGGGCTTGCCGTTATGAAAGCGGTCGAGTTGGCTGAAAACAACACACCATACAACTTGCTTTGCGAAACGATCGAGGCGTACTGCCGCCATATGGAACATATCTTCACCGTCGACAATCTCGACTATTTGGCGCGCGGCGGCCGCATCAGCAAAACCGCCGCCGCCTTCGGGGGCTTGCTCAACATCAAACCGCTCCTCCATGTCAAAGACGGCGCTCTCGTTCCGCTTGAAAAGCTGCGCGGGCGGAAAAAAGTGTTGAAACGGATGGTCGAGTTGATGGGCGAACGCGGCGACGATCTTCAAAAACAAACGATTGGCATCAGCCATGCCGATGACGAAGAAACAGCACTTGAACTGAAGCGGATGATCGAAGAAACGCACGGCTGCACGCGCTTTTTCCTCTCCGACATCGGCAGCGCCATCGGCGCCCACGCCGGACCGGGGACGATCGCTCTGTTCTTTCTGAATCGATACATTGAAATCTGACGAGAAACGAAACAGAGGCGCCTGCCCAGAACAGGCGCCTATCCCTTATCATTGATGACGGTCCCCATATTCATTACAGATCTGCAAGTGAGCCATTGGTGGAGGAAAACCTTTCCGTTATTTTCCCAACAACTCCCCCTATATTTCATTTTCATTTGCTCATACTAATACTACACGATCGGAATGCAGGGAGGGCTGGTCCATGCCAAACACAAGCGACAACGACAAAAAAGCGCGCGACAACCAAGCGAAGCGCCATGAAAAAAACATGATGCGCGAGAAAAACCGGGAAGCCGGAAAGTTCGCGTATTCGAAGAAGACGGATCATTTGTGAGCAAAACAAAAGCTGCCTATCGGCAACTACAGGCAGCTTTTGTTTTTATAAACTTATTTAATACGGTCGACCAGTACTGTTGCTAACTCTGGAAAAATAGCCAATACCCCAATAAACAGTATCATCATGACAGCGTATGGTGCTACTCCTTTAACGATCTCAGCGATTGTATTTGTTTTGTCTAATCCTTTTAAAACAAACAAATTTAATCCCACCGGCGGTGTAATAAGAGCTAATTCCATATTAACAACCATAACAATTGCAAACCAAATGGGATCAAATCCTAAGGCTGTTATAATAGGATACAAAATGGGAAGCGTAATGACCAGTATCGATATAGTCTCCAAAAAACACCCTAAAATAAGCAACACGATATTCACCAAAATGAAAATGACCCAAGGAGATACTTGCTGTGAGGTGGCAAATTGAGTAATGGCTTGTGGGATTTGCAATATAGTCATAATATATCCGAGCAACATGGCCCCAACGATGATCATTAATATCATTGCATTCGTTTTAACGGTCGATAAGACAATCATCTTAATGTTGGCTAATGTGAAATTTTTATATACAAAAATGGAAATTAAAATGCTAATCATAGCGCCAATGGCAGCAGCCTCAGTGGGAGTAAATATCCCCGTATAAATCCCCCCAATGACAATGATGGGCAATATAAGCCCCCATATAGCTGTTTTTGACGCCTCGAGTCTCTCAGACCATGTTGCCGGTTCTTCTTTTATATGTCGTGTCTTCCATGAAGCATACATCATAAATATAATCGTTAATAATATTCCTGGGATAATCCCTGCAACAAACAGCTTTCCGATCGATTCGCCCGTCACAGAGCCGTATATAATCATCGGCACACTCGGTGGAATGAGAATACCTAATGTTCCCCCAGCGGCTAACAAACCTAGAACCGTTCTTTTATCATATCCCCGTTTGGTCATTTCTGGAAGCGCAACTGCTCCCACTGTTACCGCAGTTGCCACACTTGAACCGGATATGGCCGCAAAGATCGCACAACAAAACAATGTAGCAATGGCTAGTCCCCCTGGAAGATGTCTAAACCATTTACTCGCCATTTCATACAAATCGCGTCCAACACCACTCACCACTAAAACTTGGCTCATAAGAACATACATAGGCAGTGCTGTTAAAGTAAAATCATCTAACGATTTATAAGAGATAATAGGGATCTGCGAGAAAGAAAATGTTCCCCCATTAAATAGATACATCCCACCTATAGCAAGTAACCCGAGCGCAAAAGCTACAGGGATTCCTATTAACAGAAGCGCAGCCATTCCCCCAAGAAAAAATGCTGTATTCACAAATGTCCCCCTCCTTTGGACACTCCCCCATCGACGATTTGTAATATAAAGGCAAAGCAAAGCAATAATCCTCCGATAGGGAGAAACATTTCTGGAAGATACATAGGGACCCGCAACAATGATGATGAAGTTGTCCCTAATCTGTATGTGTTCAAAACATGTTCTAAGCTGTAAATAGTGAAAATAAGACTGAAGACGAATCCAAATACATTGGAAACATACCCCAAAACTTTTTGAACTTTGCGTGGCACAATATTAATTAGTAAATCAACAGTAATATGAGAGTATGTTCGCAGCGTGTAGGCGGAACCAAGGAAACAACTCCCAATGATCGCATATATGCATAATTCCGTCGCCCAAACGGTCGGTTGATTAAACACTGATCTAGCAATAACGTCAAAAGTTGTCATGCAAGTAGTCAATATAATCAATATTCCTGCCACAGTCCCACCTGCTTGAATCAATCGGTCCAAAAAACTATATAGTATGGAAAAAATTTTCATCTTATCCCCCCTAACAAATAAGGGAGGGAGCTCCCCCTCCCTTGTCTACCTCATTACCTAGTTAAGCGTTTCTACAATATCAAGCAGCTCCTTGCCCAAGTCCCCAGCCCTCTCAATATATACATCTCTCGCCGGTTGGGCTGCC
The DNA here is from genome assembly GCF_000733845.1 of Geobacillus vulcani PSS1. GTDB lineage: Bacteria > Bacillota > Bacilli > Bacillales > Anoxybacillaceae > Geobacillus > Geobacillus vulcani. The sequence continues at coordinate 248,582 of NZ_JPOI01000001.1, forward strand.
TCTTTCCACTTAGGAAGATCCGATCGAGGGACGACATATACCTCCATTCCTTTTGCCTCGAGTTCCTTAGCAGTTCTTTCATCTTCCTCTTTCGCCTTTGTCCTAATCCATTTCTCTGTTTGCTGAGCAGTTTCAGTTAAGAGATTCTTCGTTTTTTCAGGCAGGCGATCCCAAAAATTTTTATTTACTGCCAGAATAAATTCAAGATAAGAGTAATTATTAATTGTTAAATACTTAGCTACCTCATCATAATGACGTTGAAGCATAGCCGTCGTGCCTGACGTTGCTCCATCTATCGTTTTTCTTTGTAAAGCCGTATATACTTCCCCAGCTCCTAAAAATACCGGTGACGCACCATATGCTTTGATCATTTCAGATGGAATATCACCAATGCTACGGATTTTTAGACCTTTAAAGTCTTCGGGCGATTTGAGCGGTCGAACATTGTTGGCAAACTGGGCATACCCATAATCCGCGTACATTAATACTTTTACTCCCTTTTCCTCCATTGCCTTGTTCAACTTATCCCTCAACTCTCCAGATAGTGCTTTCCCTGCCGTCTCATAGTTAGGGAACGCGTATGGAACATCGAAAATGCCCATTGCCGGAACCGTAGAAGCCCATAACGTCGAGGAATTCACACCCATTTCCACACCACCTGTTAATATGGCCTGGTTCATCTCTTTGTCGCTTAACAGTTGTCCTGCAGGGTACACCTGAATTTTTACCTTGCCGCCAGATTGTTCAGTGACCGTTTTCGCAAAATTCTCGACTCCTATAGAAATGTGGTGATCCTGTGGGAGGTTATAAGCTAATCTTATCGTGACCGGTTCGTATCCGTTGTTTTTGTTTTGATTCGACTGTTGTCCTGATGTTGAAGAGCTTTTACCGCATGCAGATAAAATGACTAAGGCTAAAAGTAATACGCTCGCAAGTAGTGATAACTTTCTCATCTCAAACTCCTCCTTTTCTTCTCTACCTGTCTTATCCTCCCCAATGACTGAGTAGATGTAAGGCTTGCTGCAAAGTCAGCTGCCTCCAACAGTTTTTCAAAATCGACTCCTGTTTTTATCCCCATTCGCTCAAACATATATACCAAATCCTCTGTTGCCAGATTGCCTGCCGCACCGGGAGCAAACGGGCATCCTCCTATACCACTTGCCGCTGTTTCAAATATCTTTACTCCTACTTCTAATGCTGCATAAGCATTTGCCAATCCCATTCCTCTCGTATCATGAAGGTGGACGGCAACAGGAACCGATCGGGCCATCCGCAGAACCTCGGTCAGCAATTCCTTGACTTGTTTCGGAGTGGCAATTCCAATAGTATCAGCAATCCCAATTCGGTTCGCCCCTGCCTCTAGGGCGCGTTCCACTAACGATAGAACTTTCGTTGGATTTACTTTCCCCTCATAAGGACACCCAAAACTTACCGCTATGGAAAAACATATTGTAATATTTGACATTTTGCTTTCCTGAATTAGCTGTTTAAATTGATTGAAGTTGTCTTTAATATTCATCCCTATGTTTTTATAATTGAATGTCTCCGTAGCGGCCGTTATCCAGTTTACCTCAGATATCTTTGTTTGCTTAGCTCTCTGGAATCCTTTCAGATTGGGGATAAGTGCTACGAGCTCAATTTCACTAAATTCGTCGCATAATTTTAGTAGTTGTTCTGCGTCTGCCATCTGTGGTACTTTTAGTGGATGGACGAAGGACGTGGCTTCGATTTTCTTTACGTTGGATTTAACAAGCATTTCAATAAGCATTCGTTTTCTTTCGGATGAGACAATAACTTGCTCGTTCTGTAATCCATCTCTGGGGCTTACATCAATAATTTGAACGTCAGACAAATTTACATCACCCCTTCGGCTTTCAATTCTTTCAATTGTTGATGAGAGTATCCTAATATCCTCGTATATACTTCTTCATTATGCTCCCCCAATTTAGGCCCAATCCATTTCATTTGTCCAGGGGTACCAGACAGTTTCGGGACGATGCCTGGAAACAAACAATCTATTCCATTTTCTAACGTTACTGGTAATAACATGTCTCTTTCCTTATACTGAAGATCATTAACGATATCCCGAATACTGTAAATGGGACCGGCCGGAACGGAAGCTTGATCAAGGGCTTTCAATACTTCTTCTAACGTGTGTTGCTTTGTCCATTCTTCTATTGCCTGATCGATAAACTCAGCATTTTCCGCTCTTCCTTGGTTGTTAGCATATTTAGGATCACTAGCAATATCCGTTCGTCCTATAACCCTCATCAGACGCTGAAATATATTGTCACTGTTCCCACCAATCACAACATGTTTTCCATCTTTACATTCATACGTATTAGACGGAGCCACTCCCGGAAGAGTGCTTCCTGTTCGTTCTCTTACGACACCGCTTAGCACATACTCAGGTAATGCACCTTCTAATAAGCTAAACACAGATTCGTAAAGTGCAACATCAACCAACTGTCCCTTTTTTTCCTTATCTGTTTTTCTAACATGCAATGCCATTAATGTTCCGATTACTGCATATAAACCTGCGACTAAATCTCCTATCGCTATTCCCACTCTTACAGGGGGACGGTCCGGATAGCCAGTTAAATATCGCAATCCTCCTATTGCCTCAGCAACACTTCCGAAACCAGCCTTATCACGATAAGGGCCCGTTTGGCCATATCCCGATATCCTTGTCATAATAATAGAGGGATTTATTCTTTTTAACTCTTCGTAACCTAATCCCCATTTTTCAAGTGTCCCGGGTTTAAAGTTTTCTAACACCACATCGACCTTAGGAATAAGCTGTCTAATGATCTGCTGACCTTTAGTGTTCCTCAAATTGACTGTAATGGATTTTTTATTTCTTGCCTGTACATACCACCATATGGAAGAGTGGCCGTACATAATCCGCCAGCTTCTCAGTGGATCCCCCGATATGGGTTCTTCGACTTTAATAACCTCTGCTCCAAATTCAGCCATTATTTTTCCAGCAAACGGAGCAGCTACAAAATTACCCATTTCTAGCACTCTAATGCCCTCTAATGGCATTTTTTTGGACACCCTTTTCTTCACTTCCTCTCTCGATAGATGCTTATATAATAGTTGTAATCGCTTACAATATGTTCCTTCATATATTTTCTCGCCTTCTCCCCATCCCCATTTATAATGGCTTCAAATATTTCAAGATGTTCTTGGACGGCTGATTCTATACGTAAAACACCTTTCCTTAATATAGCCATTCTATAAAGACTATTAATCCCCCGAATTTCTCTAATCATCTTAATCAAAAACGGGTTTCCACTTGCCTGTACAATCCCCTCATGAAATTTTGTATTGATCTCAAGAATTTCTTTTAATTCAAATGATTTTCCATCATTGCAAAACAATTGTGCCCGAAGTTCCTCGATCTGTTCTTCGGTTATCCTCTGAGCTGCATAATAAGCAGCGGCTGGTTCGAGCTCCACTCTACATTCGTAAAGAGATTGAAAATTTTTCATATCTGGATTAAATACAGTGACCCCTCCTCCTTTGTTCACAATAACAAGCCCATCCTTCTCGAGCATACGAATTGCTTCCCGAATAGGACTCCGGCTCACCTGAATTTGTTTTGCTATTTTTTCCTCTACCAGTCTTTCTCCCGGAGCAATGCCGCCTGTAATAATCTCCTCGCGTAAATACTCATATACTTGTTTCTTTAATGTCTCTTTTTTCATTACTTGTTGCTTCAAGTTTATCACCTTCAATTTCGTCGACTGTATACAGGACATACCTAGGATTGATCAACAGAACTTCTACACCACTATATTTATGAAAGAGCCATGTTAATTATTACTGCAATGACCTTGCTAAGAGCCTTTATATATGGCAACCGTACATGAAAACAAGCACTTCTACCTGCCTAAACTGTCTACACTTCCGACTATATATCCCTCTTCCCTGTCCACTGTTGCCTTCCCCCCTCACCTTTTTCTATAATGAAAGTACATCACACGCCCGGGAGGTTTCGTATGTCGAAGGAAAGTTCGTTTGATATCGTCTCGAAAGTCGATTTGGCTGAGGTGGCGAACGCTATCAACATCGCGATGAAAGAAATCAAAACGCGCTATGACTTTAAAGGAAGCAAAAGCGACATTTCGCTCGAGAAAGACGAGCTCGTTCTTATCTCCGACGATGAGTTTAAGCTGAAGCAGCTGAAGGACGTGCTCATCGGCAAGCTCATTAAACGCGGGGTGGCGACGAAAAACATCCAATACGGAAAAATCGAGCCGGCCTCAGGCGGCACGGTGCGCCAGCGCGCCAAGCTTGTCCAAGGAATCGACAAAGAAAACGCGAAAAAGATCAACACGATCATTAAAAACACGGGGCTGAAAGTGAAAAGCCAAGTGCAAGATGACCAAATCCGCGTCAGCGGCAAAAGCAAAGACGACTTGCAAAAGGTCATCGCCGCCATTCGCGAAGCGGATTTGCCAATTGAGGTGCAGTTTGTGAATTATCGTTAAGCGGATGAGGGAATCCTCGATCCGCTTTTTTGGTTTACAGCGGGAACGATCGAAGGCCGTGATTTCAGAAAAAATGGGGGTCTTCCAATCCTTTCTTTTGGGAGAAATAAGAACCGCACCGTTTTCTGTTCTTGCCAGCCGCACCGAGCAGAGCAAAAAACTCGTTTTTGACCAGCCTTACAAAAAGCTCTTGGACAACGGTTTGCCCTCCACCTGAGGATGAAAATCACCACTCGCCGGCGCGGGATTTCCACCGAAAGTTTGAAAGAAAAGCTAGACGGCACGTTTCCTTTATTGCGAGGATGGATCGTCCTGGAATTGGGCAAACAGCGGTCGCATAATATCGGCCACTGAGCCGGCAGACGACCCCTACATGCCAACGGCCGCCCGCCCGATCAGCACGCCAAGAACAATGATGACCAACGCCGCGCCCGCGATCGGACCGACAAGGCGCATCGCCTCTCCTTCCCCACCGGGGCGGCCAAGCGCCGCAGCAATTAAAGAAAGACGGATAAAATGGTCCTTAATCCGTGATCAATATTTCTGGATGATGAATATCCACGATGTGCGTCTTCACTGTGCCTCCGAGATGACGGCGTATGGAGGAAGCCAATTCTTCCAGCGCTTGGTAAAGAACCTCATTCCTTGTTTCATCAATCGATTCGATGCAAAGGAACGCGCGCTTCGTCTGTTCGGTGAGCATCGTTCGTTGCGCTTCCCGCCAATTCCAACAACGGCATATGGCTCCCACATCGTCTTTATATACGATTTCTCCTTCATACGGCGGGTCATTTTCCTCGCCTCCCAACGGGATGAACGGCTCATGGCCCTCCGCCAATGCCAGCCGGATATCGCCGACAAATGTGTCGATATCCTCTCCCCCGCAAGGAAGTCCATAACGCAGTGAAACGGCGTTATACATATCCACAAGAGGGTTGATCGTTCGGATGTGTTGGCCGTTTTTCACCCGCTTCAGCAAAGCCTCAACGGAACACCGTGCTCCTTTTTTCGTCTTGAATCGCCGAAACGCCTTCCGCCAAACCGCGATGACCGGATGGCGAGAAAACTCCTCGCATTCAAGGAATTGACGCGCCTCTATCTCCGCCTCGCGCAACATTTCCTCGTAAATGTCTACATTCTTACCATGATTGTCAATCCCATGGGCCACGACCACACCGATTTTCGCTTGGGGAAATAATGCCCAAATGTCATTTTCCACAATAAAGCGAGTCATCATCCATACCTCCATTCCCTTAATGCTTGGTGAAAAACGATTGTTTTCCCGTTTGGCAGCAGGTTTCACGGAAAAGGTCCATGAACAACGTTTTGCCCTCCACCCGGGCATGAAAATCACCACTCACCAACGTGGGATTTTCACAGAAAAGTTCCATGGGCAGTGATCTGCCCTCTACCCGGGGATAAAAATTACCGCTTGCCAACAGAATTTTCACGGAAAACAAGACTCAAAGTTTCTTAATGTGAGAAGCTTTTGTTTTGCGCCGCATTCCCTCATTCCCTGTTTCAATCCACTAGTCTTCTTATGGTTTCGAAGGGCTCGTCAACGCTGACAACAAGCCTAACAAAATATAGAAAACGCCTGCCGCCTGGTTGAGCACCTTCACACTTCTTTTCCTGGCAGCCAACCGTTTGCGGATACCCGCGGCCAGCAAGGCATACAGGCTATCATTCAACAAGGCAAGAACAACAAAGATTGCCCCCAAAAGCAAAAATTGTCCAGCAACGGTCCCGGCAGAAGGCGAGATGAATTGCGGAAAAAAAGCGAGAAAAAAGAGCACTGTCTTCGGATTGGCCACTTCGACCAACACCGATTCGTAAAACACTCGCACTAATGTTTTACCGTCCACCTTCTCATTCGGATTTTCTACATCATAGCTGGAAGCAGAACATAGCGTTTTGCCACCTAAATAGATCAGATATACAGCTCCTAAGTATTTGATCAGCGTAAAGGCAGTCGCCGATGTCATCAAAATCGCGGAAATGCCCATGGCTCCGAAGACAACGTGAACAGAGCCGCCCAACGCCACACCAAGCACGGAGACAAGTCCTGCTTTCGTTCCTTGTCCTATGCTTCTAGCCACAATATAAAATACCGCCGGCCCGGGAATGATGAGCAATGCCACGGCAGCCGCTACAAACACGCTAAGCGTTGAAAGTTCCATCGCTGCCTCACTCCTTGTTTTTCAGCTTTTTTTTCATCAGGGAAGCGATTCGATTCTCGTTTTCAAACGGCATCTGTTCGAGCTGCTTGATGATCCTCTCCTGCCGATGGACAGGATGGTTTTGACTTAATTTCGCTTTCCCCTCTATTCGCTCGATATGGATTTCAAAGGCTTGAATTCCATTAATCATATTGGAAAACAGCCGACGATCGACCTCTGACAGTTGATAACCGCTTCCCGGTGCCTCGTATTTTTCTACCATCTCGTGCAGAGATTTCATAACTGCCCCTTCATCATCAATCAACTCCACGTTCCCGTACACATGGACGGCCACATAATTCCACGTCGGCACCGCTTGGTTCGTTTCATACCAAGACGGGGAAATATAACTGTGCGGGCCGTGGAACATCGCCAAAACCTTCTGCTGTTGAATGTCTTTCCATTGCGGATTCGAGCGGGCAAAATGACCGTACAAACACATTTTCTCCCGATCAAGCAACAGCGGCAAATGCGTGGCAAACAGCTCTCCTTGGTGCATCGACACCAAGGTGGCAAAGCTGTTCTCCTCGATTACCTGATAAGCGAGATCCACATCGCTGATAGCAAAATGTTTCGGAATATACATTTTGATCTCTCCTCCCTGTTTTTTCATCTTAACAAGCAAGCCTTTACGATGTATCATATAACTAAATCTGACATAAAAAAAGTGACAATAACAAAAAATAAAACATGTCAGAGGGATGGAGATGAAAACGATCATTTTTGCTTTGCATGACCGCTCGCCGAAATACAAACAAATCTATGAAAAATTAAAGTCTATGATTGAGCAAGGCGACATCCGGGCGAATGAACCGCTTCCCTCGATCCGCCAACTTGCCGAATCGCTGAATGTGAGCCGCAACACCACCTTAATGGCCTACGAACAACTTGTCGCAGAAGGATATATTCGTGCGGAAAGCCGAAAAGGGTATTTTGCCAACGAGGTGGAGCCCCTCTTTGCTCAAGAAACTCGGATTTCCGTGCGTCAAGCAAAAAACGAACCGCCACGGCCCATTGTTGTTGATTTTCGCGCTGATGCGGTCGATGCAACGCATTTCCCACTTAAAGCATGGAGACGGATTTCCAATCAAATCTTTACTTCGGTGGACTGTTTTCGCTACGGGGATCCGTTTGGGGAATTATGTCTGCGTGAACAAATTGCCGTCTATCTTCTCGAATCCCGCGGAGTAGACGCAGAACCAGATGCCATTATCATCGGGAGCAGCACTCAACAAATGCTCCTCTCTCTCGGTCATATTCTCAAAGAGGAATTCCAGAGCATCATCGTCGAGGATCCCGGCTACGATGGTGCTAGGGAAGCGTTTCAGTTTCATCACTTCCGATTGGAGACAGTGCCCGTTTCCGAAACGAGCGTGGACCTTTCGTCACTGAGGGAGATGTCATCGCGGCTCATCTATGTGACCCCTTCACACCAAAGTCCCATGGGAGTCAGCATGCCGATCCAGCAGCGATTCCTGCTCATCCAATGGGCCAACGAGGTGAATGGCTATATTATTGAGGATGATTATGACAGCGAATTTCGCTATACGCAAAAACCGTTTCCGGCTCTTGCCTCCATTGATTCGTCAAGAGTCATTTATCTAGGCAATTTCTCGAAATCGTTTTTGCCTGGGATTCGGCTCAGCTATATGGTATTGCCGTTGCCGCTTTTAGACCGTTATCGACAACGGTTTCGTCTTTTCGAAAGCACGGCGTCCATCCTCAGCCAATTGGCGATGGCCAAATTTATGGAAGAAGGGGAGTGGAGCCGCCACATTAAACGCATGCGCCTCGTATACAAACGAAAAATGGAGCGCTTAACCTTAACACTGCGAAAGGCATTGGGAGATATGATTTCGATTATTGGCGAACAGTCCGGTTTATACGTGTTAATCAAAGTCCATTCTGACTGTTCAGAAGAACAGTTGATTCAGCGCGCTCTGTCTCATGGGGTAAAGGTGTATCCAACCTCGCGTTATTTTGTCAAGCGCCGTCCCAATCAGCCGATCATTAAACTTGGTTTTAGCGGCTTGTCGCTTGAGGACATTGAGCTTGGCGTAGAGTTGCTAAAAAAAGCGTGGCGCTAACCACGCCGCGATCGGACTGCTTGGAGCTGTCCCCGTTCTTCCAAGGAAACCGCCCATGAAAGCGGACAGCCGGCATTAGACGCCGACTGTCCGCCCGATCAGTACGCCAAGAACAATGATCACCAACGCGCCGCGCCCGCGATCGGACCGACAAGGCGCATCGCCTCTCCTTCCCCACCGGGGCGGCCGAGTGTTGAGGCGACGAGCGCGATTCGCGCCGGGGACGCCATCGTCATATTCGACGCGGCGACGTTTTGTGCGGCGGCGTACCAGATGGCGGGCTCATGCAGTTGTTTTTTGACTTTTTCCGTCACATGGCGAGGAATCAAAGCGGCGATGACGAATAAAAGAGTAAACGTATCTTTGCCAAAGGGGTGTGCCAATGAGCATCGGCCAAGAATATTTGCGAGTGGTGCGCGCGCGCTTTCTCGACATGAAAACGATCGCCGAACGAGCGATGGCTCAATGTTCGGAGGAACAACTGTTCCATTGTTTTCATGAGGAGGCCAACAGCATCGCCATCATTGTCAAACATATGAGCGGAAATATGGTGTCGCGCTGGACAGACTTTTTGTCATCGGATGGGGAAAAACCGAACCGCAACCGCGATGATGAGTTTATCAACGATTTTCATACGCGCGAAGAAGTCATGGCCTGCTGGGAAAAGGGGTGGTCCGCTTTGTTTCAGACGCTCAGCGAACTGCAAGAAACGGACTTGTTGCGGACGGTCACGATCCGCGGTGAGCCCCATTCTGTCATCGAAGCGATTGAGCGACAAATGTACCATTATTCGTATCATATCGGACAAATCGTCTATATCGCGAAACAGCTGAACGCCGAGCGCTGGAAAGCGTTGACGATCCCGAGAAAAAGAAAACGCTAGCCCCCCAGCAAAAAGCGAGGGCGTGTCAAGTTTTTTCAGACACGCCCTCGCTCATCCGGCAATGGTTTATTTTTACTGCATCTTAAACTGCAAAAACAACTCATTATAGTAGGCGAGCATACGTTTCCCTAAGTTTTCGTACACTTCCAAGCGCCCTGCCGAATCCAAATCAGGGTAAAAGCGCCGGTCATTGGCAATGTCTTTTGGCAAATAGCGAAGCGCCGCGCGATTCGGCGTCGAGTAGCCGACATATTCGGCGTTTTGCGCCGCGTGTTTCGGGTCAAGCATAAAATTGATAAACGCGTGCGCGCCTTCGATGTTTTTCGCTGTTTTCGGAATGACCATGTTGTCAAACCATAAATTGGATCCTTCCTTGGGCACGACATAGTCCAACGCTTCGTTTTCGGAAATGATTTCCGCCGCATCGCCCGACCAGACGACACCGACCGCCGCCTCTTCGTTGGCAAGAAGCAGTTTGATTTCATCGCCGACAATGGCCTTCACATTCGGCATAAGCCGGTCGAGCTTTCGTTTCGCCTCTTGCAGATGCTGCTTGTTCGTATCGTTGAGCGAATAGCCGAGGCTGTTTAACGCCATCCCCATCACTTCGCGCGCCCCGTCAACAAGCAAAATTTGATTGCGCAAATCCGGGTCCCATAAGTCGTTCCAGCTGGTGATCGTTTTGCCACCCAGCATCCCGCGGTTGTAGACGATGCCGACCGTTCCCCAAAAGTACGGCACCGAATAACGGTTATGCGGATCAAACGACAAATCGAGAAACCGCGGGTCGATGTATTTTACGTTCGGCAGCTTGCCATGGTCGAGGGGCAAAAGCAAGTTTTCCTCGATCATCTTGCTGATGGCGTAATCGGACGGAACGGCGACATCAAACATCGCGCCGCCTTGAGCGATTTTCGCCATCATCGCCTCGTTTGAATCGAACGTTTGGTAAACGACTTTCCAGCCGGTTTCTTTTTCAAACTTCCGGATCAGCGCCGGATCGATGTAATCGCCCCAGTTGTACACGCTGACCGTCTTGTCGCCTCCATATCCTTCCGCTTCGTTGAGCCGATGGGTCATGAACATAAGGGCGAACGCGGCGATGAATATAGCGGCAAACCCTTGAACGAGACGTTTCACCTACTTCCGCCCCCCTATTCCGTACATGCGGCCGCCTTTTTGGCTGAGCACGTAATAGCCGACGACCAGCAGCATCGTAAACAAAAACAGCAATGTCGACAGCGCATTGATTGATAGAGAAATGCCTTGGCGCGCCCGCGAATAAATTTCGACCGACAATGTGGAGAACCCGTTTCCTGTCACAAAAAACGTTACGGCAAAATCATCGAGCGAATACGTGAGTGCCATAAAAAACCCGGCCCAGATGCTCGGCGTCAAAAACGGGAGGATCACCCGCGACAGCACTTGCCGCGATCCTGCCCCCAAATCGCGCGCCGCATCGATCCATGTCGGGCTCATCTCCTCAAGCTTGGGCAGCACCATCAGCACGACAATCGGCACACTAAAGGCGATATGGGACAACAGCACGGACACAAACCCCAGCTTGATGCCGGCCAGCGTAAACAACAATAAAAACGAAGCGCCGATGATGACGTCCGGGCTGACGATCAGCACGTTGTTGAGAGCAAGCAGCGTATTTTTCATCCGCTGCCGCTTGACATAGTAAATGGCCAATGCCCCGATGACGCCCAAAATCGTGGCCACCGCCGCCGACAATAACGCGACGACCAGCGTATTGAGCACAATGATCAACAAACGGTCATCCGATAGCACCTCGCCATACCATTCCAGCGTGAAGGATTGAAAATCGTGCATCGTCCCGCCGCTGTTGAACGAATAATACATCAAGTACCCAATCGGCGTGTACATGATGGCAAACACGACAAGCAAATAGACGCGCCCCCACCGATGTGTGCGTTTCATCGACTTCCCTCTTTCCTTCCGCTTCCTGTCAAAAAGACAATGACCGCCATCGCGATCATGAGCACAACCGCAATCGTCGCCCCCATCCCCCAATCTTGGGTGACGAGAAAATGCTGCTCAATGGCCGTGCCAAGCGTAATGACGCGGTTGCCCGCAATGAGGCGCGTAATCATAAACAGCGACAACGCCGGGATAAACACCGCCTGGCAGCCGGCCTTCACCCCACTGAGGGTGAGCGGGAACACGACGCGGCGGAACGTCGTCCACCCGGACGCGCCCAAATCGCGGGCCGCATCAATGAGTGACGGCGGCAATTCTTCCAGCGCATTAAAAATCGGCAGCACCATAAACGGAATAAAAATGTACACCGAGACGAACACAAAGCTGAAATCGGTGAACAACAACTGCCGCGCCCCGAGGCCGATCGCCTGCAAAAAAGCGTTGGCCAGTCCATATGTGCCGAACAGCCCTAAAAACGCATACACCTTCAGCAGCAAATTCACCCACATTGGCAAAATGAGCAACAGCAGCCATAGCTGCTTATGCCGCGTTTTCGTCAGCCAATACGCGGTCGGATAGCCGATCAACAAGGAGGCGAGCGTAATCAGCAGCGCGTACCAAAACGAATACGCCATCATTTTCAAATAAATGGGCGTCAGCACCTTTTCATAATTGGCCAGCGTCCACTGTCCGTCGATATCCAAAAACGACTCATACACGAGAAAGACGAGCGGCGCAATGACAAACAACACCAGCCATGCCGCATAGGGGATCAAATACCAGTTTCGCCATGCCCGTTCCATCCTTCGTCCCCTTTCCTGCGCTCGGCTCGCATGACATGAATCGCTTCCGGTTCAAAGCGAAGCCCGATCGTTTCCCCGACTTCCGCTTTTTTCGTTGAATGAACGAGCCATTCATTGCCGTTTTCATCATAGCCGCAAATTTCATAATGAACGCCGCGGAACAGCAGCGAATCGACGCGAATGACGATTTGGCTGTCTTCCGGTGCGGCGAGCTCCAAATCTTCCGGGCGAATGACAACATCAACCGGTTCGTTGGGCGCAAAGCCGCGGTCAACACATGCAAAACGCCGGCCCGCAAATTCGACGAGAAAGTCTGCGATCATGCGCCCCGACAAAATGTTCGATTCGCCGATGAAATCAGCAACAAACCGATTGACCGGCTCATCGTAAATCTCTTTCGGCGTCCCAAATTGCTGAACTTTCCCTTTATTCAGAACGAAAATATAGTCGGACATCGCCAGCGCTTCTTCTTGATCATGCGTGACGAAAATAAACGTGATCCCCAGCCGGCGCTGCAATTCGCGAAGCTCGTACTGCATTTCCGTGCGCAGCTTCAAATCCAGCGCCGAGAGCGGTTCATCAAGAAGCAGCACTTCCGGTTCGTTCACGATCGCCCGGGCAATCGCGACGCGCTGCCGCTGGCCTCCGGACATTTCCTGAATGCGGCGGCGTTCATATCCTTCCAAGTTGACAAAACGGAGCGCTTCCTTCACCTTTTGGCGAACGTCCGCTTCTTTCATTTTTTTCACCCGCAAACCAAAAGCGACGTTTTCAAACACATCCAAATGCGGAAACAAGGCGTAATCTTGAAACACCGTATTGACTTGCCGCTTGTTTGGCGGAACGTGATTCATCGGCTTCCCGTGAAAATAAATCGTCCCTTGCGTCGGTTCAATAAACCCGGCGATCAGCCGCAAAATCGTCGTCTTCCCACATCCGGACGGACCTAGCAGCGTATAAAATTTGCCTCGCTCCATCTCAAAACTCACATCGTCCAATACCGCTGTCCCATCGTATTCCTTCGTCACATGGTCAAAGCGGATGATTGCTTGTCCGCTCACCTTCGCCCCCCCTACTCCACCTATTTCCGTCATTTCTAATGAAAGCATACTCAGCGTAAAAAAGGCAATAAAAAATCATGACAACCATGAACCGAAAGTCGCCAAAAGGAACAAAAGCCGCCGCCAATCGAGCGACAGCCCTTCCTTACCTTGAAAGCTTCACCATTCCAATCAACAAACAAATCGTCCCTGTCCCCCACGCCACTCCCGCCTGGCCGAGCAGCAGCGAAATTTCTTCCGAAGCCTGCACGTCGGTAAGATCAAATCCCGTGATCCTCCATGCCAAATAGGCAGCGACAGCGTGCAGCAGAAAATGGGCGGTTATCCATAAAAACGCCGAACGCCGCGCCCGATATTTCCGCCAAAGAAAAACAACCGTCACCATGGCGATCAACATAACAACAGAAAAACCGCCGATCAGTAGCTCCATCACTTCTTCTTCCATTGGCAGACGCTCAGGCATGTCTTGTCCCCCCATATCATTATGAGCGTTCCTTTTCCTATCTTTTTCTCCCTCTCTATGCCGCTCCCTTCTTGCTTCCTTGCATTTTTTCAAATTTTCTTCATTTACTGTATTGAACAATTTCAGAAAATGCATTAAATTATATAGTAATAATCAAAACAAGGCCTAATAATTGCATACGAACATTCTTATCAAGAGAGGGGGAGGGACTGGCCCGGTGAACCCTCAGCAACCTGGCCGCGGCCAAGGTGCTAAATCCAGACAGGCAACAGCCTGGAAGATAAGAAGAAGCGAACGGAAAGTCTTCTTCTTAGAAGGCTTTTTTCTTTTACTTGCGGAGAAACGGGGGAAATGGAACGTGGGATTGCTTGATGAGTTGAAACAACGCGTGCTGATCGCCGATGGGGCGATGGGGACGCTTCTCTATTCGCATGGCGTTGACCGTTGTTTTGAAGAATTGAATCTATCGAAACCGGAAGACATCGTCCATATTCACGAAGCCTATATCGCCGCGGGCGCCGACGTCATCCAGACGAATACCTACGGCGCCAACTACGTCAAGCTCGCCCGCTACGGCTTGCAAGATGAGGTGCCGGCCATCAACCGGGCGGCGGTGCGGCTCGCCAAACAAGCCGCCAACGGTCGGGCGTACGTGCTCGGGACCATTGGCGGACTGCGCACGTTAAACAAAAGCGCCGTGCCGCTTGATGAAGTGAAGCGGACGTTCCGCGAGCAGCTGTTTGTCTTGCTCGCCGAGGGGGTCGATGGCGTGCTGCTCGAGACGTATTACGATTTAGAAGAGTTGGAGACGGTGCTCGCCATCGCCCGCAAAGAGACCGATTTGCCGGTCATCGCCCATGTGTCGCTCCATGAAGTGGGCGTCTTGCAAGACGGCACGCCGCTCGCTGACGCCCTCGCCCGCTTAGAAGCGCTTGGCGCCGATGTCGTCGGGCTCAACTGCCGGCTCGGGCCGTACTATATGCTTCAATCGCTCGAGGAAGTGCCGCTGCCAACGCGCGCCTTTTTATCGGCGTACCCGAACGCCAGCCTCCCCGACTATCGCGACGGCCGGCTCGTCTATGAGACGAATGCCGAATACTTCGAGGAAACGGCGAAAGCGTTTCGCGACCAAGGGGTGCGGCTGCTCGGCGGATGCTGCGGCACGACGCCGAAACATATTGAAGCGATGGCGCGGGCGCTGCAAGACCGGACGCCGGCAACGGAAAAAACGGTCAAACGGCGCGCCGTGCCGGTGTCGGTCCAATCCGACGCCCCATCGGCAGCGACGCCGCTTCCCGAACTTGTCCGCGCCCGCCGCTCGGTGATCGTCGAGCTCGATCCCCCGAAAAAATTGGGCATTGACAAATTTCTCGCCGGGGCGAAAGCGCTCCATGACGCCGGCATCGATGCGCTGACGCTGGCCGACAACTCGCTCGCCACGCCGCGCATCAGCAACGCCGCCGTCGCGGCCATCATCAAAGAGCGGCTCGGCGTCCGCCCGCTCGTGCATATTACGTGCCGCGACCGCAACTTGATCGGCCTGCAGTCGCACTTGATGGGCCTGCATACGCTCGGCATCACCGACGTGCTCGCCATTACCGGCGACCCGTCAAAAATCGGCGACTTCCCGGGAGCGACATCGGTGTACGATTTATCGTCGTTTGATTTAATCCGCTTGATCCGCCAGTTTAATGAAGGATTGTCGTATTCGGGCAAACCGCTCGGACAAAAAACGAACTTCTCGATCGGCGCGGCGTTCAATCCGAACGTCCGTCACTTGGATAAGGCCGTCGAACGGATGGAGAAAAAAATTCAATGCGGCGCCCACTATTTCTTGACCCAGCCGATTTATTCGGAAGAGAAAATCGTAGCCGTGCACGAAGCGACAAAACATTTGGACGCGCCGATTTACATCGGCATTATGCCGCTTGTGAGCGCGCGCAACGCCGAGTTTTTGCATCATGAGGTGCCGGGCATTACGCTGTCCGACGACATTCGCGCCCGCATGGCCGCCTGCGGCGACGACCCGGTGCGGGCGGCGCGCGAAGGAATCGCCATCGCCAAAGCGCTCATTGATGCGGCGTTCGACTTGTTTCACGGCATTTATTTAATTACACCGTTTTTGCGCTACGACATGACCGTGGAGCTCGTCCGCTACATTCACGAAAAAGAAGCGGCCGCGAAAGAAAGGAAGGTTGTTCATGGCTGACCTCATCTTCGAACAACAGCTGCAGCGAAAAATTCTTGTCATCGACGGCGCCATGGGCACCATGATCCAAAGCGCCAACTTATCAGCCGCCGACTTTGGCGGCGAGGCGTATGAAGGGTGCAACGAATACTTGACCATCACCGCTCCGCACGTCATCCGCCGCATTCATGAAGCGTACTTGGAAGCCGGCGCGGACATCATTGAAACGAACACGTTCGGGGCGACGCGCATCGTCCTTGATGAATACGGGCTTGGCCATTTGGCGCTCGAGCTGAACATCGAAGCAGCGAAGCTCGCCAAGCAAGCGGCCGAGGCGTTCGCGACGCCCGACTGGCCGCGCTTTGTCGCCGGTTCGATGGGGCCGACGACGAAAACTTTGTCGGTCACGGGCGGAGCGACGTTTGACGAACTCGTTGCCGCCTATGAAGAACAGGCGCGCGGACTGCTTTTGGGCGGCGTCGACCTTCTCCTTTTGGAAACGTGCCAAGATACCTTGAATGTCAAAGCGGGATTCATCGGCATTTCCAAAGCGTTTGAAGCGGTCGGCCGCCGCGTGCCGCTCATGATTTCCGGCACGATCGAACCGATGGGCACGACGCTTGCCGGGCAGGCGATCGATTCGTTTTTCATCTCGATCCGCCACATGAAGCCGATCGCCGTCGGCTTAAACTGCGCGACCGGACCGGAGTTTATGACCGATCATTTGCGCACGCTCGCCTCGCTTGCCGACACGGCGGTCAGCTGTTACCCGAACGCCGGCCTGCCGGACGAAGAAGGGCATTACCATGAAACACCGGAGATGCTCGCGGAAAAAATCCGCCGCTTTGCCGAAAAAGGATGGATCAACATCGTCGGCGGGTGCTGCGGCACGACGCCGGACCATATCCGGGCCATCGCCGAAGCGGTGCGCCACATTCCGCCGCGGGCGATCCCGTCTTCATTTGATGTCCACGCCGTCTCCGGCATTGAAGCGCTCATCTATGATGAAACGATGCGTCCGCTTTTTGTCGGCGAGCGGACGAACGTCATCGGCTCGCGCAAATTTAAGCGCCTCATCGCCGAAGGCAAATACGAAGAAGCGGCGGAAATCGCCCGCGCCCAAGTGAAAAACGGCGCCCATGTCATCGACATTTGCCTCGCCGATCCGGACCGTGATGAGCTTTCCGACATGGAACAGTTCGTCCGCGAAGTCGTCAAAAAAGTAAAAGTGCCGCTCGTCATTGACTCGACCGACGAGCGCGTCATCGAGCGCGCCCTCACGTATTCACAAGGAAAGGCGATCATTAACTCGATCAACCTTGAAGACGGCGAAGAGCGCTTTGCCAACGTCGTACCGCTGCTGCACCGCTACGGCGCCGCCGTTGTGGTCGGGACGATCGATGAACAAGGGATGGCGGTCACCGCCGAACGGAAGCTCGAGATCGCCTTGCGTTCGTATGACTTGCTCGTGAACCGCTACGGCGTGCCTGAGCGCGACATCATTTTCGATCCGCTCGTCTTCCCGGTCGGCACCGGCGATGAGCAATACATCGGCGCGGCGAAAGAAACGATCGAAGGGATCCGCCTCATTAAAGAGCGGCTTCCTCATTGTTTAACGATGCTCGGCATCAGCAACGTCTCGTTCGGCTTGCCGCCGGCCGGGCGCGAAGTGCTGAACTCGGTCTTTTTGTACCATTGCACGCAAGCCGGGCTCGATTACGCCATCGTCAACACCGAGAAGCTCGAGCGGTTCGCTTCGATTCCGGAAGAAGAAGTGCGGATGGCCGAGGCGCTTCTTTTTGCCACCAGCGACGAAACGTTAAACGCCTTTATTGAATTTTACCGAAGCAAAATCACCGCCGCCAAGCCGGTGCAGACGAACTTGAGCTTGGAAGAGCGGCTCGCCCGCTACGTCATTGAAGGATCAAAAGACGGGCTCATTCCCGATTTGGAACAGGCGCTGGAAACGTACTCCGATCCACTGGCGATCATCAACGGCCCGCTCATGGCCGGCATGGACGAAGTCGGGCGGCTGTTTAACAACAACCAGCTCATCGTCGCTGAAGTATTGCAAAGCGCAGAAGTAATGAAAGCGGCCGTCGCCTTTTTAGAACCATATATGGAAAAGAAAGAAGGAAGCACGAAAGGAAAAGTAATCCTGGCGACGGTGAAGGGTGATGTGCATGACATCGGCAAAAACTTGGTCGACATTATTTTAAGCAACAACGGCTATGAAGTGATCGACCTTGGCATCAAAGTCGCCCCCCAGCAGCTCATCGAAGCGGTGCGCGAGCATAAACCGGACATCATCGGCCTGTCGGGCCTGCTCGTCAAATCGGCGCAACAAATGGTCGTCACCGCGCAAGACTTGCGGCAAGCCGGTGTTTCGACCCCGATTTTAGTCGGCGGCGCCGCCTTGACGCGCAAGTTTACGGAAAACAAAATCGCGCCCGAATACGACGGCATCGTCTTGTACGCGAAGGACGCCATGGATGGGCTCGCCCTTGCCAACCAAATCCAGCAAGGCGAGATCGACTATCAAAAAAAAGAAACAGTTGGACACGAACCGGCGCGAACGGCGGCTGTCGCCGCGGCCGCCAAATCCAACGTTTCGACCGACGTCCCGGTCTACGTGCCGGCCGATCTCGACCGCCACGTGCTGCGGAATGTGCCGCTTGACCACGTGTTGCCGTACGTCAACTGGCAAATGGTGCTCGGCCATCATCTCGGCTTGAAAGGAAAAGTGAAGCGGCTGTTGGAAGAAAAAGACGAAAAAGCGCTCGCCTTAAAAGCGGTCGTCGATGAACTGATCGCCGCCGCCAAAACACACGGCTGGATTCAGCCGGCCGGCGTCTACCGCTTTTTCCCGGCGCAAAGCGACGGCAACCGCGTGTACATTTACGACCCGATCGACCGGCAAACCGTGCTTGAGACGTTTGACTTCCCGCGCCAGCCGCGGGCGCCGCACCTTTGCCTCGCCGATTACTTGAAATCGAAAGAGAGCGGGGAAATGGACTATGTCGGCTTTTTCGCCGTCACCGCTGGGCACGGCATCCGCGAACTCGCCCAACAGTGGAAAGACGAAGGCGAATTTTTGAAAAGCCATGCCATTCAGGCGTTGGCGCTCGAGATCGCCGAAGGGTTCGCCGAACGCATCCATCAAATTATGCGCGACCGCTGGGGCTTCCCAGACGACCCGGATTTCACGATGGAAGAGCGCTTCGCCGCCAAATACCAAGGCCAGCGCTACTCGTTCGGCTACCCGGCCTGCCCGAACTTGGAAGACCAAGAAAAGCTGTTCCGCCTCCTTCATCCGGAAGATGTCGGCATCCGCTTGACCGACGGCTACATGATGGAGCCGGAAGCCTCCGTCTCGGCGATCGTCGTCGCCCATCCGGAAGCGCGCTATTTCAATGTGCTGTAAAGAAAACGAGCTGGCTCAAACGAGTCAGCTCGTTTTCCTCTCTTCGTTTTTCACGCAACAAACCTCGGCAACGCCATCGTCTCGGAACAAAAAGACGAGGGGGAACGAAATCATAAAAATCCGCGATATTGGTCCACATCCTAGCTTTGAGCCATTCCAATGATGGACTCCGGCAGATAGCACTCCCCGCCAAGTCGACGAAAATCTTTTTCGTTCCAAGTGATGATCCCTTGAATGGATGAAGTGTGCCTGGTCAACGCCGAAAGATACGCATCAGCAAAATCGACACCACAGCGGGCGTAATCATCCAATGCCTTTTCAACCACTTCTTGATCGATGGTCTTCACACAAGAAGCCTCTATCATTTGCTTCAACTTGCTTGCGATTTCTTCTTTCGCATACCCATACCGTTTCGACTCCAGCACCCAACAACATTCCGCTATGACAAGAGGATGCAATAGGAACAAAAGTTCACCGTTGACCGCCTTTTCAAATAACCGATAGGCAATGGAAGATTGTTGCTCGTCGTCATTTGCTAAAAAACGAATAATTATGTTGGTGTCTAAAATATACACGTTCCATCCTCTTCTCCCGATCATCTACTCCTTGTTCTTTTCCCTCTTAACCATCCGTTCCTCTTTCGCCTGTTTGCGAATATGCCGCCCATCGCTTATCAATGGACATCAAAGTTTCTTTAAGTCTGTTAAATGTTGAATTATAGGGATTTTTAGAGACTTGTAAGGTTTAAATATCCAATAAAAAATATACTTTTTGATTAAATTCGTGGTCACAATGTGGTCACGTGGTCAAAAAAGGCGGATCACTCCGCCTTTTTTTCTTCCCAACTCTCCTCAAGCGCATCTTCAAAAAACTCAAGTGATTATGAAACGGGAAAAGCATATCCTCGTATCGATAAAGCATATAAAATCGCAGCAGTACTGGATTGTAAGGTAGATGATCTGTACATAAAAAAAGAGCCTACCCCAAACGAGTAGGCTTACGGGTTATTACCCACACCTATTGTTAGCCCAAATACTTCATTTTCCTTGCCAGCTTCACCATAACTGGCGATTACAATAAATGTTCCAGGCGGATCAGAGTCAGGAAAACGCTGTTTTAACAACTCACTTTTATACTCAATTACTTTCCTGCCCATTTCGGGTTGGTCGTATTCTTTTACCTTTTGTGCATCCTTCGGAATAAATGCTTGTGCCACACTTAAAGCTTCTTTCATAGTCCTTTTCGGTTGATCTGTTGCTTCGAACTGAATTTTGATATTCCAAGCCTGTCCGTCTAGGAACATGGGTAAAATATAGTTGTTTTGAAAACGCGCCATTTCTTGATCTCCAGCATTTTCTCCATAGTTCCTTTCAAACACATCTAGTGTATCACCTAGACCACCGCTAGGAGTAATCTGTTCATTTGTCGTATTCTTTGGCTGCTCCTCTTTTTTCGTTGTCACACCTTTCTTTTCAACTGTCTGTTTCGGTTCTTCCTTTGGTTTGGATACTGGAGGTTCAGTTTCTTGCTCATCAGATGACTTTTCGGATTTTTGTTCTTTCGTCTTTTCTGTCTGCCGCTCTTGCTTTGGTTCTTTTGCCGTTTCCTTGGGCGGTTCTGTCGTCATTCCAAATACAATGAATCCCACCAAAAATACTGCCAAAGCAATAAACGAGCGTTTAAATAGCGTTTTTGTTCCTTCTCTTTTTTTCACACCCCCCGCAATGCCACGAACCAAATAAACAAGAAAAGCAACCATCCCAATAAGACTAATAACTAAGGCAAGGTTATCCATGTTATCCCCCTTATGTTTATTTTTTACTTTATACAAAATATCACAGTTGCCCTAAAAAATTTGTCGAATATTGTCATAGAAAAAGAGAACAAAAATTTCTTCAATGATAGTAAAATGTAGTCGGTATTTTGAAATTGCAGTAAGAATCAAGGAGGGAATTGAGCTGTGAGAAAGTTTTTAACGATAGCATTATCATTCGTAATGTTGTTTGGATTAGTAACCCCAACTTTTGCTCATCCCGGAGCACTCGATGAATTAGGGGGACATTTTAGAAGAGCTGATTGTACTTATTTACTACACCAACCTACCTCATTAGCGCGCAAAGCTAAAAATATGCAAGAACTGATCGCACTTATCAAAAAATACAACAGTAACTCGAAGTGTACCCGTGCATTAACCCCGAGTAAAGTTAATTTAGAGGGGTTTACGTTTAGTCGTAGTCAATCCCACACTCCATCAACTCACACAAAACCAGCTACAAAACCAACTACAAAAAAAGCTGCATTACCTTCAATTAAAATCAATTCGAAACACACGGTAAAAGTCATTCGTGTGGTTGATGGGGATACAGTAGAAGTAAGATTCAGTAATGGTGCAACTGCAAAAGTACGGCTGATTGGGGTCAACACTCCAGAAACTGTACATCCAAACAAACCTGTCGAGAAGTATGGAAAAGAAGCATCTAACTATACAAAAAAACGTCTAACAAACAAAACAGTCACATTAGAGTTTGATGTACAAATCAAAGACAAGTACGGAAGATTATTAGCTTATGTATGGATTGGAAAAGAGTTGTATAACGAAACATTAGTCAAAGAAGGATACGCTAACGTAATGACGATCCCACCAAACGTTAAATACCAAAAGCGATTTGTAACTGCTGAACGTGCAGCGCGACAAGCGAAGAAAGGTCTATGGAAATAAAGCCATCTCCAACGAGAAGAGAGGAAGTGAAACTATGAAAAAAGTGTTAATCCTTATCCTTTTAGCCGTTTTTGCTCTCAACAGCATTGGCAGTCTCCCAGCCTATGCCCATTGGGGACCTAAAGGCCATAAACACTATTATTATAACAAGGTAAGATCTTATACAAAGAAAGATGGAACACACGTGAGATCACACTATCGAAGAACACATTGATAGACATTAATCTGTATGTTGGCAGGGGCATGAGCCTCTGCCTTTTTATTCAGGCTTCACCTCATTAAACTTATGATAATAAGCCCGTTTCGAATGAGAAAGGCTTTTCATATGGAATCATTCTCGTCCTCATTGAAAAAGGGATATTTCAGGAGCATTTTCTGGAATTGGCCTTCATCCTTAATTGGAAGCTTGCGCTGCGGAGATTTATAATAACATTTCTGGTGAATGACGGTGTTGATAATATCAAGGAACACTTTCTCGTCTGGCTGAACCGGTTCAGAACAAATCGGGCAACGCAGGCGGCCGACGATTTTGAACATGGAATCACCTCCTGATACTTCATTCCACAAAAATAAAAAAAGCCCTGCCAGACGGCAGGGTTATTTTACGCGCAATTTTTGTCCCACACGAATCAAGTTGGGATTTTTAAGTCCGTTGAGCTTCTGCAACGCCGCAACGGTTGTGTTGAATTTTTTCGCGATTTCGGAAAGCGTGTCACCTTTTTGTACGGTGTACGTTTGAGGCGCTGGTTTGGACCGCATTGCTTCTACTGCACTTGTCGGTTTTATTACTTGTTGCAGTGGGCGTTTACCCGCTCTCAAATCAGCAAGGGAAAGGCCGAACGTGTATTGAAAATGAGGATAATCCTTGAAATCCTTCCAATCGCCGCCCCATTCGAGTCCGAGTGACTTTCCGATTGCGCCAACACGTTTCCATTTCTCATCCACATTCCAACTCACGCTGCCATCTGGATTCAAGATAGCAAAATCAAAGGCTAGTCCGAAATTGTGATACGAATAGCCACCTTTTGCATTGGTTACAATTTTCCCCGGTTTCGTGCGACCTTGGGCATATAGTTCGTTTTGCTCTTCAATCGTTCGCAAGCCTTGTGTAATAATAACGTTGATTCCTCCTATATATGCCGCCGTAATCAATTGACGTGCTTTATCCGCGACGACAGGATGAACGTCTTTTAATTTGGCTTCTGCTTTCTCCAATAGTTCTTTTAATCCGATAGTCATTGCTTATCCTCTCCTTTCCCACTTTTTCCTTTCAACACTTCCACCGCTTGTGTAAGTCGTTCCGGCACTGGCACTCCCATTCTTCCCGCATTTTCAAAAATGCTTAGCAGCTCGTTGGCCATATAAAAAACGATAGTCGCATCTCGGAACATATTTTTCGTTCCAAGCGCGCTATCGACTTGATGAGCGAGAGCTACCATGACAAAAATCATGACCTTCTTGGCTATCCCTTTGAACCCGATTTTGCTCGATAATGTCTTTTCTGTATACCCGGCAACGAGCCCACTGCCATAATCAATAACTGCCATCCAAAACAGTGCGACAAGTAACCCCGTGGATTCACCAAAAAACAAACCAGCAAGGCCACCAACAACAGCCGCGCCGGTTTTGTAAGCCATTTCTAACCGTTCCATAAAACCACGCCTTCCTATACGATTTTCCCTACAACAACGCCTTTGACGAGCATCACACGGTCGTTTGCAGCTGGAGTGTAACTCGCCAAATACGGGTATGCCTTCCCAGATACGGTACTTTCCCCGTCAAAAATGAGACGAGGGCGACCGCCACTGTAATTCGGGTCTACCCTCGCGAATTGAATGATTTTTTCTTGTTTCGGATTTTTGAAGTTCTCAATAAAAAAATCCGTGTTAATCACGGCATCGCCTCCTAGATATTGATAATCTTGCGCACTTCATGTTTCATCCTTGCTCCGGCCTTGAGTGACATGGTCCAGCTTGTTTCGACGTATTTTCCGCTGATACCTAACGGAGAGTATTCAATTTGCAATACGTCTGAGTAGTCATGCAAAGGATTTAGCGCCGTTTCAAACGTCAGCTTTCCATACACTTGTGAAGCTTCAAATGCGATTCGTTGTACATATGCGTCAAGCGACTGCTGATCGGCGATGTCGGTCACTTCGCGATAGTCAACGATCGTGCGACCTCGATTCACCGTGCTTGTCGGGCTGTTCGGGTTGCTGTTAGTGTACGATGACATCAGTGACTGCTCCGCGTTCGAGCATACGACTACCCATTTGTTCGGCACGTTGAACAAGTCAAGTTCCTCTTCCATGCCGGGGTAAACAATGCTCAGTTCATCATCTTTGTATGTGTATTCTGCAGCACGGATCGATGGACTGCGATATGTCATGCTTGTGAAATATCCGTAAACATCAACATAAATCGGTGTGTAGTTGATGGCTTGGAGAAGCGTATTGATCGCCTCTAATTTTTCAGTTCCGGGTGCAAACTCCATTGCGACAGGCAGCACCTTGTCAGTCTGCTCGATGTTGTGTTTGGTGATGCCGGCGCTCGCCAGAATATCGATAACGGCTTGCCGATAGTTCGTGCCGGCCGGAACTGTATACCGCGTATCGAATTTGTCGTCGCGGAGAATGAGAGTGCCGTCATATGCCTCCACATCGCGATATACGTTATTGTTGCTATCTTTCCGCGTCGGACTGCTTAATAAAAAAATACCGAGGGGGAACTCTATATATTTTCCGTCTCTCATCTTCAAAAGCGCAAAAGGTTGAATGCGGTCACTTAACCAATTGATTTCGCCGCGATCTTTCAAACGGAATCTGGCCGTCCGTTTGATTGAATCGAGGGAAGCCATGCTGACTTCCCCATCGATCACTGAATCCAGCTCACCTATTTTTTGATCGTTCTTGTTCAACAAATCATACCGAAACTTGAAATGCCTCTGACCGTATTTGCCATGAATGGTATCGACGATTTCCTGTTTCGAATATGGATAGTTTGATAGTGAGAGCATCTATACCTCCTCCACATAGGACACTTCTTCAAACGTGAGGCTAACCGTATTCCCGTACATCTCATCGTCAAATGGCAGTTGAAACACATGGCAGAACATTTTCCTTCCTCTTGCATCGCGATAGCAGAGTGTATTTTTGGAGTGAATCAGCTTCTCAAGCGCTTCTTTGTCGCCGCTGTCTTTAAGCAAAGTGATCTTCACACTCACACTTCTCTGTTCTGTGTCATCATACTCCGCAACCGGCAATCTTCGTCCTGCAAATTGCATCATTGCCGCAGTTGGTTGCCAATTTTCGCTGCGGTCGCTGATGAGACGGAATTGATGCAGTGTCCCCGCTGGATTGTCCGCTTCGTGCAGCCAAATTCCTTGCAAAGAAATAGACTCACTAACTATCAAGCTATCGGCATATGTTCCATTTGCCCCCCAAGCACGAACGAAATACTCATATACTTGCCCGCTTGCTGGCGTGTAGTCAATAAAAGAAGCATCTGTCGGTATATTCGTTGTGATTCTCGTCCATGATGTTTCACCTTGTTTTCGTCGGTATACCTCGTTGTAGGATACGTTCGGCTGCGTTCCGGTCGGTGTTGGGTTGTCGATCGTAAGCATGATCGTTCCTTCCGCTTTGGCTGTCGTGACAACCGGAACGGCTGGCGGTGTGTAGGAAACATGGATGTTGACAGTGACGAAATCAGACCAAATCCCGTCAGCATTCTTAATGGCCAGCTGAATCCTGTAATCTGTGTTGTTTGCCAAGTTGTATTGAATGGTCTGCGCCTTGTTTGTACTGTTTACTTGCACTTCCCATAGCAAGTTATTGTTGCTATCTAGCAATTTCACATCATAAGCAACTTGCCCCACACTCGACCATTGAACGACAGGATTGGCCACAGGGACGGTTGCGCCGTTGCTGGGATCGGTGATAGTTGGACTCGTTGGTTTATCCCCTGCGAAGAATGTTTGAATGTTGGAATACGGACTTGATAATCCTGGTTGGTCATACGTCCTAACCTGCCATTCAATCGTGCCACGCGGGAATGTATTAGCTGGCGCATCCCAGTATTGGTTCGTCGTCACTTGTGTCACTGTGTTCCATGTTTGCGTTCCCTGCTGCCGCCATTGTAAATCGAATTTCGCTTGTGGATCGTTGTTCGCATCATTGTGTTGCCACGACAAACGGATTACGGACGCTCTGTCTCTTGGTACTCCTCCACTTGGAGCAAGGTTCGTTGGCACGGCTGGTGCTTGGTTGTGCTGTATCGTGAACACGCCATTCGATTCGTCCCACGCACCATAGGATGTCCCATCATAAGCACGGATACGGATTTTCGCAAGTGACGTTTCAGGTTCGTTGGTAAAATCATACGTGTACGATGTTGCGCCCGGCGTAGTTAATGCAACGATGTCTTTCCAAGTTTGTCCGTTGTTGAGTGATAGTTGAATTTGGTATCGTAGAGAGCCTTGCACTGTTTCAGCGTCGGTTGCTGGATTCCATGTAATCGTATGTTGCGCGTTCCACGTTTCCCCACCGTTTGGTGCTGTCACGGTTGGGGCGGTTGGTGGTTCGTTGTAGGTTATTTCCAAATACGGGCCGTTATAACTTGTGTTTTCACTAGATGCAAAGTATGAATAACCACCATCATTAGTAGCACTGGTCCATCTTAAAGAGATACCCTTAAAAGTTCCACCATTTGCATAATGTTGGATACATTCTTTTACAGGTATAGAACCCCATGTCCCGGGGGCAGTAAAATCACCTCGCAAACCGGGATTTCCTACATCTTGAAAGGAAGGTTGGGAATTGAAATTAACACCCCCGTTTTCACTCCAATCAGAGGTTATAACATATGGTTTAAAGTTATACCAACTAGATGCCCCAAAATCGCCTATTTTGTATATTTTTAAATAAGCGCTTGTGATAACCTTACCTAGAATAGAGGTTGGCATAGTCCATTGAAGATAAGCAATATACTGTATGCCATTATAATATCCAACATATATAGTTTCACTTGTATCGTAATTAGTACTTGTATATAAACTACTAACGAATGTATCACTTACAGCTTCGATTGTTTGAACTGTCGGGTCAATCTTAATCGGATAAACTAATCCCGTAACATCGGCCGCTAAGTCAATAAATGTTTTATCCCCATCCCTCCGTATGGTTTGCGCAACATCCCGGCGCTCGCCGTTGGCATCTTGCAACCATGCAGGCTGTAATCGTATTTCCCCTGCTGTCAAATCATCCTCTAACGGTCCATCCACCTCAAAAGAAAAGGAAGAAGGCGCACGGTCACTTTTCAAAATGATTGTCTCTTTCACGCCGTTTGGCATGACTTCGAGACAAACATCTGTATCATTCCATGCGTCCTGATAGTGAACGCAGTTCTTTTTCCCTTCCTCCAAATAGCCTTTCGCTGGGCTGGCTCCGACCGGGATGAATCGCAGCTTGGTTGCCCCCTTCCCGATCGTATACCCCCGTTTAAAGTTTTTTGGAATCCGGCAGTCAAACGGCACCTTCAACCCTTGATAGTCCATCATGTCACGGTCAAGGATGCCCTTTCTCTTCATCCGTTTCGCCGCATCTTTCATGATTCGGAACACGTCGGCCCCTTCTCTAGCAACAGGGAAATCCACTTGGTCCAAATCGGCTTCGTCATACAAGTCTGTGTCAATGTTGTGCCAATTCCCGTTTTCGTCCTGATAGTGAACATCGCCAGCATAAATTTCTGTAGTGTATGAGCCGTCGAAGTTGATCCATGTTTTGCTATTGCGAGTTCGTTTGTTGAGCATTTCCCCGACACGAAAATTTTGTGTTGGCATATCGCCCCTCCCTCCTATGACTGACGTACTTTCATTCCGAGACGGTTGAAGAAGTCATTCACCGTTCGAATTTGCTCAAGGTCACTGACCGGAATAGTGACGTTAATATTCACGTTCCCGTATCGAGACACGTTTGTTGTTTGAACTGTTCCGTATCCGCCGCCGGCCACGGCCATGCCTGGAACACTCGGAATCGTCGCCTGCGCCATTCGGTTGGTTGCAGCCACCACAGCGCTGATATTGCCCGAAATCCCTTCTGCGAGGCCTGCTGGAATCCATTTCCCTAACTCCATCATTACACGCGAAGGAGATTTTATTTGAAGGACATGCTTCATCGTATTCGCAACAGAATGCGCGATTTGTGCTACCTTCTGTTGAACCGGTTTTGTATCCATTCCGCTCACAAGTCCTTGTGTTGCATTCTTTCCGACTTGAGACATACTGTTTGTGCCTGAGAGCGATGAAGAAATCGTGTTCTGCACAATGCTAGCAATCTCTTGAGCTTTCTGGCGTAAAGGTTCCATCATTGAGTTCAATCCGTCAATGAGTCCTTTCATCGAGTTTTTGCCGATGTCAGCCATCGACGCGCTCATGAGATTGAGTTCATCCTTCGTTCCCTCTGTGATCTCCTTGATTTTTGCCATCCACTCGTTTTTGTGCAGTTCAAGCTCGGCTGCTGCTTGTGCTCGGAGTTGGGCGATTTTGTTGACATACTCAATCCGAGCCTGCTCAAGCTCGGCGTTCGCCGCCGCCCGCAACTGTTGGATTTTTGTCTGTGTATCCAACCGCATGCCTTCGAGTTCGCTAGTCGCTTGTGTGCGGGCCAAAGCATTTTTCTCTTTCCAGAGAGCCACATATTGTTGCAGTTCTTCATCAGAAAGAGAATTGAGTGCCGCGATTTCATCCACCGCTTTCGGGCCCATGTCTCGAAGTTCTTGAAGCAATCCTTCATCAATGCCTCGCGCTGCCAAGGAAACAATATTGGCTTGCCAATCACGAAAAGCCGAAACTTGGTCAGATAGATTTTGAAGCAATCCCTTTCCTGTCACATCGTTTTTGCGCTTGAATTCATCGAACAGCCCTGCGAAGCTGTACAATGATTTGGCTCGATCTTCGACGGCTTTCTCGTACTCTTCCGTCAGCTTGCGTTCATCTTCAGCAAGACGGACGTTGATTTCTTTGACCTTCTGTTCGTATTCTTCTTTAGCCTTGAGTTCATCCTGTTGTAAGCGCTCGTTGATTTCTTTCACTTGTTGAGCATATTCGTTGTTTGCTTCTAAAAGCTTATCGTTGATTTCGTTTTTCACACGGTAGATTTCTCGTTCATAATACTCGCGCTCTTCTGTACCCTGTTTGTATTTTTTAATGTAACTTTCATAGAGTGTGAGTTCTTCTTTAAGAGAAAGGTCGTTGTAGTATTTCCGCTTGTCAATATACGCTTTCTCGTTCTCAAACTGTTGCTTGAGAAGTTCGTTTTTGACGCGGACAATTTGCTTTTCAATCTCAATTCGCTCTTTGGACCCCTCTTTGTATTTTTTGGAAAGAGCTTGCCAAGCCTTGAGCTCTTGGTCTAATGACAACTGACCTAGTGCTCGCTTATCCTCGATCGCTTTCTTCGCATCTTCAAACTGCTTTTTCGCAAGAGCCGCTTGCTCTTTTGCACGCTGATCCTCGACTTTCTTAATTTCCAGCTGTACTTTTCTGACTTGCTCTGGCAACTTGGCGTATTCTTTTTGGATTTTTCGAAGCTCAGCAATGTACTGAGAAGAATTGATTTTGCCGAGTTTAAAGTTCGTTTGCGCATTTGCGAAAGCTTCATTGAATGCTTTTTTATTTGCGTCGGTTAGTTGCTTTGCATATTTCTGCTGAATTCTATAAATTTCTTTATTAGTGCGCTCTACAGCATTAGGCACGGTTGCATACTGCTTTTTTAGCTTTTCAAATTCATCGATTGCCTGCTTTGCACTGATTTTTTTGGCATCAAAGCGATACTGGATATTGCGAAAAGCTTCTTCAAATGCATGTTTTGCTGCCGCTGCCGCTCTTCTCGCAGCTGCCTCTGCATCCTTTTTCTTCGATTCAATACCTTTGGCAAAGCCTTCTGTTGTATATTTACCTAACTTCTCTGTTTCACGAGAAGGAGAATGGATGTCGAGCACATTTCTAATGGTTGTCGTGACAGAATTAGCGATACTTTTTACTTTTTCTACAACAGCTGAAGCCATCGAGGAGATGCCGTTAGCAAGGCCTTGAATGATGTCTTTTCCGATAGAGTATAAATTAATCCCTTTTAAGAAACTCACGGCGCTATTCCACATGCTTGTGATCGTGGACTTAATGCCGCTCATGATGGAAGAAACAGCGCTTTTCATAGAGGAAAATGCGTTGCTTACCGCTGATTTTGCAGTATTAACCGCGTTGGAAATAGCTGATTTAATTCCGTTCCAGATGGATGATGCTAGCGTTCGGATGCCGTTAAAAACAGATGATGTTGTAGACTTTATGTTCGACCATGTGGCGCTAACAAACCCTTTTATTGCAGAAACTGCGCCGGAAAATACTTGCTTGATTCCATTCCAGATAGAAGACAGGGCGTTTTTTAGGTTGTTAAAGATGGCTCTTGCATCGTTAGAAAGATTTTTAAAATCGCCTGTCACAAGGTCAATGATGAGAAGAACGGCACCGAGAAAGATGTTTTTAATTAAATTCCAAACACCAGAAAAATACTGTTTTAACCCGTTAAAAATTTGCTGCAAGCCGCCTTTCATGCCGTTAAACAGGTTGGTAATCCCGTTAACGAAAGGCATAATAATAGCAAGTGCTGTACTTTTAATGGCATTCCATACCGTAACAGTCACTTGCTTGATTGTTTGCCATGTAGACGATGTGAAGCTTTTGATATTGCTCCATGCGTTACCAAAAGATTGTTTAATGTTCTCTAATGTGGTACTGAACCATTCTTTAAGTGATCCCCATATTTCTGTTGCTTTCGCTTTAACCGTGTCCCAATTCTTCCACAACGCTACGCCTGCTACCGTAAGTCCTGCAATTGCCGCTACAGCAATACCAATTGGACCGGTGATGATTGCCATCGCTCCACCTGCCGCCGCAATTGCGCCAGATACCGCACCAAACGCAGTTGTAAGAGCGCCGATTCCGCTTGCTGCTGCACCGACGACGGCAAGTACTACGCCAATTGCCGCGACGATACCTGTCAGAACCGCAGCAACAGCTGCTCCGATGGCGATAAATTTTTGTGTTGCTGGAGAAAGACTATTGAATCTATCGATCAATCCTTGCAGTACCTCTGCAATCTTCCTAATCGCTGGTGCTAAAGCATTTCCTATGCTGATTTGCGCCGTTTCAAAGGCACCACTCAGGTTTTCAAGTGCACCTTTTAGATTGTCTTTCATTTTCTGCGCTGCTTCTTGGGATGCGCCGGCTGAATTTTCCAGTGATTTTGTATACTCTCTGATCTTTTGTGGTCCCGCCTCAATCAAGGTCAAAAAACCTGATGCCGCTTCCGTTCCTACCATCGCCGCAAGATTCGCAAGTTTTTGTGCCCTCGTCTGGCCGTTTAGGGATTCAGCAATGTTCTGGATCAAGTTAGCTAGGCCGACAAAGTTGCCTTTTGAATCCTCGATTTTGATGCCGAGCTTCTCCATCATTTTTGATGTTTCCTCGGATGGTTTGAGAAGCTGAATCAACCCGCCGCGCAGAGTTGTTCCGGCCTGCTCACCGCGAATCCCCGCATTCGACATGATTTCGGTCGCCGCAGCTAATTCCTCAAGGGAGATACCTAGGCTTTTTGCAATCGGCGCGGCGTATTTGAAAGTGTACTGCATATCCTGCACGCTCGCTGCCGAATCGTTCGCTGCTTGTGCGAGAACATCAGCCACACGGCTTGCTTCACTCGCGGATAACCCAAACGAATTCAATGCCGCTGAAACTGTATCTGCGACTAGCGCCATATCCTCACCAGATGCCTCTGCCGCCGCAATGACACCCGGCATGGCCGCGATAATCTGATTCGTTTTGTAACCCATCGTCGCCATAATTTCTTGTGCTTGGGCTACTTCTGTTGCGGATTTGGAAGTCGATGCACCAAGATCAAGAGCCGACTTTTTCAATTTCTCCAGTTCAGCTGGTGTAGCACCAGCAATGGCACCAACTCGGTCAATTTGCGCCTCAAAATCCATTGATTTTTTGACCGCAAACCCTAATGCGCCACCAATTGCCGCCGTCGCCGCACCAAATGACAAAGCAATATTCTGTCCTGCTTGTTGCATTCTACCGCCTACATCCTGAAGACGTTGCCCCACCTCATTCAGCTTGGCGTGCATTTTCTCCCAGGCTGTCGCGTTTTGGCTGACATCTTGTGATAGCTTATCCAGTTTGACGCTAGTTTGTTGGAGTTCGTTTTCGAGTTTTTTCAAATCTCCAACAGCCTTGTTGTACTGAATGAGCAACTTTTCTGTTTCGGCAGCCTCTCGTCCCTTTGTAGCCGCTGACTCTTCATATCGGCGCTTCAACTCTTGAACTCTCGCACTCTGCAAATCAATCTTTTTGGTCAACATATCTGACTTCGCACGCAAGCCTTCAAGAGTATTTTCAAATCCTTTTATTGAACCGCCGGCCGCTTTAAATTCGCTTTCAACAGCTTTCAGTTTCCGGTTTATTTCTGCAAGACTGCGCGTGAAATCAGCACTATCTAAACCAAGCGATACACGCAATACGCCAACCTCTGCCATATTTTCACCTCCTCGCTAGAAAAGAACTTGGTCAATGAATCCCGTTTGTGTTTCCTCTTGTTCACTGGTACCGTGCATTTTTCTATGGACATCGCAAAGTGCAAAAAATTTCCGTGGTGTACAACGCCAAAAATCCTTCTCATTCATTCCTAAAACCACTGTTCCGGCGTACAAAAGCAAAGGCCAATCCCAACCTTTTTCCTCAAGATCGGGATTGGCCTCTAGTTTTTTGGTTCAGGAAGAGCAGTATTCATCGCCTCCGCAACTGCCTGCGCCAACTCAGAAATATTTGCAATATCAATCATTTTTCCTACTTCTTTTTCTGTCAGGCTCTCATCTTCATGCAACAAACCGGCCCACAACAAAGTACGAAGCGCCTTCATCGAGACATTTTCAAGCGCTTTAAAAGCTTCTGTTATGCTACCGAATTTATCCTCAATCTCACAAAAAGCGTTTAAGTCAAAGACAAGATGCCGTTCTTTATCCAACTGAACAGGAATTTTCTTCACTTTCACATCTTTCACTGACATAAAATCTCCTCCTTTTGAAACTTAAAAAGGCAGCACTAGGCTGCCTCTTTCATTATGCAGTTGTAAACTTGCGAACCTGTGCTTGAGCCATGTAGTTGCCCGCCAAATCGCGTACACCTGTCGTTGCAATGATTCGGTACGCCGTTGCCGCAGAAAGGTTGGCGCTTGGCGTGAATGTGATTGTTGTTTTGTCGGCGCTTTGAGAAAGAGTACCTGCCACAACGGAACCATCACTATCCTTGATGACCATGAAGTTCGAAGCATTCACGCACTCAGGGGCAATCGCTTCACTGAAAATCCATTGTACTGTTGTAGAAACAGCAACAGACGTCGCGTTGTTAGCTGGCACCGTATTGCTCAATGTAGGCGGCGTCGTATCCGCAGTCACGTTCACAACAGCGTTGAACCACGTAGCCGCTTGCGTGAATCCTGCTTCATCTTCATCGCCAATTGCTTGCCACACACCGTCATAATCACGTTTAACGAATGTCCCCTTCAATTTAGGCGTTTGGAACGAAGGTTTGTCTTCTTTTGTTTTGTACTCTTGTTCAGGAGTTTCAAAACGACCTTTGTAAAGCCACACATAACGATATTTACCGTTACTTTTTTGACTACGGAATCCAATCGCAACATACGGCGCCACGTCATCAGCATCTTTGACGAGAACACCATTCGATATCGTATGGCCAAGAAGTGCTGCTTGAACTGACAACGGAAGGTCTTTTGCCTCAAGTTCAACTTCGATTTCTCCAAGCGATGTGACCGTCTCGGATGGACCGTCATCTGCATAGAGAGTCTGTGTATCGACCTTTGGAGAAATCTTCGCATTGATCGCCCCTGCAATCTTGACTGGTGTCTGATAAGCAACACCCGTCGAATCATCCTTCGTTAAAATCGCATAATAAAGATCACGTAAACCTACTTGCACTCCTGGCATAATTCTATTCCTCCCTTTCTTCTACATAAGAAAACCGGAGCACCTTGTGATAGATTTTGGTGTCCGGTTCATATAGCTCGGTTTCGGTTGTCCGGCGAAATCCCGTCGCGGTCAGTAGGTCTTTGACCTGTTGAACAATTGACGTATAGTCACCTTTTGACCACACATCCACTTGTATGAAATGCGCTGTTTGCTGTTCTCCATCGTCTGCATTGAGCGCTGAGAATTGGTTATACTCAAAGAACGTGATATAGGTCGTTGCTGGGCCGTTGTACGTTTGAAATGCAACAGGAACACCTATGGGCTTTAATGTATCGAGAATCAATTTGTTCAGACTCATAGCCCTAACCCTCTACGAATGACGTCCGACATTTTCTGCTGCACTTGCTCTTTGTTTTCTTCAAAAGCCGGCTGCAAAAAAGGTCGCGCTGCCATCTTCGTCGTTCCGAATTCAAGAAAAAGACCGTAGAAACGATCCCGATCCGGTCCGATATCGACAGTTCCATCTTCTTTCACATCAGAAATAACGATGTTTTCAGCAAGTTTTCCCGTGTCTCGTGGAGCTTTTTGCGAAGCCGCTTCCTGAACCACTTTTGCACCCGCCATAAGTGCCTCTTGTTTGACTTGCTCAGCCTCGTTCCCCAACGTTTCCAACTTCTTTAACAACTCTTGCATCCCCTCTAATTTAAAGCCCATCACATCACTTCCTTCGCGACAATCGTCATCGTGACATTACGCTCATCGTCATTGATGACAGAGAGAATTTCAAACATCCGACCCTTGTATTTGATGCGCATGTCTGGATTGATACCTGTTGCATACCTAATGACGAAACGAATTGTATTTTCGTTTTGGGTTGTGGCGGCCTGGTAATATTCACGCCCTTGAAGCGTCTTTATCATTGCCCAGACAGTTTTTACGTCAGTCCAATCTTGTACAGGAAAACCATTTTCGTTCGTGGTTTCGCTAAAAGATTGAAAGGTAATACGGTGACGGAATAAGCCTGGATTCATGATGTGTCACCGCCATATGTCAACTGCATGAGAATACTATTGATGATGGGGCGTATTTGGTCGCTCGCCTTTCCGATCATTTCCCTGTTTTCGTACCAGTCAGAGATGAGCGTCATGCAGAACAGCTTAGCCAGATGATTATTTTCGTCATACTCAACGCCTGTCGCGTTTTTAAGATACGTTTCCGCCGCTTTAATCAACGTTGTCAATAGCGTGTCATCCTCGCTGAAATCAATCCGCAACCAATTTTTTACCTCGTCTAAAGAAACGATCATTCTTTCACCTTCGTTTCTTTAGACTTTTTCACTTCCTCCGCGTATCCGAATCGAATGAGTTTTTGGGCAAGTTCTTTCGGTAAATCTGCTGTTTCCCCGGTTTTTAAGTCGTATCCTACTCCGATACAATCAATTAACACTTTGACTTTCATGCCATCACCTCTTTAACAAACAAGAGGGCGTAAACCCACTTGTTATGCCAACGTAACTTCGCCGTACACGAATGCCTCGTCATCGCGCAATTTAACTTCTTCGCGTTCAATCGCACGCCATAAAGTAACGTCAGTTTGGAAGGCATCCATCGCAACATCGGACGACATAATTTCTGTTGTTTGACGATCAAACATTACGACACCTTCTTGAAGGTCGCCAATGATAATCGGCGCTTTACCGTTCGTCGTGTCGCTCGGCAGAACTTTATTCGATACCATTACGACCGGAACGCCAAATAGTTGTTTGCCTGTCGGTGAGGAAACCGATGGTTGCAACAGGTAATTTCCGTTGGCGTCTTTTTGAGTATCCAGCCAGTTGAAACCATCTTGGTTTGTGATGACACTCGATGTATATCGAAAGACAGGATCCAATTGAACGTTTAAAACTGCTTTAATATCATCTACATTTGCGATCGCTGTTTTCGCTTTACTACCTAACACGGAAAGGATGAGTTTGTTCCGAGTGACGCGGGATTCATCGCCAATCCAACGAATTAGAGTGTTTACGATTGCTTCCGTGCTATCTTTCAATAGCTCATTAGTAACACGGAAGAAACCGGCGTACTTTTTCACTTGATACTGCAAAACAGTGAATTGCGGCGTTGCCTTCTCTGGAATTTCTCCGTTTTCTGGTATCTCAACAAACCCGGTTTGTTGTGAACGCTTTTTGAAAACGCGAGAACCGCTCAATGTCGTCACTGGTTCAACCAAAATCAAGTTTTGTAAAGCGTCTTTGCTTTCACGCAATTCATTGATTTTCGTTTGAATGTCCTGCGGCACCGTGTAGCCACCATCTTGCCCGCTACCTTCACTCATGGCGTTGCGGAATTTCGTACGGATGTGGTTGACGAATGCTTCAACCTCGTTTTCTTTTACTTGTACAGTCGGTTTTAATGGTTCTTTATTCTCGACTTTCTCTTTTTCTTGCTCATACAAGTCTTTCGCAATATCAAACTTTTCTTGCAGTGCGACAATTTCCTCTTTCAG
The DNA here is from genome assembly GCF_000733845.1 of Geobacillus vulcani PSS1. Lineage (GTDB taxonomy): Bacteria > Bacillota > Bacilli > Bacillales > Anoxybacillaceae > Geobacillus > Geobacillus vulcani. Next base: position 285,412 of record NZ_JPOI01000001.1, read on the forward strand.
CTTTTTGGCTTCCTCAATTTTATTTTCAGCTAACAATTTGCGGGCTTCTTCCTTCTTGTTGTTAATCTGTTCTAATAGTTCGCGTAATTCTTTCGGCATGTTTGTTTCCTCCTTTTTTGTTTTTGTGCAATAAAAAAGGAACTAGATTAAATCCAGCTCCAAAAGTAAACGTTCTTTTTCGTCTTGTTGCTGTTGTTTGCTGACAATTTTCATGATGTCCTGCATAGACCGATTTGCGCTGTTGACAATCGCCAGCCGGCTAAACGCCGCGACATCCGTCACCTCTGGCTTCCCGTCTTGGTATAGGATGCCGTCAGCGAATCCTTCTTTCACGGCGACGTTGGCACTCATCCATGTTTCGTCGTCCATCATTTGCGAAATTTTGTTCCGTGAACGGCCTGTTTTTAGTGCATAGGCATTCACGATGGATTCTTTAATGGTGTCCAAGATGTCCGCGACTTTCCGCAAATCATGCATATTCCCGTAGGCAGCTGTTAAAGGGTTGTGAATCATCATCACCGCCATCGGGCTCATCAGCACCTCATCGCCAGCCATCGCGATGACAGACGCCGCACTCATCGCCTTGCTGTCAATCTTGACAGTGATCTTACCATTGTGCTCCTTCAATGCGTTGTAAATGCCAGCCGCCGCAAAAACACTACCACCGTAGCTGTCAATCCATACGGTGATGTCTTTGCCTTTATATTGGCTTAATTCCTCTTTAAATGCGTTCGGTGATGTCGATGGCATCCCGAACCATTCATATAACCACGCTTCGTCATCGTCTACAATGTCACCTTCAATGCGAAGCTCCACGCTCTCTGGTTCGGTTTCAGTCGCTTGGTTGACGATGAATTTCCAGAACGGCATCAGCCCTCACCTCCTTTCCCATAGTTGGCGCCAAGCATACTCAACGGAATATAGTTCCCGTTGGCCATCAAGTTATTGCCGTAGTCATCAGCAGGCATGTCCAAGTAGTCGCGCGCTTCGTTAGGCGTCATGATGCCGTTCTGCACCGCGATCGACAAACTGTCCATCTGCGTCTTAATATCTGCCCGTAGGATGACGTTGACATTGAACTTGAAATAATGCCCCTGGCTGATAAGATCATTAGAAAGAATTTTATAGGTGATTTCTTCCTCGTACTGTTTCAGCACATAGAGAAGCGTATCAACATAAAAAGCCAAGTTCTGCGCTTCTGCCGACGCATAACTTGACTTTGTGTAATCGTTAATCTGATTCGGTTTGATTCCAAACGCCGCTGCAATCTGCAACGCTGTGTATTTTTTTAGTTCGAAGAATTGGCTGTCGGTCAGCTTAATATCTAGTGGCACCAACTTCATTCCCAATGGTACGGGGATAATCTTCCCTGCATTCTGAGAACCGCTTGCAAACTGCTCAAAGCCTTTCACAAGGCGGTCTCGCGCTTCTTGGTTAAGGTCGCCGGTATATTCAAGGACGGCCTTTCCTGTTAGCCCCGTTTTATAGAGGTTGTTCATGAATTTTTGACTTTCTAGTGCACCGTCAACCGTATGTTTCAGTACATCCCGGACAGACAAGCCAGTGATGCCATCGAATGTAACGGACGTTTTAAAATGGAGAACTTCGTCGTTTCGGAAAACGTACATTTTACCGTCGTGCGGGTCATTGTACCGATACCATATCGCGTTCTTTTCGCCCAGCAAGCCGCGATCATCCACCACAATCGTGACGTATTGACTTGGCAAAATCCATAAGGCTTGCAACTGCGGTCCGCTATATTGGCACCACACGTAGGCGTTGCCGTAGTGATTCCGGTTCATCTCGACGGTTGACCAAAAGACACTGCTTGTCATATACGGGTTCGGGCGCAATTTCAATAAGTTATACAATTCCTCACGGTCGCTTTTCACAATGCCCCGCTCTGTCTTCTGATACATTTTAAGGGGTAACTTCCCTAAACTCTCGGACAAGATTTTTAAACAAGCGAAATATGTTGCCTCAGACAATTGGTTTCTTGGTGTGTCTGGGTCAACACCAAGCCACTGTAATAAGAGCGGATTGGTCATGTCCACCGTCTCATTTCGCGGCCGGAAAAATCGCGTCAGACGACTCCACCATCCCATGCCCTCACCTCCTTACCATCCCATCATTTTGAGGTATTCTTCTGTCACCTTGTTAATATCAATATCATTCGCCCGCGTCATTGCCCTGACCATGGCGTTGATAACAGCCGCTAACGGGTCAATGCGGTTAGTCGATTTATCTTTATCCAGCATGATGTTCTCGTTGTGATCTTGTCGCACAACAGCATTCCCGACTGCCCAATTTAACACCGGGTTGTCATCGTGGACGATTTTACCCGATAACACCAGCTCACGGAAAAACTTCGTCGGTTCGGATAATGTGCGGATGCCTTGGCGGATTTCCACCATTGTGTAGCCTTCCGCTTCCATTTCTTGCGCGAAGTGCGTGGCGTTGTATGGGTCGTAGCAAATCTCTTTAATATCCCAAAGTTTTTCCTCTGCCAACCTTTGAATATAGGTTTGGATATAATGATAATCCACTACCGCACCCGGTGTGACGGTGATCCATCCCTGTTTCACCCACAAGTCATAAGGAACTTTATCCGTCCGACGCTTCTCGGCAAGCGTGTCCTCTGGAATAAAACTATGAGACCAAACATAAAAACGGCCTTCCCCTAATGGGATAACACCGCTGATGCTTGTCAAGTCGATCTTTTTAGACAAGTCCACGCCGATATAACATTCTCGGACATCTAGATCAATCTTTTCCTTGACCGCACATGCCCGCCATTTATCCAAAGGCAAGTAGCCGTTGTCTTTTTGATCTACCCATATATTCATGTTCTTCGTCAAAAAACTCCGCATTTTTTCAGGCACATCTAAAGCTGTTTGCAGTTCGCTTCGCAGAAAATTCATACCTTCCTCATACATCGCCACAATCGGGTTGGCTTTAATCCAATTCCGTTCGTCTTTTATGTCGTCGTCCTTGTCCAATTCACAAATCATCACGAAGTATTCCTCATTCTCGATAGAGGAGTTGGGATCAATCACCTTTGACACATATTGGTATTCCGTATAACAAGGCGACACTAAATTAAATCCCGCCGTCGTGATGATCACGATCAGCGGATTTTTTCGGGCAACCATGCCGGAGACAAGGACGTCATAAATCTCGCTTGTCTCATGCGTGTGGTATTCGTCGATCACCGCAAGGCTTGGGTTTTTACCATCCCCTGTCTTCCGCGCTTCCTTCGATAACGGCTGAATGATACTGCCGCTTTTCTTGTGACGAATACGGCCGTAGGAATCGGTGTACTTGCCGTTTAACAGCGAACATGACTGAATTTGTGACAGCACCTCGTTGTATACGATGCCGGACTGTTCCCGCCCCCATCCAGCAATATAAACTTCGGACTGCTCTGGTGACAAGAAGCATTCGTAACTGGCGATTAACGCGAGAAGTTGAGATTTTGCATTTTTCCTGGCAAGCTGGATGTATGCTTTTCGAAACCGGCGCAGGTGATTTTCTTTTCGCTTCCAACAAAAGATGTTGCCGACGATAAACAATTGAAAATCGGTCAACTCAATCGGCTGGCCGGCTAATATGCCTTTGGTGTGTTTAAACATCCGTGCCCAGCGATAAAAGCGATACAATTCCTCACCGTCGAAGTAGTAAAGGAAATCGTCGTCTACGATTTGCTCAATGTCGTTTAAGAACCGCTCACAAGCCCACTTATGCTTTTGACATGCTGTGATACGGCCATCCACAACATCTTGAGCATAATAAACAACCCGCTTTAAAAGCTCATCTACCATTTAACATCACCTCATTACAGTGCGTCGCCAAAGAGTTGTTCCTCCTCGCTCTTTTGCTGATGTTCTTCTGATTTTGGAATCGCCAGCTTTGCCCGCGCAGCCGGAGATAACCCAAATTCAGATGCGATCGAACGCATTTGCTCATACAATTGTTTTTTCTTTGTGAGCAATGGATGAGGTACCTTGTTTGTTTCTGCAGCCTTGTTTGTATATTCCACCATCAGCCCTTCTTCTTGGATGATTTGTGTACACTTAACATAGTCCGAGTATGCGTCACAGTATGCCGCTAACGCGTTTACATCAACATTCGTAAGCAAATCCAATTCCATTAACTCTTTTGCAATGCGCTTGAACTCTTTTTTGGCTACATCATCAAGCCAGGAGGGTGGTTTGATTTTATCCTTTTTCGGTTTCAGCCGCTTCTCCGTTTCTAGTCGTTGTTCAATTTCCTTTTTTGTCAGACGGTTTTTGTTTCCTTCGAGCAAATGCAAGTGGATCGGCTTTGCGTTTCGTCCCATTTTCCTTCACCTCCCATTTATCCCCATTTACGAGAAAAAACGAATTTTGTGCACGCCGAGGGGCCCGCGCGGTCCATAGCCGCCCGGCTAAAAATTTTTGACCCGCCCCTCCCCATATCGTTGCTTGTCTTCGGCTGTTTTCTTGTTGTGACAAGCATTACATAACGACTGTAGGTTCCCCAATGATAGTCGTAGTGACCAATCAACTCTAATAGGAATAACGTGGTCAACAACCTCAGCTGACGTAATGCGATTATTCCGTAAGCAATGCTGACACAGATAATTGTCACGAACCAACGCTACCTGTCGTACTCGCTGCCACTCTTTACTGTGGTAAAACTCACGAGCCTTCTGATCGCGGAGATGTTCGTCATAGTAACGATGGCGATGGGATTTGTCTTGCTGTTCTTTATGCTGGTGATCTTGGCAGTATCGACCTTGTGTGAGGTTTGGGCAGCTAGGAACGGCGCACGGTTTCAATGGCTTAGCTGGCATATTGTCACTACTCCTTGTCTTAAAAGAAGTGCTTCAGCTTTTCATACAACTCATTTGGCTCTCCTGAAACAATAAACGCCAGCTTTCCATCCACACAAAAGCCAACAACCATGCAGCCATCTGTCTCAGCGATAACGTGCCAGATTATATTCACCTTTAAATCCGGCATGGTTTTCCCTCCAAATAAAAAAGCGCCCAAAAAGGCGCTTAATTAATTTTGCTAAAATCGATATTTTCATCAGCTCTTCGTTTCTCTTTTATAAAAGTTACATTGTAATAAAAGTCTTCAAGCGGAATAAATAAACCATTGTTTTGAGCAAATTCCTTTAGATCTCTATGTGTTCCGTGCTTCCAGGATATTACTTCCACATTAAACCCCATATTCTTTATTAGTTCCAAATCATTTAAAAACCCTTTACCCAACTTCTTTCCGGCTCCATCGCCTGTCAATACAACAAATGTGTGATCATGTCCATTGTTTTTTACAGCTTCTCTAAACATTGAAACTTGAAGTGTTTGGTCAACTCCCACTTCTTTATTTGAAGCTGAGCGTTCAAGTAACTCTAACGTAACGCCTAATCGTCGAACGTGACCCCATAAGTTAGAATTTGGAGGAATACTTCCTACAACATAAGCACTGCCAATCGGACGATTCCTGTGCGCCAATAAAAATAAATTTTTAAAATAGATTCTAAATAATTTTTGATCTTCCTCTGGTTCAAACTCCTTCATTACATGGTTGCGACCAACAATATGAATATTACTATTATCCCAAAAAATGTGAACCTTGCACATAACACCTCTCCTTCCGTCTATCCAATACGACAAAAGGAGAGTTTTTCCTACATCATTCTTTCGTCAAATCTCGACAACATATATACATGTTTTCACCTCAAATAAAAAACGCCACCCGATCGGGTGACGCTGATCCAACATATCTCACGCTATCATCATATCATGTCTGACACAAAATAATCTGTCATCTTTCTGCCAAAAGTCTGCCGTTTTTCTGCAAAAAATATAAACACTTAAATCCATTAAAGTTGTTTAAAAGAACAAAACCCCTTAACACAAGTTGGTTAAGGGGTTTTTGTTATTGTTATGTATGATTGGCCGCTGATTTCCGGGTTCAGCGAGCCGAAACCTTTGCAGGTCCCACTACTATAAGTAGAGGACAATTTTATTATATATAATGGATATATAAATGTCAATAAACAAAATGAGTTGGCATCCTCCATATTTCTTCTTGTATTAACTTGTTTAAATTATCATCTGTATCAACAATAAAGGCAGTAACAAAGAAACATTTATCAAATTTACGATTAAAACGCACTATAACTGCATACCTTTCAGGAACTACAATTGACACCCGTCTTGAATGATCTGTTTTTTTCTTTTTGTTGTCGTAGCCTGCATATATCTGAAGAGATGGATCTTGCAAAACCTTTTTTATCCAATTCATCCTCTTAGCTCTTTCAATGTCAAACTGGCTCTTATCAGCTGAACGACGATCTACACTTTTGAAAAAAGCGTGGGAAAATCTATCCCGATCAAAATATACCGGTAGTCCATCATGAGTATAGATTGGATTACTACAATAATTATTAACGTAGTAATCAAAATATTCCTGCTGGGTGCGCAAGTTTAAAAAAGGTGCATACATTCTAAGTTTAACCCCTCAAATTAATTTTAAACACATTGAATTTTCTTTCTGATTTAGGTGTAGCGTAAATTTCATGCCCCAGCTTTTTCTCTATATACTCGACTACCGATAATTTTGCATTACTACTTTGCAATCGATGATACTTGTACCCTACAGCTCCAATTAACACATCAGCTAATTGTATTAACAAAGATTGCTTTGATTCGATAGCCTGAACATCACCTATATTCGTATTTGCAGACCTTTCCAAAACTCTTTCGAGAGTATGAAGCCTATCAGGAAGCTTATTTTTTTTATGATCTAGATAAATCCAATAAGTCTCCTTCGAATTTAACCAGTGAACCAACAATTGATAGTAAAATTTATAAAATCCCAACTCACTATCAGAATCGTGATACTTAGATAAATTAACAGTTGTTCCATCCACAACAATACAACGAAATCTAATAGGATGTAAGAAAAATACATCGATTAGCTCTAGAAAAAAATCAACCTTAGAAGGACTAACAGTATTCCATTTGTATTCGCCATAAACATTATGTTTATTTTTTAATTGCTTTATCGAATTTTTGATATCTTCACGGATATCATAAGGAACCCAAATTCCACCTAAAATCATATATCGGTCTTTGCTTTTTTCTCCATAAATAACCTCAGGTCTACTTTCATCACAATAGACTTCGATCATCCTTTATTCCTCCACTACAACATCAACAAAATTCTATATTATTCTACAATTTTAGCATCATTTTTTTACAATTTCTAGAATAAATTTCTCAAAAATAAAAAACACCCGTCAAGGGTGCTTTTACTCTTTATAAACCTCTATCCTCAAAATAAACGCCAATTTGTAGAAAGCCCTAGCTTTCATGCGATAATACTGCCGTTCAGACATTCCCATGTCGTTATATAGCTCATAATCGTACAGCATCTCATCGTTCAGGTATCGCTTCACAATCAGCTCGCGTTCTTTTCTATTCAAACGGTTCACACCACGACAAATCCAATCGATGTATTTTTCTCGTTCGCGTTCAAAATCCACCTTGTCAATCACTGCTGATTCTGTAGATGAATGAAAAGCATTGGTGTGAGCAGGAGGAACAAGTGAATATGTGGCTGTTACCTTTGGCAATCGCTCCTCTGGAATCGTAAGGAGATAAAACCGATATTTCTCCAGGGCAGCTTCAACGGCTTCCTTCGTTTTTTCACGATCGATTTCTGGGAGCTTAAACGACAACTGCTTTACCACTCGGACCCCTCCCGGTATAATAGGTTTGAGGACGATATTTTACCTTCATCCTTTTTTTGACCGGGAGAGTCCGGTCTTTTTTAATGGCATTTATGGCAATAGGTTTTTCCGCCGACGACTCCCCATCCGTTTGCCTTCATCTCTGCAATAGCTTCTTTCTTTGTTTTTCCGCGGGGCGCTTTGAAATCGGAAGTATACCAATTTCCACACTTGCTACAACAAGCGTCATAAAACTTAATAACGTCCATAGATACCACCTTTACTTATCGGTTTCTGCAGCGGGTACAACCGCAAAGTCCTAAGCTCCCATCGGCCGGGAAAAGTCCGGTCTTTTTTATTTAGACCCGGAGCTTATGCCTTGCAGTTCTGCGTTTCTTTCGGATCATACTGATTCACAAGCTTGTACCCTTGCAGCTGATACTGTTTGACTTTCCATCTTCGTTTCGTTCGAATTTCATTGTGTGTTTTCGGATGGCGCAAAATATAGATCATTCGGTTCCCTCCTTTCCCTCATAAACTCCAAAAAATGTTCACGAATTTTACACGCTGTCTTTCCACCGATCCCCGGTATTTCTTCCAACTTCCCAAGCCACTCCAGCATCAATTGCGTGTCTAATTCGTTTTGCCGTTTGGCTCCTGCTTCAAATCCTCGATTCCATGCCGCCATGATTTCTGGACGAAAGGGAGAAGTTGTTTTCTCCCTCTCACGTTTGATTTTGCGTAGTGTTTTCCCCACCTCACATCACTACCTTCCAACCTTTTCGGATGCGGCTATCAAGCTCGTATCTTTTCAGTGGTTCATATCGATAGACAGCTTGTCCACCCTCACGTCGATACAGCAGATACCATCTCAGCCGGCGCTTACGCTTGCTCATGACTCGTATACATCCTTTTGTAGTTTTTGGAGAGCGTATAGTCTCAGTGCTCGGAGCTCTCGCGTCGCATCTGCCCAGCCTTCTTCGCTCCTATCTTTCCGTTCGCGCAGCTCGTTGACTAGCTCTTTCAGTCTTTGTATTTCATTTTCGAGAACAAGGATCTCTTTATGCAGCCGTTCGTTTTCTGTCATTGCCTCTTCAAAAAGCTCTTTCCGGTGATCTGCTTCCCGTTTCAACTGTTCACACTTGTCGCCATCTGCCCCAATATTCGCTTTTAATTTCTCCAGTTGCCTCTTCAGCTCATCCCGTTCCGCCACAACTTCCTCATACTTTGTGTATGCGATCACTTTTGGCTTTTGTTGTTCCATCGTATCCTCTCCCTTCAAAATATCTTCAAGCTTTTCGCCGTTTTTATATCGATCAAGTTGTTCCGGTGTCAGCTGATACGTCCGCACTGTCATATCAATATTGTGCGGGCGGTTGCCAAAACGAGGCGGGCCTGAACGATACGGCGAAACCCTCGTGATGGCCGGCATCCCGTTCACCTCACTTCTCATCTATCGGTATGATTGTGATTTCCACTCTCGGCGTCTCGCTGTACCATTTGGAAATATGTAAGTCCACCACCTGGCTGTCATCTTTCCAAATAACGTTTTTGAGCGCGTCTTTGACTCCTTTGACGTAGTTGTCGACATCCGGTTTGCTTGTGGGACGCAGCTGGCCGGCCTCGGCTGCGGCTTTTTTCTTTTTGCTAAAGCTCTTCAAAATAGGTTTGTACACCTTAACCTCAAGGGAAATCGGTCCCTCAATCAATTGTTCCGGCCGATGTTTCGATGCAGCCAATTTCAAATAATGCTTGAAATCTCGTGATTTCTTGGGATCATACATCCGAACGCGGCCATTCACCGTCGTCGCCCTTGGCCGTCCCTGCGCCACGGGCTCGCCATACACAATGAACTTGATCATACTCATTCCTCATCCAACCTTTGCACGTAAAATGGTTGAGCATATTGCTCTTGCAGCTGGCACCGTTTCTTGTTTTTGTACGGGTGTTCGAAATCAATTTTTCTGATGCAATAGGTCTGTGTGATCGTCGTCTTTCGTTCCACATTCGAAACATGTATGACGCATGAAGTTCCTGTGAAGTGTTTACATGTCGGACACACATCCGGGTTGTATCGAACGGGCATGTTCTCGTACTCTACAATTCTTGTTTGTTTCATTTCGCCCCCTCCAATGCTTGTCTGGCTATTTTCCCATAGTCTTTCATAACAGGCGATTCAATAACATCGGCCATATCGTAAGTTACTTCGTATTCGTGGTTTTTTTCGTTTGCATAAAATTCGAGTGCCTTTTCATACCGTTCAATTTTGGCCTGTGCTTCCGCTTGACGCTCTAAACTTCGCAACACTTCGATCACTTCGCGTTTTTCTTTGTTTTCTAAGTGGCTTGCCAGTACACACCCAACCGCTATATTGATTGCGCGGTATACGTCCATGTGTTATCACCTCGCTAGGCGCTTTATTTTGCCCTGTACGTCGTTTTTCTCGCTGTGTGGTACTTTCCTATTACCCTTGCAAGAAAAACGCCGTATGAGCCAAAATACGCGGTTTACGAGCGTGTTAGTTTTTGAGTGGCCAGCAACCTTCGCAACGTGTAGTAGTCCAAGTCATAGACGGATGTGCCTTCATACTCCGTGATGCCCATATCCAGCAGTTGTCGGATCATCATTTGACGTTTGAGCTCCTGAGTGAGTTGAACTTTTTCATAGAGGATGCCCAACGCGATCACCTTCTTCCCAAACAATATCCTCTGTGATCCCCAATCGTTCACACGCCTCCGCCAAACGTTTGCGCCACTCCTGAAGCTTGGTCTCCTCTTTCTGTCGCAACCTCTCCGCATACTCGCAATCGCACGCTGTCACCAGCCATGCTCCGTTCATCACTCTTGTGTATCGCCGCCCCGTTCCGTCGCATTTCACGCACATGGTTTATGCCCCCTTTAACCTGAAATCCTCCCCCTCAACCTCGAGGAGATACGGGCCGCACATCCCGAATAACCGACTCGCTGCCGCAAAACCAATCTTTTCACTTAACGTTCCTTTGTCCTCATTACTGCTAAACAGAATAGGTTTCTGACTTTTATAGCGCTCGTTGATAATCTGGTAATAGAAGTTCTCTTTGGTCTCGCTCCACTTGGCTTTTCCGATATCATCCCAAATCAATACATCCACTCGATTGGCACTCCAAAGCAAGCCGGCCAATGTCTCACCCTCATCGTCAATACGTTTAGCCTGCACGAGCTCGTCCATAAAAGCTATGTCTGAAACAACAAGCGTGCTATACCCGTGTCTCATTAGCCACTTCGCTGCGGCAATTTGAAGGTGCGTTTTTCCTAACCCAAAACTGTTGTGTTTCGCTTTCGCCTCCGATCTTGCAGCGCCTGGCAACTCCCGAATCCTTTGTTCTCCAAAAACCGCAATGAAACCAAGATTGTATTTTGAACCACCTGTTTTAAAGTTTTTTAAATATTCAATTGTGGTATGATACAGACGTTTCTGCACATCGCTTTTTTGAATGTAATTATCAAAACGAGCGTTTTTAAACTCTTCTGGAATAAGAGCGTTTTTAAAACGAGCTCTTAATCTTTTCTGCTCGAGGCACGAACATTCACGGGCAACGTCATAACCTTGTTCATTTTTGTAGATGATGTACCCATTGTCCTTGCATCGAGGACACTCATACTCACCCGCCCCACGCTCGTCTGGCTGCTTCGAGTTCTCTAAGTGCTTGCTCATATGACTTGCCTTCTTTTGCAGATCGGCTAACACCTCGGCGATGCTTGTGAATCGTCCCTCCATCCGTACCCTCTCCCTCTTTTTGCTCGTGATATTTGCTTAGCAACACTTTGCGCACGTATTCGAAAGAATGGATCTCGTCACCGTTGAATTTTGGTTCATACTCGTCAAACACTTGGTCGATCAGTGTAAGGATGTCATCCAGCGGAATCTGCTCCTGCAAGAGTTTTTCTATGGCCGCTTCGTCTTTAGGAGAAAGCGATAGCCCTTTTCCTCTGCGTTGGATATATCTGTTAGCAATCAGTTGGAATGATTGAACATGGTCGTTGCCTATATCATCATCAATATTTTTATTTAAATCTTTATTTATATTTTTTATTTCTTGGTAAGCGAATTCGCTTACTGTAGAGTAAGCAGTTTCGCTTACTGTAGTGTCAGCGTTTTTGCTTACTGTAGTGTCAGCAATTCCGCTTACTGTACTTTCTTTTGTTGACTGTAAGCGCCATGTATCATAATCCTTGTTGAACGCTAGCTTTCTGGACTTTGAAAACGATCCTTCCTCGGTAATGATAACGATATTGTTTTCGATCAGCTTATCCAGCTCTTGTTTTATGCGCTGCTTATGAATGCCTGTAGCTTCGGCCAAGAAGGATAAGGACATCTCATGATCCTTGCGGTTAAACCCGTAGGTGTATCGCCATATCACTAAGATCAACCGAAATTGAGTCGGGCTGAGCTTGGTCAGCGCCAAATGCTCTAAAATTTCATTTGCGATTTTGGTATATCCGTTCTCAAGCTGCACGTCTGCCAAGCTCAACACCCCCTATTTCTTGACACATATCACATACGACCCTTCAACCCTCACCGGCTTTAAGCCGGGATGGCTGCTTTTGATGTATCCCTTGATGTACTCGATGTAGAGCTTCTTGTTGCCGGCAGCCATCCATTTGTAGCAATGTGGGATTGCAATGCGGTATTCCAACATGATGATTCACCTTACATATCGAAAGGCAAATCTTCGTCACTAATCTCAATTACTTCACCATCGAATGGGTCGATATTATCTGGCTGTGGTTCTGGTTGTGCTACATGTTGCTCTGGTTGCTGCTGTTGTGCTTGTTTTTGCTGCGCCTGCTGCCTTACCGCCTCAAACATCAGCTCGATGCCTTTTTTAATGACTGGATCCGCGCGGTCTTGTTTAAGCAGCCATTCGAGATAGTCTGGCTGTGCTTTGTAAATCTCCTTCAACGTTTTCCCTTTATGTTTGCCGAACGTCAATTTGATTTGTGCCGCATCTTGTGCTGTCATTGTCTCGACTTGCTCCGACTGAATGAACTCCTGCATATCCTCGATGTCTTGCGTGAACACTTCTGACAAACTGGCAAGTGTCAGTGTCGCATCAATCTGTGCGCGTTTCTTCGCCATTTTCAAGCACGTATTCGCAAGTGTGTATGGGTCTTGGTTGACATATTTTCTTTCCCGCGTATTGCAGTGACCGACGCCTTCTGTGATCTTCATTCCATTTTTGTAGATGACGCACCGCACCGTGAAAGCGAAAAATCCCTTGTCGTAGTCCTGCACGCGCTCGATGACCTCGTATTCACTAGTAACTCCGAGCAACATTTGAATTTTTTCTGCGCCAGGCTTTAATAGCGTTGGCTTTTGAGTGCCAGGAATCACACCATAGTCATGGTTTGCTTTCAACGTATTTTGAACGACGACTTGGAACTGATTGATTTTCGCAAGCGTTGATTGAACAGCGCCAATATCGACACTTTCGATGATCGACAGGGAATTGGTTTGTTGTTTTGCGACTAGCTCGGCCATGTCATTCTACCTCCACACCGAATGTGATGGTCTCCGGTTTCACAACGACACCTGGAACAACTTGTCCATTTTCATCGACGACGACTTGCCGGCCATTGGCTTCGACTACTTTCAGCGTCTTTTTGAGGTCGCCCCATTTGACCGATTCCTTGATGAACTCCGTCATGCCGTTTTCTTTGACATGCTGTAAAAGAAGATTTTCGTCTGCTTTTTCCGGCTGTGCTTTCGTTTTACGCGCCTTTGATTTACCATATGGAGTAGAAAGTGTTTTGGCTTTTGGGTCCTCTTGCAGCACTTTTGCATGGTATTCCTGAATCAGCTGCTCGAAAAATTCGATATTCTGCTGGATGGATTTCTTTTGCTCTTCCTCCCAGCGATCAATGCGCTCACGTTCGGCTTGTGCCAGTTGCTCAACTTCTGCCGCTTTAGCTTTGTATGCCGATAGTTTGCGAAAAGCCCAATTTAAACTATCGATGCCAGTGATTTGAAATCGTTGTTTCAGTTCCTCTTGGTTTTCGATTTCTTGCAACTCGAATTCTTGTAAAACGTTCATCTTACTTCCCCTTTCATTTTCATAAAGTTTTGTCGTTGTATATTAAGCTCTAAATATTGGTGATACTGCGCTGCGTTTTTAAACTGAAATATCGGTCTACCAGCTTTATTGAAACTGATTTGTCCACCAACTTTATGCAAACGCCACTGATCGAACTTATCAGAACTGAACGGAATGGTGATTGTTCTTGCCACCTTCCCCACCTCCATTTGATTTTTCTGAGGCGATCCTGTACCATGTAAGTAACGGTTCATAGTTCATAGGAGAATCACCGTTGGCGCCTCGCTCCCTCGGCGAGGCGTTTCTCAAGTTATGCCTGTTTTGGCCGGCCGAATTTGCCGCAATAGTCATAGGCGCACCATACATCTTGGTGAATCATCAAGCCGTCAATAAACTCAATGACATCATCCCCCTCGACAATTTCCCCACCGCACCCCTCGCAATAGCCCACAACGCAAGGTTCTTGTTGCTGAATCGGATGCTTGTTAGAAATGATCGGATTTTCAATCACGCTGGCTCACCTCCTTTCAGTGTTTCAATGCGTTTTCGGATCGCCTGTATGCTTCGTCCTGTTCGGGCAGACAGAACCTCGATCGGTTGAACCCCGTAGTGGTTGAGGATGTAGAAATCTTCCTCCTCTGTCCACCTGCCTGTCTTACCACAAGCGCTGGCCTCTCCGTTGTTGCTCCACAACGGTCTAGCAAGTTCTTGCATACGCCGGCCATGAGGGCATTGTCGACATAATGGCACGTAGGACTCGTTCTTATGTCCGTACGGGCATTGCTGACAATACTTATCCAGGATCTCCAACACTTTCATGCGGATACGACGCTTCTCTGTCTTCGTCAAGATCATCACCTCCTTTCTGGTGCACATCGGCAGGCACAAGAACGCTGGAAAAGGGGGATAGGGAAACAGCGTTCCTGTACCTGACGACAGGCACCAGGCCTGTCATTGTGTCGGGGGATGAAAATGTGTTATATTGTCATTGGGCTGGTTTTTCTACGTTGCAACGCCGCTTTGAGACATTTGCGGCGGATTGCAACTTTTTGTTTTTCTCGCTTTAGGACAGCTACTTCGCCCCAATTCCGACGGCGGCGATGAATCTCAATTTCTTGCACCAATCGCGCTTCCCAGTTTAGAAGATCCATATATTCGTCCCAAGACGGATTCAAATAGTTTGGTGTATACATCACTCATTCCCCTTTCCGATAATCGCTGTAATATTGATTCCGCGTTCTTGTAGCGTCGCGATCAGTTCAGCTAGCTGATCGTGTTCTCTCTTCCGCCGCAGTAGCTCGTCCAGCTCTCGACGACAGCGTCGGTATTCTTCGACCCAGCGATCGGCTTCATCAAACTGCCCATTCACCCATGCCACTCGCGCGTAGTCCAAGTAGAGGCAGCCGCAACCCCATATCTTTTCTGCCAACTCCCGATCTTGCTCAAGGACGTTCATGCTGTCACCTCCTTTCCTTGAGACCAAAGCGTTCCGGATACTTTTCCATCGCCTTGAAAACCGTTCGGAGTGTCAACCGGTTTTCATGGACGATTTTGCCGTCCATAAACGTCAGTTCAACAATGATGTTTCGATCGACATCGAGAAAGCTGATAGCGTATGTCGGTTCCGCTACGGTTTCAAACTCCATGACAGTGGCTTCAATCGGCTGGATATTCGGCTGGCTGTTGTATCGGGCAGAGATCTCATCAGTAACATGCGACGGCAACTCATCGAACGAGACATGTTTGACTTGCATCATCATTCACTCCTTCTCCCAATTTTTCGATTAGGCGCCACTTGATCCAAATAGGTCGAATTTTCTTCAATCCAGCGAAACACCTGATCGCGAGGATACCGGGCGCGAATGTGCGTGAGCTTTGGAAAGCCTGGAATATCGGTTAAACTGCTTACCGTGGAAAGCTGGACCTGGAAGATTTCTGCTAAATCTTTCCTAGTGAGGACTGGAGGGTAGCTATATCTCTTTCGCCCTTCCTCCACCCCCAACTCATACGCTTGGCGGACGAGATCCTTCACGTATTTATCAATGTCGGGAACCTGCACCACCATTTGCATGACAACTTCCCTTCCTTTTTTGCAGGAATTTCCTCCTTCCTTGTCGAATTAGGACGATGGAAGGAGGTGAGAAAATGTATTTTGTCATTGAAAGAGCCTCAAACGGTCTTTACTACTTCGTCATTAAATCCGGGAATCACGAAGTAGTAGCTACAAGCGAAACTTACTACTCTAAAGAGAATGCAAAAAGAACTATTGAAGCAATTAAACAAGGAGTAAACCCAAATTCTCGAGTGATTGATAACACTTAAATCTTTCCATTAACTTTGTTACTTAATGACAAAAGTTGTGCTGCAATTTCTTGCAATTGTTTAGCAATCGTTTCAGCCGTCGTCCCCTCGGCGGCTTTCTTTTCTAGCTCGGCAACGCGCTGTTCCAATTCGGCTAACCGTTGTTCGATGTTCATTTCTCCTCACCCCCTTTCACGCTGTTTGGTCTTTCTTTAGCAACAACCGAAATGTTTCTTTCCCACGTGGGGTAATCAACGTTTGCACATCGGCCTTCCCGTTTCGAGCGAATTCTTTCAGTTTGAATAGTTCTGGCACATACTGCGCATATGGTTTCAATTTTCCTTTTTGATCTCTGTAAACAAATTTGTTATCGAGGAGCCATTCGATGAAATACCGTTCTTTCACCTCAAGCTCTTTGGCTGTATCTCTAAAGTTGGTGAGTAGATTCCGATCAACCAAGGCGTCAAAATAGTCTGCTTTCGGCTTCATCGCCGCGATCTGTTCATTTTGCCGGCGCACGGTTTCCAACACACCACGAAACATCAGCTTGGTCTGCTCATCGGCAAATGGAAGATACGTATTGATGAACATTTCATCGTTTGAGACATAGCCGCCCGTTTTGCGGATGGTTGGCAACACCTCTGCGGTTACCCAACGCTTGAACTGCTTTGCCTTTTCCTTGATCTCTGGGTTGTTTCCTTGCTTCGCTGCGCCGAAGATTAAGCTGTAAAGACCGGATTCGTTAATGAATTTTTTGTTTTGCTTTCCGCCCGAAGTAAGGACTGGATGGACCGTCGAGTCCTCTTCGTCAACGTGATTAGCAATCGCTTTGTGCGGATCGGAAAACGATAATGCCTTTGCCGCCTCTACCCCTCCGAACCACTCGACTCCTCCAACGACGAGAACCGGTAGCTCACCAAACACTTCATGATTGAAAACTTTTGGTGTATTACTCATTTAACTTCCTCCTTTTGTTCCCCATAAGTTAACTCACCAACCAAAAAAATATCATCTGGTTTTTTGTTAAAAACACGAGCGATTTTTACAGCCATTTCATATGAAAGCCCTCTTTTTCCTTGTTCGATCTGCCAATAATACGGTTTGCTAATGCCGACTTTATCTGCCACATCCTGCAACGTCATTCCTTCTCTTTTTCTTATGTTAATCAGTTTTTCTCTCCGTCTGTTCAACTCGTTACCTCCTTTCATTAGTTAACCTTAGGTTAACTTAATTATAGATTAACCTATAGTTAACTGTCAACAGAAAAATTACTTATTTGTTAACTTCATTTACGTTAGCTTTTAGTTAACTTATAATATCTATAGAGCGACTAAATTAGCGGGAGGTTTACAAATGAGTTTCCCCCAAAGATTAAGGATGTTAAGAAAAGCAAAAGGTTTGACACAAGAAGAACTGGGACGGAGAGTTAATGTTACTAAGGTATCAATTTCGGGATATGAGAATGGAAATAGAACACCAGATATGGATACTTTAAAAGCTTTGGCTGATGTGCTGGGTGTAAGTGTTGACTACCTATTAGGGCGAAACAATATTCAATCTGACGACACAAATCTCCCCGCCCTCACCGAGAAAGACGAACGCGACATCCAAAAGGAGCTGGAAAAGATCATCAACGGACTCAAAACAGGAAGCGGTTTCGCTGCATTCGGCGGAGTAGACATCGACGAACTCGACGAAGAAGATCGGGAACTACTGATCGCATCTCTGGAAAACTCGCTCCGCCTTGCTAAGCGCATCGCAAAACAAAAGTTCACGCCGAAGAAATACAATAACTAGTTAAATGCATTCAAAGGAGTGAATGCAATGAGACATTTGGGAAAAGTTTTAAGAGAACTAAGAGGCAACACTTCCTTAAGAGAAGCGAGCAAACGCATTGGCATCAGTCATAACTATTTGCGTAACTTAGAAAAAGGCATTGACCCTAGAACTAAACAACCTATCTCCCCTTCTGTCGACACTCTAAAAAAGATTTCTAAAGCATATAGCTATCCTTATGAAAAGCTTTTACAGATAGCCGGGTATATTGACGACAACAACAAAGAAAGATCCAATATGCCTATTGATTACTCAACAACAATAGGCAAAAGAATTGCGTTATTGCGAAAGAAAAGAGGTCTTTCTCAAGAGGAGTTTGCAAAGAAAATTAACGTTTCACCTTCGACCGTTGCGATGTGGGAGGTAGGAAAAAGAGAGGTCAGATCATCTACTCTCTCTGAGCTAGCTCAATTTTTTAATGTGTCAACCGATTATCTGCTCGGTAGAACAGACGATGCATCACCCGTTTTTCAGCAATTAATCAAACCAGAATTCGGTAGTTACATCAAAGCCTTACGTGAGAAAAAAGGATTTACAGTCAATCAACTAGCTCTATATTCAGGAGTGAGCTCTGCCCAAATATCGCGTATCGAAAATGGACTGAGAGGGATTCCCAAGCCTGAAACAATTAAAAAATTATCTGAGGCACTAGGTCATTCCTATGAAGTTCTTATGAAAGTAGCTGGTTACATAGATAATAGCACCAGAGTAGATAGTCCTAATCATAATCATTGCATCAAGGAAGTGGCTGATATTTTCGGGGTCACAAAGGATTACTTATTGGGAAGAACAGATACACTTGAACCAAGTGTAGAAAACAAACAGTATCGTTCCAAAAACCTACCCTTTGACAAACAAAAATTTGCCGAATTATTAGAGAAAGCAAAAGGAAACAGATCAATAAACCACTATGCTCAAAAATCGGGTGTTACATCTGCTCATATATCAAGGTTACTCAGATGCTTATTAGACAGCCCTCCCGCCCCACAGACGATAAAAAAACTGGCCGATCATGCACACAACGGGGTTACTTATCAAGACCTTATGGAAGCTGCCGGATACATTGCTGAAAACAACATAGAAGCTAGATATGACGTTCAAATCCAACTAGAGGAGATTATGAAAGAACTCAAAAAAGAAAGTAGTCCCATAACTTTTAGAGGACGAGCGCTTAATATGTTAGACACAAAAGATCGCGATCTTCTTATTACATGTTTTGAAAATCTCCTCCGTTTAACTGAACAAATCGTTTGCACAAAAAATGATAAGAAAAACATCTAGGGGGAGCGCTTAATGGCTAATAAGATCAAACAGATCGTAGAGAAATTAGTCAACAAGCACGGCACGAACAACCCCTTTGAGATCGCATCGCAGAAAGGCATAGTGCTGTTGTTTGAACCGCTTGGCGGGACATACGGGTATCATCATACATTTCGCCGGGTTCAGATCATTCACATCAATTCAGAGTTGGACGAGCCGATGAAACGCTTCGTTTGCGCGCACGAGCTGGGGCATGCGGTTCTGCATCCCGAACTTAGCACATCTTTTCTAAGGAGAAACACACTTTTCTGCATGGATAAAGTGGAAAGGGAGGCGAATGAGTTTGCCGTGGAATTGCTTCTGTCGGATGATGTGCTTTATACATATCGCGGTACTGATGCAACCATTTATGAGGCCGCGGCGGCGTATGGAATCCCTAAGGAGGTGGTGCATCTAAAAAATTTTGACTTCTGAACCAAACATATATTCCCACAAAAAGGAGATGATCAGATTGATTATTCACTTGGACGACTATCGTAATAAGAAGAAAAAGAAAACAAACAGCTACTCCATGATCAGCATTCCTGTATTTTCACGAATCACCGTAGAGGATGGCAAACTCGTTGGTGTTTTAGAAAACGGTCAGAAAATCATCATCGAAAACTTAGAGGAGGACCGATAACATTGGCTTCGTTCCAAAAGTATAAAACGAAAGACGGCGAGAAATGGATGTTTAAAATGGATGTCGGGATCGATCCTGCTACTGGGAAGCGCAAAACAACGACACGCCGAGGTTTTAAAACCAAAAAAGAAGCGCAGCTGGCTGCGGCCAAATTGTACGACGAAATAAATAACGGAGGCTACGTGAAGGACACGAATATACTATTCAAGGATTTCGCACAAGAATGGTTAGCAATATACAGCGAGACCGCAAAAATAAGCACCATTCGCGCCAGGAAACATGAACTGGGGCACTTGATGCGTTACTTCGGCAACTTGAAGCTAAAGGATGTTACACGAAAAATGTATCAAGACATGC
The DNA here is from genome assembly GCF_000733845.1 of Geobacillus vulcani PSS1. GTDB lineage: Bacteria > Bacillota > Bacilli > Bacillales > Anoxybacillaceae > Geobacillus > Geobacillus vulcani. The sequence continues at coordinate 305,646 of NZ_JPOI01000001.1, forward strand.
TCTTGGATCTCAAGAAAAAAGGATATGCTGACAACACCCTAGACGGAATTCATACAACAGGGAGAATGATTTTTAAAAAAGCGATGGAATTGGAATTGATAAACTCTAATCCTACGGAATACGCCAAGGTTCCTAAGCAGAAAAAAACAGTGGAGGACATTGAAAGGGGCAATAAAGACATGAAATTTTTAGAAAAGCATGAGTTAGCCCTCTTTTTGAAAACAGCCCAAGAACACGGGCTGGCTATGGATTATGTCGTGTTTTCGACCTTGGCATACACTGGTATGCGGCTAGGCGAATTACTGGCCCTTCAGTGGAAGGATATTAACTTTAAAGAACATACCATAGCGATTACAAAAACATTGTACAGCCCTAGAAACAATGAAAGATATTATCAATTGCTGCCCCCTAAAACACAAGGATCCATTCGGACCATCAAAGTCGATCCAAATATCATTTCACTTCTAAAGAAGCACAAGGCCGAGCAAAACGAAATCAAATTACAGATGGGAGAGCTATATCACGATCTGGGGTTCGTATTTGCGCGACCAAGTGGATTCCCTGAAGTACCTAAAAAAATTGAACTCAGAATGAAACGGCTGCTGAGAATCGCAAACATTCATAAGCGTGTGACGCCTCACTCCCTTCGTCACACTCATACCAGTTTGCTTATTGAAGCAGGAGTAGGAATCAAAGAAATTCAACAGCGCCTCGGCCATACGGATATCGAAACAACCATGAACATTTATGCACATCTAACAAAAGATTTGGAAGAAAGAGCCTCACAGAAATTTGGCGAGCTCATGAGCGGTTTGATCAAAAACTTATGATTTTCGTGGTCAAAATGTGGTCAAAACAAAAAGAACACCGGGGAAAACCCCAGTGTTCCAACGGATGGGAGGCACTGATTACATCATCCGCCCATGCCATCGGACGGCTGTCTCCCCTAGGCGGCATGGTGCCGAACAAAGATAGCAACGCATCTTTCTTTTTCACCTTTAACGTCACCTCTTGATTTTCTCCATAAACAAACGCGACTTGGTCTCCCGGTTCTGCCCCAAGCACTTCTCTAATTTTCATTGGAATCGTCACTTGATTTTTTGAAGAAAGTGTAGAGTAATACGTGTGTGTTTCATGTGAGGATCGCTTCATCACGATTCCTCCTTTCCTCTTTTCTCATTATTTTATCTTTACTCAATCAAAAAGTAAAGGTCATCTACCCCCCAAAGACTTTTATGGCAAGAAACGAAAAAACGAAAGAGGAAAAGAGCATGTTCCCTAAATTTTCAGATCTGCTGAACAGCGCGGCCAACCGTCCGAAACAAAGCGCTTCCGGGCAAGACGCTTCCCCCCTTTAGCTGAAGGCGGCAGCGTTAGATGCCAGTCTCTGCCAAAATCATCTGTTTCATCACGCCAATCAACGAACAAGATTTGCCGCCTTGAACCCGTTCCTTCGGCTCAACGGCTATCGCCTTACCGCTTCAGAAAAAAGCATATACCATGCGTCGTGACCGACAAACGATCTCGATGGAAACGTGGGCGGAAAAACGATAACCGCCGGCTCCTTCATCGCCTCTTTGCACATATTTCCGCCCCTCCGTTCCATACTAACGATGACAATACCCACCAAGGAGGAGAACATATGGTCACAAAGCAACAAGCCACGCTGCCGCCGCAGCACCAGACGCGCCAGCCGGGCCTGCAAACGGAGATGAACCCGCAGCCGGTCACGATCAAAGACTCGTATCGAGGAAGCGGCAAATTGGCGAATAAAGTCGCCATCATCAGCGGCGGCGACAGCGGCATCGGCCGGGCGGTCGCGGTTCATTTCGCCAAAGAAGGAGCCGATGTCGCCATTTTGTATTTGAACGAACACGAGGACGCCGAGGAAACGAAACGGCTCGTCGAACAGGAAGGAAAACGGTGCTTGGCGATCGCCGGCGACATCGGCGATGAAACGTTTTGCAAAGAGGCGGTGAAACAAACGATCGAGACGTTCGGCAAGTTGGACATCGTCGTCAACAACGCCGCTGAACAGCACCCGCAGCCGAACTTTCTCAATATCACTGCGGCACAGCTGGAAAAAACGTTCCGCACGAACGTATTCGGCTACTTTTTCCTAACGAAAGCGGCGCTCCCGCACTTAAAAAACGGCAGCGTCATCATTAACACCGCTTCCATCACCGCCTATGAAGGTCATGAACAGCTGATTGACTATTCAGCAACAAAAGGAGCGATCGTCGCCTTTACCCGCTCGCTGGCCAAAGCGCTCGTCGGCCAAGGCATCCGCGTCAACGGCGTCGCCCCAGGCCCGATTTGGACACCGCTCATCCCGTCGACATTCCAAAGCAGCCAAGTCGCCACGTTCGGCGCCAACACCCCGATGAAACGGCCCGGCCAGCCGAGCGAAGTCGCCCCGTGCTACGTCTTTTTGGCGAGCGACGAATCATCGTACATGACCGGGCAAATGCTTCATGTCGACGGCGGCAAATTCATTAGTGGCTGATGGCAGCCGCCGCTGACGACAAACCTTTTACAAAATCGCGTTACCTTTTCTTACAAAAATATGGCACGATGGGAAAACATCGCGTACGATAAAGCTACGATGTTCCCTACTTCTTGACAAGGTGCCCCTCTTCTCTCCGCCCGTCCCGGATGGGGCGGGTTTTTTATGTCCCGAATAAAAAAGCAGCCACAACGGCTGCTTTTTGATAAAACTTGTTCACCGCCTTGCACACGACCCCCGCTCCACAAGCCGGTGCGGGATGATAATGCGCTTGATCGGTTCGGCTTCGTTTTCGATTTTTTCAATTAAACTTTTCGCCGCTTCGTAGCCGAGCTGGAAAATGCCGATGTCAATCGATGTGAGCGGCGGGCGCGACATTTCGGCGAGCAAGGTGTTGTTAAAGCTGACGATCGACACGTCTTCGGGGACGTGCAGGCCGATTTCATCGAGCGTCTTCAGCATCCCGAGCGCCATGAGATCGTCGGCGACCACCAGCCCGGTCGGCGGCTCGGGCAAAGAAAGCAGCTCTTTCATCGCCTCTTGGCCGCCTTCTTGCAAAAACTCCTCATGGATGACGTATTCCGGCCGGTACGGCAGCCCCGCTTCACGGAGCGCCTCTTCATAGCCGGTTTGGCGGTCGATGGTCACCAAATATTGCGGATTGCCGCCGACAAAGGCGATGCGTTCATGGCCATGGGCGATTAAATAGGTAGCGGCGTCTTTTCCCGCCTGCACGTTGTCGTTGTCAACGTGGGTCACTTGTTCCGCCTTTTGGTGCGGCTTGCCGATGACGACGAATGGGAAATCGTGCTTTTGCAAGTATTTCATCAGCTTGTCGTTTTGCCTTGAATAAAGCAAAATGACGCCGTCGACGCGCCGCCCTTGCAGCATCTCGACGACCCGCTCGTAAATGTCGCTCTCTTTTTCCCCGGTCGACATTTGCAAGGCGTACCGCTTTTCATGGGCGGCTTTGCTGATGCCGCGGATGACTTCCGGGAAAAACGGGTTTTGCAGCGCTTGGTCCGCCGAGCTCGGCATGACGATGCCGATCACTTGCGTCGCTTGGCTGGCGAGGCTGCGGGCGATAAAATTCGGATGATAGCCGAGCTCTTTCATCGCCTCGCGCACCCGCTGCTTCGTTTTCTCGCTGATGCGCGGGCTGTCGGCGATGACGCGCGATACGGTCGACGGCGCGACATTGGCCCGCTTGGCGACATCTTTAATTGTAACGGTCATACGCTCCCTCCTTTCTATTTATTCATGGATCCGTTTTGCCCGTTTTTTCACCAAATATAAAAACAAAAGAAACAGCACGTAAACCGATACGATGGCGGCGATAAACGGGATGTTGATCCCCGTTTTGTCCCGCAGTTTGTACACCTCCGCCGTTTCGCGGTCCAATACAAGATCGTAGCCGTCCTCATCGCCGCGGACGAGATCGTCCAATAAAAAGCCGCGCAGCTCTTTGTTTTTCGGCAGCTGATCGTTCGTCAAATGAACGTGCTGCGTTTTGCCTGTATTGTTGATGGCAATGACAGTGGTTTCATCCCGGTAGCGCCGCTTGAACACCGCCATGCCGTCTTTTTCATACAAGAGCGTAAAATCGCCGCGCCGCAAGGACGGCAGCTGTTGACGGAGCGGGCCGATTTTTTTCAAGTAATCGATGATTTCCGGGTCGGCGCGGAAGTCCATCAACCGGCGGTTGTCCGGATCGGGGCCGCCGTTCATCGCGATTTCCGTTCCATAATACATGATCGGGATGCCCGGGGCGGTGAACAAATACGTCATGGCTAGTTTGATGCGCGAAATCGGGTTGTTGCGGTTGTCAATCGCTAGCTTCGTAAACCGCACGGTATCATGGTTGTCCAAAAACGTCCCGAGCCAATACGGGCGGTCGTAAAACGTTTTGTTGTATTCCCAGACATCATACAGCGGGCGGAGCGAGGCATCGCGCCTCGCAAGCGACTGCTTCACCGCGCCATACAGCGGGTAATCGACAAACCCGTCGATGCCATACTTCCCGTAATCGGCGATATAGCGCGGATCGTCGCTCCACACTTCACCGAGAAGGAAAACGTCTTTTTTCACCGCCTTCACTTCTTTAGAAAATTCCTGCCAAAACGATTTCGGCACATGACGCACCGTATCGAGCCGGTAGCCGTCAATGTCGGTCTCTTTGATCCACCATTTGGCGGCGTCAATGAGGTATTTTTTCACTTCCGGGTTTTCCTGCGCCAAATCGGGAAGCCCATACACCCAGCCGTTTTCTACTTGCTTTTGATTGTTCCAGTCAAAAATCTCTTTCTTCGGGTGGAACCAGTCTTTTTTCGCCGGATCCTGGAGCCACGGATGGTCGTAGCCGACATGGTTGGCAACAAAGTCCAAAATGACTTTCATGTCGCGCCGGTGCGCCTCTTTGACCAGCGTTTTCAAGTCATCGAGCGTGCCGAAATGCGGGTCGACGCGATAAAAATCTTTGATCCAATACCCATGATAGCCGCCCGGCATGTTTTCAAAAATCGGCGTCAGCCAAATGGCGGTAAACCCCATTTCCTTGATGTAATCGAGCTTCGCTGTCACCCCTTTTAAATCCCCGCCAAAATATCCTTTTGGGTCGTTGACATTGACGTCTTGGTCGTTCGTCGGATCCATATTGTTGAAACGGTCGACCATGATGAAATAAATCGCTTCGTCTTGCCACGTCCGTTCTTCTTTTTCCGCCGCCGCAGCCGGCATGGCATAAAAAAGAAGGAACGGAAGGATGAACAGCACCATCAGCCGGTTCCCCATTTCCGTTTCCCTCCTTTACTGTCCGTTTGTCTGTGTGGAAACGGGTAAGCCCACTATTTATGATAGCGGTTCTTACCCTTTTGTGCCACCCGCTGTTAAACCGGAAATCAAATATCGCTGCAAGAACAAAAAGACGATGGCAATCGGAGCGGCAATCAAAATGGAGCCGGCGGCAAAGCGAGTGAAATTGTTGGCAAACCGGTCGCTGATGAAATTGAACAACCCGACCGCCAGCGTAAATTTGTCCGGATCGCGCAAGACGATCGACGGCAGCAAAAAGTCGGTAAACGGCGCCATGAAGTTAAACAAGGCGACAACGGCCAAAATCGGCTTGGCTAAGGGCAGCATGATGCGGAAAAAGACGCCGAAATGACCGGCGCCATCGATGCGCGCCGCCTCGTCCAACTCGCGCGGAATCGTGTCAAAATAGCCTTTCACAAGCCAGGCGTTAAACGGGATTTGCCCGCCGACATAAATGAGAATGAGCCCCCAGAGCGAATCGAGCAAATGGAGCATGTCGAGCAAAATATACAGCGCCACCATCGCCATGAGCGAGGGGAACATTTGCAAGACTAAAAACAAGTACAGCCCCGTTTTCCGCCCGACGAATTTGTAGCGCGAAAACGCATAAGCGATGAGCGCCGTGAAGAAAACAGACAGCGCCGCGTTCACCGCCGCGACAAACAGGCTGTTTTTATACCAAAGCAAATAATCGCTTTGCGGGCTGGTAAACAGCCATTTGTAATGCTCGAGCGTCCATTTTTCCGGAATGAGCGATGCCGAGTACAAACTTGTTCCCGGATTGAGCGACATGCTGATGGTCCAAAGAAGTGGATAAGCGATCACGACAAACATGAACGCGATAAACAAGTAAATGAGCGTGACTTCGATGCGCGATTTCCATTTGCGGTTCATTAAATGTTCCCCTCCTCTTTAAAGGAACGGGTGCGTCGGAATTGATAAACAGCAAACCCGCACACAATCAAGCCGATGATCAGCGAAATCGCAGCCGCCATATTGTAGTTGTTCGTCGTAAACGTCAAATCGTACACCCACGAAATGAGAATGTCCGTTCCGCCGGCGTTTTGCCCGCGCACCGCCGGACCGCCATCGTTGAACAAATAGATGATGTTGAAGTTATTGAAGTTCCCCGCGTATTGCATGATCAACAGCGGAGCCGTGGCGTACAGCACATGCGGCAAGGTGATCGATTTGAACTTTTGCCATCGCGTCGCCCCGTCGATATCGGCCGCTTCGTACCAATCACGGGAAATGCTTTGCAAAACGCCGGTAAATAACGCAAACACAAACGGGAAACCAAGCCATGTCTGAATCAAGATGAGCGCCACTTTCGTCCAAAACGGGTCGGTCATCCACGGAACCGACAACCCAAACAAACTCAGCACCTCACGGTTGATCGCCCCGAATTTATCGTTAAACATCGCGGCAAACACCAAAATCGTGACAAACGCCGGCACGGCCCACGGCAAAATGAGCACCGTGCGGATGAATCGTTTAAACTTAATGCGCGGATCGTTGACGAGCAGCGCCAAAAACAGCCCAAGCGCGATTTGCATCGTCGTCGCTACGACCGTCCAGACGATCGTCCACGCGAGGACGCTGAAAAACGTGCCTTTCCAAATCGGGATGGAGACTAAGTTTTTGAAGTTGTCAAATCCGACCCAATTCAACAAATGCCGCGGCGGTGAATGATACAAGTTGTAGTCCGTAAAGGCGAGCGACACCATGAACAACAGCGGCAGCACAACGATAAACAAAAGCATGACAAGCCCAGGCGTGACAAAAATGTACGGAAACCCTCGGTCCCATGCGTTCCGGCACGATTCAACAAGCGAGGGAAACGGCTCGCCGCGCTGCCGCCGGCGGGCGTCGTTGCGGGCGTCAATGACGTTGGCAACGTGCAATGCAACGGCAAAAGCGATGATGATCACGGAAACAAGCCCTTGAATCAACAAGAAAATCGAATGATCGAGCATCGGGATTTCGCCGAGGGTCACCAGTCCCCACAGCCCGATATTCAAAAAGTTATAAAAGGTGATAAGGAATGCCGCTTCGATGATGAGGAACAAGATTCCTTTGATATAGCGGCGGTTGTACAATTGTCCAAGGCCGGCAAACAGCAATGACAGCGCCATCGCCACCGCCGGCCGATGACGGACGTTCGCCTCCGGCATCGGAACTCCCTCCTATCGATGGATAAGAACGGTGGATAGGGATGATCCTATCCACCGCCATATGACGTGTTATTTTCCAGCACCGCTGGCCGCGATTTTGTCTTGAATCGTTTTGACCGCTTCGCTGAGCACCGCTTTCGGGTTATCGCCTTTCGCGATGAATTGCAGCGCGTTGCCCATCGGCTCCCATACTTGCGACATTTCCGGCACGTTCGGCATCGGTTCGCCGTATTGGATTTGCTCAGCAAAGCCGGCGATCAGCGGGTCGTTCGTGATTTTTTCGTTCGTCAACGCTTTTTGGTTTGCTGGCATTTCGCCAGCCACTTCATAGTAGTGGAGCGAGTTTTCTTCGTTCGTCACAAATTTCATGAAATCGACTGCCCACGCTTTGTTTTTCGAATAGGCGGACAACATCCATGTTTTGACACCCACAAACGATTTCGGATGCTCGCCGTTGTCCAGCACCGGCAGCGGTGCTGTCGCCAGCTTGTCGCCTAACGCTTCCTTGTACGAAGCAATGTTCCACGGACCGGTGATGGCGACCGCTACGTTCCCTTTCGTAAACAGCCCGTTCATAATATCGCCGGTGATTTCTTTCGGAATGTAGCCGTTTTTAAACCACGATTGGACGAGCTCTGCTCCCTTGACGGCTCCGTCGTTGGCCAAACCGATGTCGCTCGTATCGTATTTGCCGTTTTCATTTTTGAACACATAGCCGCCGTAGCCGGCGAAGAACGGATAAACGAAATAGAAGTTCGCGGCTTCCATTAAAAAGCCGTATTGGTCTTTGGCCGCATTCGTTTTTTCTTTGGCGATCTTCATCAACTCATCCATCGTTTTCGGCGCTTCCGGCACTAAATTTTTGTTATAGAACACGCCGTATGTTTCCACGACCGCCGGCACACCGTACGTTTGGCCGTCATACGTCACCGCATTGACAGCGGTCTCGCTGTACTCGCCTTTCGCATCGCCAAGGTCAACCGGATCGGCCAGCCCCTGCAACACAATGTCGCCGATGCGGTCATGCGGTTGATAGAACACGTCCGGCCCTTTGCCAGCTGGGCCGTCAAGCGCCAATTTTTTCGTTTGGTCAAGCATGCTGACGGCTACCATTTCAATTTTGATTCCGGTTTTTTCCGTGTACTTTTGGAAAATATCCTTCAATGCTTGTTTTTGTTTTTCATCATCGTTCACCCACACGACGAGTTTCTCTGGCTTTTTGTCCTGTTCTGCCGTCTTTTGGTCGTTTCCTTTCGGCTGCTGGACATCGCGCTTGGGACCGCAGGCACCCAGCACGCCAATCAACAACACGGCCATGAGAAATAAAGATAACGCTTTTCTCATAATCCCCCTCCTGTCATCTTTCCGTTTTCGCAGCACAACCAAAAGGAAATCGTTTGCACAAACAAAACAATGAGCCCTTCTATGAAAACGATTGCACCGCTTAACTCTATTATATCTTCTATTTCATATTTTACAAGTTTTTTTCTATAAAATTTGACTTTTCTCTCTGTTTTGCGTACTCTTTAATCGAAGGAATCCATTGGTGCAAACGATTGCCTTTATAAGGAGGTCAGGCTTCCATGTTCAAAGAAGCGATCTACCACCGTCCGACCGACCACTTCGCCTATGCCTATGACGAAAAAACCCTTCATCTTCGCCTGCGCACAAAAAAGGGAGATGTCGATCACGCGGAACTGCTTTTTGGCGACCCGTACGAATGGCACGATGGCACCTGGCAGTTTCAAACGATGCCGATGCGGAAAACAGGTAGCGATGGGCTGTTTGACTATTGGCTCGCCGAAGTCAAGCCGCCATATCGACGGCTGCGCTATGGGTTTGTGCTTCGCGCCGGGGACGAGAAACTGGTCTATACGGAAAAAGGATTTTACCATGAAGCTCCGAGCGACGACACCGCTTACTATTTTTGCTTTCCTTTTCTCCATCAGGTCGACCTATTCCAAGCGCCGGACTGGGTAAAAGACACGGTTTGGTATCAAATTTTCCCCGAGCGATTTGCCAACGGCAACCCAGCCATCAGTCCGAAAGGGGCGCGGCCGTGGGGAAGCGAGGACCCGACGCCGACGAGCTTTTTCGGTGGCGACTTGCAAGGAATCATCGATCACCTTGACTATTTGGCTGATCTCGGTATTACCGGCATTTACTTGACGCCGATTTTCCGCGCGCCTTCGAATCATAAATACGACACTGCTGATTATTTTGAAATCGACCCGCATTTTGGGGACAAAGAGACGTTGAAAACGCTTGTCAAACGTTGCCATGAAAAAGGAATCCGCGTCATGCTCGATGCGGTCTTCAATCATTGCGGCTATGAGTTTGCCCCGTTTCAAGATGTGTTGAAAAACGGCGCAGCGTCTAGGTATAAAGATTGGTTCCATATTCGCGAGTTTCCGCTCCAAATGGAGCCGCGCCCGAATTACGACACGTTTGCGTTCGTGCCGCAAATGCCTAAACTCAACACCTCCCATCCGGAAGTGAAGCGCTACTTGCTTGATGTCGCGACGTACTGGATTCGCGAGTTTGATATTGACGGCTGGCGGCTTGATGTTGCCAATGAGATTGACCACCAGTTTTGGCGCGAATTCCGCCAGGCGGTAAAGGAGCTAAAACCAGAGGTGTACATTCTCGGCGAGATTTGGCACGATGCGATGCCGTGGCTGCGCGGCGACCAGTTTGACGCCGTCATGAACTACCCGTTGGCGGACGCGGCGCTCCGCTTTTTCGCCAAAGAAGACATGAGCGCCAGCGAGTTTGCTGACCGATTGATGCATGTGCTTCATTCCTATCCAAAACAGGTCAACGAGGCGGCGTTTAACTTGCTGGGCAGTCACGATACCCCAAGGCTGCTCACTGTTTGCGGCGGCGACGTCCGCAAAGCGAAGTTGTTGTTTTTGTTCCAGCTTACTTTCACCGGTTCGCCGTGCATTTATTATGGCGATGAAATTGGCATGACAGGTGGAAACGATCCGGAATGCCGGAAATGTATGGTGTGGGATCCAGAGAAGCAAAACAAAGAACTGTATGAACATGTCAAGCAACTGATCGCGCTTCGCAAGCAACACCGGGCGCTTCGGCGCGGAGACATCACGTTCCACACGACCGATGGCGAAATCAATCGTCTCATTTACGAAAAGACGGACGACGGCGAATCGATCATCGTCATCATCAATCGGAGCAACGAACCAGCCGACATCCCGCTCCCCTTTGACGCGCGGAGAAAATGGCTCGTCAACTTGCTGACAGGTGAACGATTCTCCGCTGAAGCAGAAACACTTTGTGTCTCCTTGCCACCGTACGGGTTTGAGCTTTACGCGGTTGAGAACTGGCAAGTTGGCTGAGCGGGCGGTTACGGATCAGCATATCGGCTGCCGGTGCAGCGGATAAGCTGCACCGGTGTGATCTTTTGCCGGCCGTCTCCGAAGACGGAAAACGTTCGGCGAACATGTCGCTTTCCGGCTGAAAACACACTTTCCGCCCCTTTGATGAACACCGGCAGCGGCGGCATGGAAAATGCGACCGTATCCATCGGCCTCTCCCCTCTTTTGTCGGAAATGTGCAAGCAAAATCGCTTCTTTCTCTTTCCATTATGCAACAAACTAGCTAAACTGAATATATCGTTCAAGTCGGAATAAGAAAAGGAGTTGTCTCAACATGCGCCGTGAGGCCAAAACGCGATCATTGTTTTCCTTGACGTGGCCAATTTTTATTGAAACGTTGCTCTATATGGTGATGGGCAACGCCGATACACTGATGCTCAGCCAGTATTCAGATCACGCGGTTGCCGCCGTCGGGGTGGCGAACCAAATCATCGCTTTAACCATCGTGCTGTTCAACTTCGTCGCTTTAGCGACGACGGTGCTTGTCGCCCAATATTTAGGCGCCCGCCGAGAGCAAGAAGCTGTTGACGTATCGCTTGTATCCCTCGCGGCCAATTTGTTGTTCGGATTGTTGTTAAGCACCATTCTTGCCGCATTCAGCGAGCCGATTTTGCGAATGATGGATTTGCCCGCCGAGCTGCTTGATGAAGGAACCCGTTATTTGACAATTGTCGGGGGATTTTTGTTCATCCAAGCGCTGATGATGACGATCGGCGCCATTTTGAAAAGCTATGGCTTCACCCGTGACACGATGTATGTGGCGGTTGGCATGAACGTTTTGCACGTCATCAGCAACGCGGCCCTCATTTTTGGTTTGTTCGGCCTGCCCGCCCTCGGCATCCAAGGGGCTGCTATATCGACCGCCGCCAGCCGCGGTATGGCCTTTCTCGCGCTTCTTGCTTTGTTGTGTAAACGAACAAATATTCCGCTCGCACCAAGGGCGTTTCGCTGTCTTCCGTTTCACTATTTGCGCTCACTGCTGAAAATCGGTATTCCGGCAGCCGGGGAGCATCTTTCGTACAATACAGCGCAAATGGCCATTACATATTTCATTACATGGCTTGGCGCTGAGGCATTGACCGTCCGTGTATACACGCAAAACATTATGATGTTTGTGTTTTTATTCGGCATCGCTGTCAGCCAAGGAACGCAAATTCTCGTCGGCCACTTCGTCGGCGCCGGGCGATACGAGGAAGCCTACGCCCGCTGCTTGAAAAGTTTGTACAGCGCCATCGTCATTTCAGTGCTGCTGGCCGCAGCCGCCTATTGGTTTGCTGAACCGTTGCTGTCGCTCTTTACCGATGACCGCTCGATGATTGTTCTTGGCCGCAAACTGTTGCTGTTAACAATCATCCTTGAACCAGGGCGCTCCTTTAACTTAGTGATTATCAGTTCGCTTCGTGCCGCTGGTGATGTGCAATTCCCTGTCTATATGGGCATTTTGTCGATGTGGGGCATCGGCGTGACCATTGCTTACGTATTTGGCATCGCCCTCGGATTTGGCCTCGTCGGCATTTGGCTGTCGTTCATCGCTGACGAATGGCTGCGCGGACTGTTGATGCTTTGGCGCTGGCGGTCGCGCGTCTGGATGAAAAAAACGATGGTGACGCACGCCAAAATGGCGTAGCGCCACCAATCGACAAAGAGCTGCGCGTAGGCGCAGCTCTTATTCTTTAATGCGAATGCCGTAATAATCGAACCAAACGTGTACTTGGCCAAGGTAAGCGAGCAGCTGCGGACCGGTCATAAGCTGCCCGAACCACGGCACTTGGAACGACCTTCCTTCCGTTTCAACAAGCGATGACAATTTTTCTCTATCGAAAAACTCATGCAAAATCGAAGAGCGGTCATGGAGCAGCTGCTCAAGCCATTGCTTGACAAGTTTCGTATATAACGGATGGTGCGTTTTCGGATATGGGCTTTTTTTCCGGTAGAGCACCTCTTCGGGAAGCAATCCCTCGAGCGCTTTTCGCAAAAGACCTTTTTCTCGACCGCCGTACATTTTCATATCCCATGGAATATTCCAAACGTATTCGACAATGCGATGGTCAGCGAACGGCACGCGCACTTCCAAACTCGCCCCCATGCTCATCCGGTCTTTCCGATCAAGCAGTGTTGTCATAAACCAAATCATATTTAAGTAAAACAGTTCACGCCGCTTTGCCTCCTCGGCGCTTTCCCCTTCCAGGCGCGGCACTTCGGCGATCGTTTGTTCATAACGCATTTGCACATAGTCGTCAAGGCGAAGCTTTTGCCGCCACTCGTCCTTTAATAGGCCCATACGCGCATCGATCGAACGCATCCAAGGAAACCCTTTCCGCGACAAATCGTCCGGCCGATGGAACCATGGATAGCCGCCGAAAATTTCATCGGCGCACTCCCCGGATAAGCTGACGACAAACTGTTCGCGAATTTGTTTGCAAAACCAAAGAAGCGAAGAATCGACATCCGCCATGCCTGGAACATCGCGGACGATGACGGCTTCATGCAAATGGCGGAACAGTTCTTCTTGCGTGATCACGCAGCGGTGATGAATCGTTTGAAATTGATTGGACACCTGTTCGATAAATGGTGCATCCGTGTTTGGTTGAAAATCGTTGGCTTTGAAATACTGGTCGTTTCCTTCATAATCGATCGAGTAGGTGTGCAGCGGCCCTTTTCCATCTGCCGTGAAGGCATTGGCGGCAATCGCCGTAATGGCGCTCGAATCAACCCCGCCAGATAGAAATGTGCAGACCGGCACATCGGAAACGAGCTGACGCGTCACGGCATCCGTCAACAGAAAGCGCAGTTTCTCGACCGTTTCCTCAAACGAATCGCGATGGATGTCGCTTTCGACATTCCAATACCGCCAAATGCGAAGTCCTTGGCGGGAAAAAGTGAGCGCGTGTGCGGGGCGCAGTTCCCGAATGCCGTCAAACACGCCGTGCCCCGGCGTGCGCGACGGTCCGAGCCCAAACACTTCGGCGAGTCCTTCATAATTGACTTCTGCCTTTACATCAGGATGGGCCAAAATGGCTTTCACTTCCGAACCGAACAGCAACCCCCCGCCATCTTCTCGATAAAACAAAGGTTTTACTCCGAGCCGGTCGCGCGCCATAAATAATAGCTCGCGCTCCTCATCCCAAACGGCAAAAGCAAAAATGCCGTTCAGCCAATCAACGCATTGTTCCCTCCACTCCATGTACGAGGCAAGCAGCACTTCTGTATCGGAGTGGCCGTCAAATCGATAACCTTTGCGCAATAGTTCCTTGCGAATCTCTTCTGTATTATACAGTTCGCCGTTGTAGACGATCGTATAACGGCATCCATTTTTTTGCCGGAGCATCGGTTGTTTGCCGCCGGCCGGATCCACAACGACGAGCCGCTTATGACCGAAAGCGACGTGTGTATCCAGCCATGTATTGGTATCATCCGGTCCACGTTTGGCGAGCGTCTCTGTCATGCTGTCAATGATCGTTCGCTCGCGGCGCAAATCGCGCCCGAAATGGACCCAGCCAGTAATGCCACACATACAAACCAATCCTTTCTTTTCATCAAAGATGGCAAGTTTTCATCCGTTTCCATCATTTCACCCGTTCTTTTTTCACAACCGCTTCTAGCGATCGCTTCTTTGATTCACGATGGTTCTCCATATCGGCATGATTCCATTTTATGCACCCCCCGTCATTTCGATGAATTGTCCGACGCCGGTCGCCGCACGAATAAATCAGCAAAAAAATGGAAAAACAGAGGAGTACAAGGAGGATGAGGGACATTGAACATCGAAGAACGACTGCGATGCATTGCGGAACAGCCACGGGCGTATATACAAGGAACAGTGGAGTTTGTCAACAACGAATGGATCTTTTTTGATGAGGAAGAAGAGGAAGCATCCTTGATGGAAGAGATGGCGGAGCAAGACATCGAATGGTTTCATTGCGGGCATTGGCTGTCCGGGCAATGGCAGGATCAGGGCGCGGTCGCCACGGATCTTGGCGTCTTTCCCCTCGAAAACGGAGATCGCATCCGTTTCCGCAAGCGGTTGACTTATGCCTACCAACAATGGCTCGCCGCGCTTCCTGATTCAACCTTTTTCCAGTTTGTTCAATGGCTGAACAGCCTCGGATTTTCGCTGTATGACTGCTTATATTGCTACAATGGCTTATTGTTTGCCAAATCGTCTGGCGTGAATTTCATCATTTACGACAACACTGAACAAATCGGCAGCATCCACCACTATTACGAGCGCGGACGGGCATCAAGCGATCGCTTTGAAATCACATTGAACAGCGGTGAGCGAGCCATTTGCGCCCAAATCGGCTGAACCACCTGTTGATCCTCACGTCGTTTAACGTAATTTCCAACAGAAGTCTCCCACCTCAAGGAATGTGCAGGGCAAAGCCCAATGAGTAGGGTGGGAGATGAATGTCGGTTGGCGATCGCCGACGGATGTGGTAATCTATTGTTAGAACGGACGCCTTCGGAGCGAAGGAAAGCGTAAAGGGTTCTTGTGTATGGCTTACCGTTCGGCGAACACGCACAAGTCGCTTGAAGCCTCCACCTCTAAGCGAAGCGTAGGTGGCGGGTAGTTCACGTCCAACGGCGAGCGGTCAATATTTTTTTCCCATCCATCCTTCCGCCCGAATCGATGATCGCAGCTGTTTTGCTTTAGGCGGAGTGCCGACAGGCGACGGCTGTCAACCGACGCGGGCGGGGGATCACTTTTGCTTTTCCGTCACATACCGCATCACTTCTTCAGCAAGAAGCGGCGGACAAATCACATACCCTTGCGCATACGTGCATTGCAAATCACGAAGCCGGTTGAGCTGTTCCGGCGTTTCCACCCCTTCGGCGATCGTCTCAAGCCCCAACCCTTGTCCCATCGTAATCATCGCCTTGACGATAGCCTCATCGGAGGCGTTGGCATGTAATTGTTCAATAAAAGCACGGTCAATTTTCAATATTGTCGCTGGCAACCGTTTTAAATAATGGAACGAGGAATATCCGCTGCCGAAATCATCGACGGCGATGCCGACGCCAATCTTTCTTAACTCGTCCATCGCCCGCAGCGTGCTGGACAGATGGCGGAGCATCGAATGTTCGGTCAGTTCGAGATGCAGGCACGACGGCGACAGACGCGACTGCCGAAGCGCTTGTTTGACATCATCCACAAACCGCTCATGCTGAAACTGGACAGGGGATACATTGACAAAAATCGCAAGCTGATCATCCCCCGTCATCTCCTGCCACCGCTTTGTCTGTTTGCAGGCCGTTTTCAGCACCCAGCGCCCAATCTCATGAATCAATCCGGTCTCTTCCGCCAAAGGGATGAATTCATCCGGCCGCACAAGCCCAAGCGTAGGGTGACGCCAGCGGATTAGCGCTTCCATTGCTCTTACCGCACGAGTATGTACATCCACAATCGGCTGATAGCAAAGAAACAGTTCATTCTCTTCAATCGCTTTGCGCAAATGGCCGCCCATTTCCAATCGATGCATTGCTTCTTCGTTCATTCGCGCGCAATAGCGCTCCACGCGGTTGCCGCCGCCTTTTTTTGCCATGTTGACAGCCATATCGGCGTGCCTAAGGAGCGCGTGTTCGTCCTCTCCGTCATCTGGAAACATTGCTAGACCAACGCTTGCTGTAACGAAAAATTCCTTTCCGTCGTACACAATCGGCCGCGCCACTTCGCGCACGATGCGGAGCGCCGCTTCCGTTGCCGCCTCGACCTCTGTTTTGAGCGGGAAAAGCAGGCAAAACTTGTCGCCATGAAATCGGCCAAGCTCCGCACCAAGCGGCAAGACGCGGCGAATACGCTCGACAAGTTGGCGCAAAATGTCATCTCCCGCGTAATGGCCGACACTGTCGTTAATCCATTTAAACCGGTCCAAATCGATCAAGGCAACCGCCGTCTTCCGCCGCTTCCGCTTCGCTTTTTCCAGATGTTCAGAAAGCAACTCCATCCATTTTGTCCGATTCGGCAAATTCGTATCGGGATCGTAGTAGGCTAAATACGCAATTCTTTTTTCGGCCTTCTTCTGCTCGGTAATGTTATGGCCAATGCCGTAAATGCCAACCTTTTTCCCATCGACAATGATCGGGATGTTTTTCATTTGGAAAAGAAGTCGTTCGCCCGATTTCGTCGGCAGTTCCAAATGATATGTCTGCACATTTCCACGCAGCGCCCGGTAAAAATAGCGGGTGACGCGGGGAATATCATTCGGATGAATATACTTGAGCGAATTCGTATACAGAATTTCTTCTTTCTTGTAACCGAGCACTTGTTCAAAGGCAGGATTGACGCTTGTCAAACGGCCGTGCAAGTCCATCGAATAGACAATATCGGTGTTATGTTCAAACAACGACTTATATCGTTGCTCGGACATCTGCAGGCGAACATGCAGCCGCTCCATATCGCGTGAGGACGTGGACATGAGCCGGGCCAGCGTCATGATTCCTTCCGGTGGCGCCGGCAATGGCAATGACAAACCGTTCTCCGCTGATGCCGCTGTTTCCGTCAGCGAAACAGCGGCAAACGCAGCCGGCCGCACAGCCGTATACGCATCTTTCATCAACACCTCGACGGCTGGAAACAGCGCTGCCTGTCCAAGCGCGGCAGCCACGCCGTCCAACAGCGGGCGCGTATACCCGCTGAGCGCCGCGCTGTAGTAAAGCAACATTCCCCGAGCTGGTTGCTTGACCGTTTGCATCGCTGCATCACGCACGCTCCAGTAAAAGGACGGAGCATGAACATAGGCAAACCGAACCTTTTCTCCATTATGGACATGGCCCCTTACGACAACCGAGCCATCCCGGTTGACAGCGACAATTGGCAGGCAGACATCGCGTCCGCTCCGTTCGACAAGAAACGGGAATTCCACTCCGGAAAGCGGCAGACGTTCGATAAATTCTTTGCCTAAATATCGTTCTAAATAAAGCGACGCTTTTTGCCCGTTGAGCTCGTCAATCTGCTGATCACGGCTTTTCGTGATGGAAAACGCCAAACCAATCGGCTCCCATAAGAATGGTGCGACACAGTGGCTGCGAAGCGCTGTTCCACTGAAAGAGACGGCGATCCCTCCGCGCTTAAGCCGACCGTCGGACGAAAATAACACGCTGCCTTCGGGAAGTGCGCAACCGACGATAGCCATTCGTTTGTTTGCAAGGGGCAAGTGGCGAAGCAGGGAAGGCAAAGCCGAGCGGTGATTCGTAAACAACAAAAGCAACGTCGTATCGTGATGGATGACCGCTTCCGCAATCAACGCCGCCATGCCATCCGGGCAGTCAAACTCATCGGCTGGCAGCACCAACGACGAAACGGTTGAAGACATCATCGACGTGATGCCAACAGCGAGATTCGTCTCCCCAGCCATTGGCAACGGTCCTGCCATCCCCATCATATGGGCACGCGGCCAACGACGGGCTACCGCGGCCATCGCATGGCGCACCGCTTCCTCATCGTTGCCTGCGACTTGGACAAACAACGTCTCATCCAAGGAAGAACTATGCTCCCTGATCCAACGATCCAGCTCCTCGGCGCGGCGGCAGCAGAACCAACGCATAAACGATCATGCCCCCTCCGCTGACCAATCAGGCCAGAAAATTCAAAAAATGATTATTTCTTTTACCATACCATATTTTCGTCTTTAACGTAATTTCCGACAGAAGTCTCCCCCCTCAAGGAATGTGCAGGGCAAAGCCCAATGAGTAGGTGGGAGATGAATGTCGGTTGGCGATCGCCGACGGATGTGGTAATTTATTGTTCGAATGGACGCCTTCGGAGCGAAGGAAAGCGTAAAGGGTTCTTGTGTGTGGCTTACCGTTCGGCGAACACGCATAAGTCGCTTGAAGCCTCCACCTCGAAGCGAAGCGCAGGTGGCGGGTAGTTCACCAAAAGCGGCAACCAATAGAAGGCTGCCGCTTCGCTTTAGAATAAGTCAAAACCAAGCGGCAGCAACAAACCAAGAAACAGCGTCACCGCAAGGGCAATGACCCATTGCGTCCATCCTGCCGCCGCGCTTTTCCCTTTTTTTTCAGCTGCTAAAACCATTTCCATCGCTCCGATTACCCACAGCCCGGCAAGCGCCTTTAGCCAATAAAGTGCAGATATCGAAGCAATGCTATGCAGCAAAAGCCCCCCCGTCACGATCGTGAGGATGTAAAACAGCCGCAACACCATTTGTACGATCTTGGCTTTGTCCGCCCTTTGCCGCTCCATTGACACCGCAAGGAAAAACAAAACAATCGTGATGAGCCAGCTCGTAATGTGGGCATGCGTCAACGTTCATCCCTCCAACCATTCCTTGTTCCTCCCCATCATAGCACGGCGGGCGGACGGTTGACAAACTTCGTGAAAACGAAAGAAGCCCTTTCTTTCAAGAGAGCGCCTTTCGAACACCAGTGGAAGCTTTTTCGCTTTCGCCGTTTACTCTCCCACTTTGTTGCGCAGCGTGCCGATGCCTTCCACCGTCACCTCAATGACATCACCCGTTTGCAAAAAACGCGGCGGGTTCATCCCTTTACCAACCCCGGCCGGCGTTCCTGTAGCAATGATGTCGCCCGGCTCAAGCGTAATGCCTTTGGAGATCGTCTCGATGATCGATTCGATGGAAAAAATCAATTGTTTCGTGTTCGCTTGCTGGCGCACTTCGCCGTTGACCTGCGTCTCGATGTGCAAGGCGTTTGGATTCTTCATAAATTTACTCGGCACGATCCATGGCCCCATCGGACAAAATGTATCCAAGCTTTTGCCGAGAAAATATTGTTGATGCCGCTCCTGCAAATCTCTTGCTGTCACATCGTTGATGATCGTATAGCCAAATACGTAATCTAGCGCATCCTCACGGCGGATTCCTCGCCCTTGTTTGCCGATGACCACCGCCAGCTCCCCTTCATAGTCCAGCTCATTGGTGACACCGGCATGGCGCAAAATCGTTTCCTCATGACCAATGACTGTTGTCGGCGCTTTCGTGAAGACAATCAAATGCTCCGGCACATCGGCGCCGCCGAGCTCCAGCGCGTGATCCACATAGTTTTTGCCGATGCAAAAAATATTTTTGGCCGGCCGCGGAATGGGAGCCAAAAGGCGGACATCGTTGAGGCGGCAAACGTATTGCGGCGTCGGATGGGCTAGCGCCCAGTCAACCACTTCTTGCGCCCGGGCGAGAAACTCCTCTCCTTGAGCAATTGCCGCGAGCATCGTCGTCGGCATCATCTCCGTTCCAGCCATCGCTCGTTCGGCGCGGCGCAAATGGACAACGCGGTCATCTCCTTGCGGCACGGCTCCGACAAACGTTTCTCCATCGAAAAGTGCGGTGATCAGTTTCATCGTATCTCTCCCTTTCTTTGGTTGTGCAGCGGTCGCTTCTTGGACTCTTCTCTTCCGCGCGTCTTCGCCATTTTGGCGCGTTGAGGATGATATTCGCCATCAAGGCGAAAAAGTCCTGTTTTTGTAGAATTTTGTCTAAATTAGGAAATTTATCACTTATTTTCCCGAATCGCTTCCTTTTTTCGTCATGATATGTATAATAATGTTTAGTTTCCGCTAGTGTGTCGATTGCGACTTTCGTCATACAACAAACGTCTTTTATCGACGCGTCATGCCTCAACCAACATTTCAAACGAATTGATGGTGAAGGAAATGGTTCTGTTGCAAATTGAAGAAAAACGACAACAAATGATTGAATTGGCGCTCACCTATGGATTCACGGCCAAAGAGACGATCGAGTGTAGCCAAGAGCTGGACCAATTGATCAATCAATATTTGCAGCAAACGAAGACTTTTGAATCACCATCTCCGTCCGTTCAGTAAGCGGCGGATTTTTATTGCCCCGGCCGGCGGCGAAACGGCGGCCGCGCTCCGTATGTCCCCCACCTCCACAGCCATTCGATCGGTCCGTAGCAAAACCGTGTAAGCCAGTGGCGGCTCACCCATACTTCAACCGCATACAAGGCAAACGCGAGCATCGTCTCCTGCCATGCGCTTGTGCGCCCGTACCACCCAAGCCCATAACCGTAAAACAGCGAGGTGCAAACAAGCGATTGCGCCAGGTAATGGGTGAGCGACATTTTCCCAACGTCTTGCCACCACCGCCAAACACGCCTCCAACTTGGTTTCCCACAGACGAACACGGCAGCAGACGCGTAGAACACCGCCAATGCGGCACCGCCGAAGCTGTCTTGGATGTACACGGTCAAGTCGTTGGCCGCAGCCCAATACGGAATGGTTTTCAGTGCTAAACCAAAGCATAGCGCCCACCCCATCAGGCGGCGCAGCTTCGCAGGCGGGTGACGGTCGGCTTCAAGCCAACGTTCGTAAGCAGCATAGCCGCCAAGCAAACAAAACGGCAGCACGGTCAACACCGTAAGTAGCAGCCCACCATCGCCGTTGATATACATCCAGTCGCTCCACCGTTGCCAAAATACATCACAAAACGCTCCGTTTCGATAATGGCGAACCGCCGCGGCCGCCGCGGTCTCGTGGCCGCCAGCTGTCTCCATTCCTCCGGCCAACACATCGAGAGTTAACAACAGCACCATGAAGCCGTGAAAAAGAAAAAAGAACGCCGCGGCCGCCGTCCGCCACCAACGAGGCGGGGCGGCAAAAAAGAAAAGCATAATCCCCCCTGTCATTGCGTAGGGAATCAAAATATCGCCAAACCAGAGGCCAAACGCATGAACGAGGCCAATCCCAAGCAAAAAAAGGAAGCGGCGCAAAAGAATCGGAATCGGCCGCTCCCCGCGGCTGCTGAGCCGGCGGAACATCATCACTGCGCTGAAGCCGAATAAAAAGGCAAACAGCGGATACGCGCTTGCTTCAAACAACACGTCGACAACCGCCGCCACCCCCCGGTCAAAGGCGCTTCCCTTGGCGCCGTCGTCGTATAACGCCGGCGAGGAAAAATAACGCATGTTGACAAGCAAAATGCCGAGCAAGGCGAATCCACGCAGCACATCCGCCGCGGCGATTCGCTCGGGCGATCTGATCATCGCTTTCTCCCTTCTTTCCACCGACTTGCCGCATACGAATCCGAAGATGCCCCACCACCTTGCCAGTGCACGCTTGATTCATTTCTCTGCTCGTCTGAAGGCGCATGCCTGTATCATCAGTTGACATAGCGGCCTGATTTTCCAATTGCATCCCAATACTGGCGACGCAAATGTACTTTTTGAATTTTTCCGGAGGCTGTTTTCGGCAGCTCATCGACAAACGTGACGCCTTTAATGGCTTTGAAATGAGCCAGTTTTTCCCGAGAAAAGGCGATCAGCTCTTCTTCTGTCACGTTGTGCCCTGGACGAACGACGACAAAGGCATGCGGCGTTTCGCCCCATTTTTCGTGCGGTGCGGCAATGACAGCTGCCTCAAGCACAGCAGGGTGTTCATAAAGCGCACCTTCGACTTCAATTGACGAAATATTTTCCCCTCCGCTAATAATAATATCCTTTTTCCGGTCAATGATATCAATAATTCTCCCATCCCCCTGTTTTATGTTTTAGAAAATTCATAATTGTATTATATAACAAAGATGGCATAAAGAAAAAGAGGGCCGTCCCAAAAGTCGTAAAATGACTTTTGAAGCCAGCCCTCTTTCTTGGCTAGTCCGCTCCATGGCGCCAAAAAAGAACCCGTTTTCTCCTTTTTTCCCAAAAACGAATGCTAGGCGAATCGGCTCGACAACAGCTAGTTATTTCCTTTCACCCCAGCGTCGGAGACATCGGGATCAACCGTATTCGTGACGTTGCAAAACGTATTCGTTTGCAAGAAATCGCCAGTATTTCCGCCTCCGGCACCTGAATTTGACTTCGTGGTGCTTTTCGGAGCGATTTGCAGCACATCCCCCATGTTGACAGTGCCATTGCCGCTTACGTTCGTCACTTTGATCCCACCAATGACGATTGCTGGCATCCTCTTTCCCCTTCCTTTCTGCCCGTTCCCTTTCTTTATCATACGCGGGAGCTGCTTTCCTCACTTGGACTCTCGCCCCGCATTGAACCGTTTTTTCTCTGTTTTCATACAATAACGATAGCGACACGACAAAAAAGGAGGGGGCTCTTCATGCCTTCATTTATCAGCGGTCCAATTAAAATCACCCATGTCAGCGGCGACGGCACGGTAAATTTCGGCGACGTCTTGCAAATCACACCAAAGAGCACGTTGAAATCCAACACCGGCTCAGGCGGCGGCAACAACGGCGACTTCCTGCAGACGAATACGTTCGTCAGCTTTACGAACACCGGTGATCCAGATGTGTTCGACTCAAATAATGCTGCCAACAATTAAAGCGAACGTTTCGCAGCTTGCTCCCATACACTAGTATCATCGAAGAAAACAAGGAAGGGAGCATGCCCACATGCCGGCTTTTGTCGGAGTCGTCAAACTGAACAGCATCGGAAGCAGCGGCGTGTTCCATATTGGCGATGTGTTTGCGATTTCTCCGCAAAGCGTAACGAAAACGTTCGCTGGCGCCGGTTCGTTTAACACCGGCGACGGGCTTCATATTTATAACTATTACAGCAACACGAATACGAATGACGCCGATGTCGCCGATGAAAATGTCGTCGGAAACGTTTGAAGGAGGAGAAGAGGGTGCACGTTTACATCAGCCAAAGCATCTGCATCCACCAATTGCGGATCGGCTCGGTCACCAATTCATCCGTTTTGCAAATCGGCAGCGCCGGAAGCATTCAAGCGCTCTCGACGCTTGCCAACACCGGCGGATTCACCGGTCCGGCTCCACAGGCGACCGTGCCGCCCGGTGCATCCGCTCCTCTCGTTCCTCTCCATTCAGCCACCCGCTAAATTTAGCGAAAAAAGTGATGAGAGCGAAAGGCCGTCCATATATTGAAGTAAGAGGGCTCTTTGGAGAGGATGATGGTGCACGATGAGTGTTTACCAGTATTTCGTCCAACTGCACCGCTATTTGTCATGGCAAACAAAAAAAATACGGGGGTTGGAACGCCGCCTCCACGCACTTGAAGCCCGGCTTCGGGAAATGGAGGCTCAACCGCGTACATCGATCGAACGAATTGAATATAAATTTGACCAGCTCAAAGTAGAAACGCTCGAAGGAACGCTAAACATCGGGATCGCTCCGCCTGGAGCCGGCGGCACGATTGAAGACTTTGCCGTCGAACCGGTCAAAACGGTGATTCCAAAGCCGGAACCGGTGCTCATGCGCCCGATTCAAGAAAAAGTGGCCGCCTATCTCAACGGGGAAGCGCCGGAAACGTTAAAACGCCTTGAGCAGCAATACGGCCGCCGCCTCGACGATACGTATCGACAGTTCATTTTGCAAGACATCGCCCGGCAAACGGACGAGCGCATCCGCTTCTACTTGCAAGAGAAAGCCAACCATGGCTACGTTCCATCCGGTGACCGTGATGAGGCGGTCGAAAATGAAATTTTTCAAAAAGTGAAAGCCGATATCGAACAATCACTCGATGCGTTTTTAAAACATTTGCCTTCAGGGGAGGGAGAGACGTGAATTATACAGTGATCAATCGCCATCTGCATGTTGGCGACATCCGCCTCGTGGCCGTCGCCAGCGCCTCACTGTTTTTAATCGGCGACGCCGATGCGATCCATTTATCATCAGCGTTTGACACGCCACCCGAATCGCTCATCATCGGTCCGTTTGTCCCACTTGTGCCGACCCGAGGGGAAGCACCGTGAAACGAACGTCAGTTGTGCAAACGTTCCATGCTGAAACGCTTATCATTAGCTCTGTCCTGCAAATCGGCGACTCAGAGCGAATTTCCGCCCGCACGCGCGCCTTTGCCGTTCAGCGGCAATATGAACTGTTTTTTGGTCCAGAAGGAGAACAAATATTCCCTGTTTTTACGAAGCCGATTCCGCGCTGGACTTCTCCATCGCCGGTAGCTGCACGCCAAACGCTCCATGAGTCCCCGATCATTTCCGTTCAGTCTGTGCGCGTGCTCGCCGTTTCTTCGTCCGCTATCATCCATATCGGCTCGACTTCGACAGCGGAGGCAGAGGCAAGAATTAAACATATCCGTCAGCTGGCCGGTTCTGAGTCAAGCGCGTCAACGAGAGGGAGGGATTCATAATGCCTTCGTTTGTCGGCCCGATTAAAATCAATAACGTTAGCAGCGGAGCTGTCGTTCAAATGGGCGACTGTCTGTACATCGCGCCGAAAGTCGCCACAAAAACGCAAGCCGGATCCGGTGGATTCAACACCGGCGATTTTGTGATGACGAACAACGCCATCAGTTTTACAAACTCATTTGATCCGGATGTGTTTGACCAAAATGTGGCCGCCAACAACTAACTGCAAAGGATGAAACCCTTTCATCACCTTTCTTCAACACGGCAAAGAGACCGCCGCATTAACGACCAAATGGGAGAAATAGGAGATCAGCCTTATCAGAGAAGGCCACCGAAACAAAAAAGAGCAAGGGAGCTGACCCAAAACGCGAATGCGTTTTGGATCAACCCTCCTTTCCTTATACATATACGCGCAAAACGCTGTTAGAACGGATCGAAAGAACCCCGCCCTCTTGAAACAGCTTTCCTTTGCCTAAAGCCCTTCCTGTTCGACGGGCACGTCAATTTACATCATTTCCAGTCGGACGCGCGTGCCGCGGCCGGACGGTTCAGCCGGTTCGACGATAAGCCGTCGCGGCAGACGGTTGCGAATTTCTTGAACATGGCTGATGACGCCGACCGCCAGCCGCTCGGTATGCAGTTTTTCCAAGGCAGAAATGACCGTCTCAAGCAGCTCAGCATCGAGGGTGCCAAACCCTTCATCCAAGAAGAAAAAGCGGAGCGGATATTCGCCGCGCAGCTGAATTTGCGCCGATAACGCCAGCGCCAACGACAGCGACGTCAAAAACGTTTCGCCGCCCGAGAGCGTCGATACGGGGCGTCTGACGCCGCCGTTGGCATCATCACGGATCAGAAACCCCCCCTGCGAATCCAATTCGAGCGAATACCGATGCCGTGTCAGCCGTTGCAGCCGTTCCGAAGCCATGGCGGTTACGTGCTCGAGCTGCTCTTCAGCCATAAATTCGACAAAGCTGTTGCCGCGAAGCAGCGCCTGCAGCTGTTTATACCGTTCGATGCGCCGGCTGAGTTCCGCCTGCTTCTCCTCAAGTTCAACAAAGCGGCTATGTTTTTTTCTCATCTCTTCCACCTTCGCTTGAGCCGCCCCGAGCTGCTGCGTCATCGCCTCCACTTGCTCCTTCAACTCGGCATATACACGTTGCATCGTCTCCCATTGTTCGGCGCTCACCGTCTCCCCCCCGATGGCGGCGGCCAGTTGGGCGAGGCGATGTTCAGCTTGCTCGATTTGGCGCCAATAGCGGCGGATCGCCTCATCCCATTCATCCCGTTGCACTTTTTTTGCCTTCGCTTGCTTGACTTGTTCGGCATCGGCAAACATGGTGTCCGAAAGCGCGCCGCGCCAGCGAGCGAGCGCCTCTTCTTCGCGGCGGGCGCTTTCTTCCCACGCCTGCTTGGCCGCTTTGGTTTCGCTTTCAAGCATTTGATATTCCCGCTGGACCCGCTGCCAGGCCTCATACGCCTGTTGCTCGCCGTTTTGCAATCGACGCCATTCGGCCTCCACCTTCTGAAGCTGCACGGCCGCTGGGTCTGAGCCCGCCTTCTCGCCCCGCTGCCGCTCATATTCATTCCATTGTTGCTGTTTGGCGCCGATCAGCGAGTCAAGACGCACCTGCTCTGTCTCAAGCTGACGCCGCTCTTCAGCCGCTTCCTCTTTCGCCCGCTGTTTTTCCTCTAAAAACGGCACGCTGTCCTCCAGCCGCTTTTGCACGTCACGCCGCATTTTTTCCCGTTCGCGCAGCTGTTCATACACTGCATCAATCGTCTCAAGCGAAAGCGAAGGATACGTCTGCCGCCATTGCTGTTCAAGTTGCCGCCGCTCTTCCTCCAGCCGCTGTTTTTCAACTTGCAACGCTTCAATGTCCGCCGCTGCCCACCGGCACGCTTTCTCTGCTTCGCGCCGCGCTGACTCAGCTTCGTTCCATTGGGCAAGCGCCCGGTAGACCGCTTCTTTCAATTCGATGACATCTTGGGCAAGCGCCCGCACTTCCACAGTGAGATCGATCGCCTCCTCCGCCGAGCGGTTTTCGGCAAACACAGGCGGCGCTTCATGTCCTACTGCCAGCTCGGCGAGTTGCTCGAGCTGCGCCTTGAACGAAATGATCGTTTGCCAATCTTGTTCATACCGCTGTCGCTCTGCCTCAAGCTCGGACAGACGCTCAAATTGGACATCGCGCGGCGCAGCGGCTGGATGCGGATGCTCGCACGATCCACACACTGGACACGGCTCACCGGGACGGAGCCGCTCAGCCAAGGCGGAAGCGAGGTGCGCCGTCCGCGCTTCTTCAGTTCGCTGTCGCTCCGCCTCTATGGCTTTCTGCAAAGTATACAATTGTTTTTCAGCGTCCTGCTGCCGCCAGCAGACGAAACGATACGCCCGCTCCACACGCCGGAACAGCTCTTGGAGTCGGGAGCTCGCAGCCGCTGATCGGCGTTCCCGCTCCAACTTTTCCTCTTTCGCCCGTCGCCAAACGCTTTCTTTTTGCCGAAGCTGAGCATCAATGCGAGCAATGGCTGATGCCGTTTGCTCAATATGCTGCTTCTGCCTGTATGCCTGCTCTACCTCATCTTTTCCAGCCAGCGCCTCCTCATGCCGTTTCAGTTCCTCTTTCAACTCCCGCTGCCGCTTTACGCCGCGCTCATACCAGACCGACGCCTCTTCAAACCGGCGGGCGGCTGCCTTCTCCCGGGCAATGAGCCGCTCCCTTTCTTCACGAAGAGCAGCGAGTTCCTGTCCAAGCACTTCCATTTGTTGCTCAAGCTGCGCCGCCTGCCGCAGCCGTTCCATCTGAACAAGCAATTCCGGTTCCCGCTGCGCCTTTTCTTGGCGCGCCCGTTCATAACGTTGCGCTGCTTCTTTATAGCTCGATTGGGCTTCCTCTAACCGACGAGCGAGTCCTTCATACCGACGAAACGCCTCTGCCCGCAAACGGCTCGCCTGCTCGCACTGCTCCCAATACGGCCAAATGCGCTCCGCTTGCTCGGCGCGCTCCTTTTTTTCCTCAAGCTCGCGAATGCTGAATTCGCGCCGCCGCAGCACGGCAAGCTCTTGTTCGACCTCTTCTTTTTCTTGCTGCCGCACCCATCGTTGTTTTGTTCGTTCCACATCTGCTTCGACTTCTTCTAGTTCTTTTTTTCGCTTGGCCAACAGCCCCGCGAGCTCCCGCACGTCCATCTCTGCCTGCTCGAGCGCTGCTTTTGAAGCGTCACCGAGCCCCGCTTTTTCCGCTTCGATTTTTTCCCATTCTTGCTCAGCGGCGGCAAGCCGGTCTTTCAACTTTTTGTTCAACTGATCGCCATACCGCTCAAGATGAAAGAGGCGCTGCAGCATTTGCCGCCGCTCCGCCCCTTTAAGCGACAGAAATTCGGCAAATTTTCCTTGCGGCAAGACGACCGCCCGGGTGAAATCCTCCATCGTCAAGCCGAGCAATTGCTCGATTGCCTTGTCCACATCCGATAGTTTATCGGCGAGCACGACCGGCTCGGGCCGGTGCTCGATCAGGCGGCAAACAGCGCTGCGCGTCCGCCACTCATCCACTTTTTTTAAGCTTCGTTCGACTGTATACCGTTTCGCTCCTGCCGCATTTTCCAGTTCAAACGTAAACGAAACGAACAACCCTTGCTCCGCGTGGTTGATGATCGCCTGCGTACGGTTAGCCGCCCGCTCGACGCAGCCGAACAAGGCAAGCGTCATGGCGTCTAAAATCGTTGATTTGCCGCTTCCAGTCGGCCCGAAAATGCCAAACACCCCACCCTCGCACAGCGCGGTGAAATCGATCGTCTGCTTTTCACGAAAGCTATGAAGCCCGGCGATCGTCAGCGAGATCGGCTTCATTCTTCCTCTCCTTCCTTCTCTTCTTCCGCCGCCAGCTCCAAAAAGAGGCGGACGAGCTCTTCATCCGGCGTTTGTCCCCCGGTCTGCCGTTCGTAAAATCGGTGAAACATTTCTTCGAGTGAAAGCGGCTCGCGGCTCATTTCCATCATCTCTTCCGCCCGATCGGGAAACACCGGGCGAATGTTGACAAATCCGGGATGAAGCTTACGCAGCCGATCAATTTCTTCCATTGTCAACGGCTCGGTCACATGAATCTCCAAATCGATCCAGCCGGATCGGTCTCTTCCCTCCTCGCACCAACGATGCACTTGGGCGAGCCCCTCCGTCGCCTTCCAGCGGATAAGCGGCTTGCCCGCGGAAAGCGGGATTTCCTCCACCTTAGCCGCTTCCCTCGGATGCACGTCGACGACCGTGACCGATTTGGCATGGCCGGCTTCGGAAAAGCTGTACGCCAAAGGCGAGCCGGAATAGCGAGCCGCCGTCTTTGCCCGCTTGACGTCCTGCGGCCGGTGCAAGTGGCCAAGCGCCACATATTGCGCGGCTTTCGGCAAGCTCTCCGCCGCCACCGTATAAGCGCCGCCGACTTCAATCGGCCGCTCGGAATCGGACGTATGTCCGCCGGCGACATAAAGATGGCTCATCGCGATATTGACGGTCTCCATCGTGAACGAGGCAGCCATCGCCGCTAATAGGGCGCGGATGCGTTCATCGTACCGATCGCGCATCGTTGTTTCCTCGCAGTCGGACGACAACAGCTCGGCAAGACGCGATTCGGACGGATAGGCCAACGGAGCGAGCATCATCGTTTCGCCGCACGATGGGACATCAATCCGGCAAACAACCGCTTGCGGGCGACCGAAAAGAAAAATATTGTGCTCAGACAGCAACGGCCGGGCGGCGCTGATCCGGTCGGGATGGTCGTGATTGCCGCTGATGATCGCCACGGGACGGCGTCCTTTGTCGGACAGGCGGGCGAGGCTTTCATAAAACAGCTGTTCCGCAGCCGCCGGCGGGTTGACGGAGTCGAACACATCGCCGGCCACAAGGATGACGTCGA
This sequence comes from Geobacillus vulcani PSS1, assembly GCF_000733845.1. GTDB lineage: Bacteria > Bacillota > Bacilli > Bacillales > Anoxybacillaceae > Geobacillus > Geobacillus vulcani. The sequence continues at coordinate 335,489 of NZ_JPOI01000001.1, forward strand.
TTTGTTCTTTCTTGACAATCTCCACAAGCTCATCAACAAACGCCTCTTGCTCGGCCATCCGACTTCGTCCCTCAAGCGTTCGCCCAAAATGCCAGTCCGCGGTATGCAAAATGCGCATTCCTTCTCCTCCCTTGCATCACTCAACAGCCACAACAAATCTTCCATCAAACGAATACAAATAGCATTCCGCCACCGGCGCGCGCCAAATTTGTTCGATGGCCCGCCGGTACAAGCGCATTTGCGTCCCGTAGCGGCCGAGCAGAAAACGAGCCGCTTCATCCTGTTGTCCGGCAAAACGGCGGGCGACTTCATCCGTTTTATAGTCGATCATCACATAGCCGCATTCGTCGACAAAGACGCAGTCGATCACCCCTTGCACGAGGACGCACCGGCCGTTTTCCGTCCCTTCGCGGCCGTACAGTTCAGCCGCCGGAAGCCCCAAGCTGAACGGCACTTCACGGTGTACTTCGCGGGCAGCGCAAAGGCGGCGGCCAAGATCTGTAGCGAAAAAGGCAGCGATGGCTGCTGGATCGACCGCCTCAGCCTGTTCTGTCGACAGCAGCTCTTTGTCAACAAGGCGGACGATTTGACTGCGGATCGACGATTCATCAAGCGGCGCCTGCAAATCGAGATGGCGCATGACGATATGGAGGGCCGTTCCTTTTTCGGCCGGCGTCAACGTTTTCCCCTGCATGAAACGCGGCCGTGAAAACACCGGAGCTGTCCCTTGGCGCGGCCGCCATTCGTCCGCTTGCTCGCCAA